>NZ_JBFTNV010000033.1:0-86437 GCF_056397645.1 Rhizobium sp. 05L429 | reverse complement strand
CTGCCGCGAGACGTGCGCCATCAATCTGGTTGAGGCCCAGGAGTTCGGAATGGCGAACAGCAATCCGACCACATCCGACGAGAGCGAAATTGAGCATGCGCCTATCCAATTCTAGAGATTTCCTCTTGAGGGTTACTGCCTTAGCCACCGTCCGAGCGTTTCGCAACCTGATAGAGCATGACAGGCGCGATCTTTCGTAGAGTTGTTGTGGTTAAGGACCGCCCATAAACTTTCCGAGCAGATTCAGGCCCGCTAGGCCGCTACGCTCAGGATGAAATTGCACGCCGACAATATTGTCCTTCGTAATGGCCGCGGTCACGTCGTTGCCCCCGTGATCGACAACGGCGAGAAGGTTCGAAGCATCGGTCGGCTTTGAATGATAAGAATGAACGAAATAGAACTCCTGGTGATCCTCATCGCCAGAGAGCGGCGTAGATTGCCATTGTTCCGAGAGAACGCCCGCCGCCGGCTTCACCTTGCTCCAGCTAATATGCGGCACACGCAAAGGATTGCCAGCCTTATCCACCGACGGAATGCGTTCTACCGTGCCCGGAATAAACCCCAGACCAGCATGGGCTCCGAACTCCAGTGATGAATCCATCAGGACTTGCATGCCGATGCAGATCCCAAGAAAAGGACGGCCTGTCGCGACGTAACTGCCGAGGACTTCGTCGAGACCAAAGCCCCGCAATGCATCCATGGCACGGCCGAAGGCACCCACACCAGGCAAGATTACTCTTTCAGCCCGCAGAATTGTGGGGATGTCGCGCGTCAACTGCGGCTCAGCGCCAATCTGCTTGAGAGCGTTGCAGACGGAGAAAACATTACCGATGCCGTAATCAACAACAACAACTTGGTTCATACTCCGACCACTACTTTCTTTGGTGTTCTGACCGGTATTCCAACCTGCTTTAGCTCTTGCCGCAATTGCCCAAAATCGGTTGAGTCGGAATGGAGGGCCTTCGCGAAGGCAACAGCCGTCGCGCCCGACCGGACAGCTTCGGTTGCATGGGTGCCGCCTGCTGCTCCCCCGGAAGCAATTACGGGAATATCGACCTCTCGCGTGACGGCTTCGATGAGTTCGGTATCCATACCCTTCATTGTACCGTCGCGATCAATCGACGTGATGAGGATCTCGCCTGCGCCAAGCTCCGCACCCCTCACAGCCCATCTGACGACGTCCAGCCCAGTATGATTACGCCCATTATCCGTCATAGCCTCCCAGCCACCTTGCGGCAGACGCTTTGCTTCGATGGAAAGAACCATCGCCTGGGAGCCATAGGTATCGGAAATTTCCTGTAATATTGCGGGCCGCTTGGTCGCAGCTGTGTTTACCGCCACCTTGTCGGCACCGACATCAAGCAATTGCTTGGCCGACTTAAGATCGCCTATTCCGCCCCCGACGGTGATCGGCACAAACGCCTCCTGTGCGACCTCACGAACAATGTCCGTCAGATTGTTGCGCTCATAAAGGCTTGCAACGACATCCATGTACAAGAGTTCGTCCGCACCCTGATGGTAATAGAGCTTCGCTCGTTCACCAGGGTTGCCCATCTTACGCCAGCCCTCCATTTGCACACCCTTAATCAAGTGCTGCAGCTTGACATCAAGACGTGCGATAAGGCGAATGTTCATATTCCTGGCACTCAGTTCTGGGTAAATACGCTGCGGCGCAGCTTCCATTCACCATTGTCATAGGCCCAAAGATGAGGGGACCGGAAGCGGTTTGACAGCGCATGAAAATAGGCGCGATCCATAATCGGCGCTTCAAACTGCTTTGAGGCATCGGGGAATTCTTTCTCAGGCAAGCTGAGGTATTCCATCAGTTCATCGGCAAAACGCTCGGGGAACTCGCCGTCATAGCGCCGGACGAGAGCCACGCCCTCTTCGCGTTCCAGGTCACCGGATCGAACTTCCTGCGCGGCGTCGTAGGTTGTGCGGCCAATACCGAACTTGATGAACGTCGTATAATAATGAAGATCATCGATACGGTCGTCGATCGAGTTGTATTTCGAGTAAGTGCCGGGCGTCCGCTCGGGCGACGCTTCAAAACCGCCGTGCTCGACAGCAAAATAGTAAGCCGATTGCGGATGCCACCTCAGATAGTATCCGAGATAATGGACCTCGATGCCCTTCTCCCTCAGCTCGTCCGGATTGGAAGGACGGTAGACATCGAGATCCGGCGCACGAACACCATAATCGTTGATCAGCGACTGAATGGACGTGCCGCCGAGAAAGATCTCACTGTCATCCGCAGTCGAAAAATAGGAATAGTCGCGTTTTGCAGATGTCATATCTGCGATCGGATTCCCGTACTCCGCTTCATTCTCACCATAAAAGATCAGAGGTATGTTCATTCGCGCCGCCATTTTCGGCGCGTATGACTTCTGGCCGAAGATAAACGGCTGGAATGGATGGAACAGGTTCTCCACCGCAAGGCGTGTGATCAAGCGCTTTACCCGGCCGTTGGGCGTCAGAAGGTAGTTGTCAAAACCCGAGTGGATCCAGCGCTGAAAATTGCGCCAGCCCCATTCGGTATAGACGTGGGGCGCCCATGTTACCGTGAGTGGGTTCATGCCGAATTCGTATTTCAGCATCCACGATTGGTAGAAGCTGTCCTTGCCGCCCGAACCGGGCACCAAGCAGTCATAGTGGCCGTTCCTCGAGCGGTACTTGTCACACAGTACCTGCAATTCCCGGCGCCGCGCTTCCCAATCGATATTGCCGTCCTTCTGCTCCGCCACTCGACATGCGTCGCAAACACCCTCGGAATCAAAATTGATCGTTTGTTTCTTGCTGTCCCTGGTATGCTTGTGCTCAACCGTAGAGTTAGGACGCTGATTGGAGATCACGCATCGAGAGCAGAACGCGACATGCTGAGGCAAACCGTAAAGGGTGTCAGGATTGCTTTTGTCCAATCGGTATTCCGAAAGGTCCAGCTCGTCGTTACGCGGATCTAAGTGGATAAAGCGCATTGCCGTCATCCTATAATTTCGAATTGCCGGTTGGTTAACGGTTATGAATTGCTCGCGCAAGAAGGTAAGTTCGGTTAAAATTCGAAGTGGTCTTCTTCCACAGCATCGTAAATGGCGACCGGCTTGACGAGTGTTCTGCCGACGAGAGACTTCAAGCGAGCCGGTGGCAAACCAGTTTCGGGGCGAAGCGAGACAAGATCGGCAGCCGAGACAACATGACCCTTTGGAAACTTCGCCGCAAATTTCAGCCCCTTGCGCACAAGCGCGCGAGTAGCGAGCTCCACGGGCTTCGGAGCTTTGATGCCATCGCCCAAAACGGTCTCAATCAGACGGATCTCAGCCACCATTCGCTTGAGTTCCTCGGGCTCGATCGACGCCGCATGGTCGGGGCCTTGCATTTCGCGATCGAGTGTAATGTGCTTCTCCAGGACACGCGCACCTGCCGCCACTGCAAGAGGCGGCACAAGAATCCCAGCGGTATGATCGGAGTAACCTACCTTTTCATCGAGCGCCTTCTGCATTGTATGCATGGCCGCCAGGTTTACGTCCGACAACGCAGTCGGATAGGCTGTTGTACAATGCAGAATGCACAGGTCGCCGTCGTGCCGAAGCGTCTGCCACACATCCCTTACAGCCCGAATGCAGTCTCGCACCTCGTCAAGGGTCGCCATTCCAGTCGATATGATGATCGGAAGGCAAGTCCGGGCAGCAACCTCTACAAGTGGAGTGTTGGTGATTTCCCCGGATGGAATTTTTATCCGCCTAATTCCTAGCTCGACGAGGAATTGAAGCGAAGCAATATCGAAGCCGGTCGACATGAACTCGATACCCCTCAGGGCACAGTATTCGACAAGCTCGCGATGCTGATCGTGAGACAGCTCAAGAGATTTAAGTAGTCTGAATTGATCATCCTCAGCACCGTTCAGGCGCTGGTATTCGACGGTCTTGGTACCTGCGACAATCAAATCCTCGGCTTTGAACGTTTGAATCTTGGCAGCATCTGCACCCGCCTCCACCGCCACATCGATAAGCTTGCGAGCGAGATCCAAGTTACCGTTATGGTTAACGCCAATCTCAGCAATAATGAAACAACGATTCTCCACCGTCACTGCGTTTACTCCAAGACTTTTTTCGAATCCGACATAAGCTTCGCCGGACTACCCACGTAAACACCCGGAGCACCAATATCGCGCGTAACCACCGCTCCGTGTCCGACAGTTACATTGCCTACAATAGCCGTCGCATGCCGGACTGAACTATTTGCTCCGAGAAAGCAACCGCCGCCCAAGGATGAACCTCCAGCTAGCACGGCGCCCGGTGCAAGATGCGAGAAATCGCCCACGACACAGTCATGTTCAACGATTGCTCCGTTGTTAACGATGACGCCATCACCGATCGTTGCCTGAACACCGACAATACCAGCGAGCACCACGACCCCTCGGCCCAACCGCGCTGAAGGACTGATTGTGGAGGCCGGATGGATGACCGAAGCGGGAGCAAATCCCTTTCCAAGATAGGCATTGAACAATTTCTGGCGCAGGATAGCGTTTCCTACCGCCGGAACAAATACCCATGTTTCATTGTCGCGCACAACTTCCTTCTCGTCTTCGACGCAGCGCGCAATCTGTAGCGACCAGCTTTTATATTCCTCGGGATCGACGGCCACCACGCGAGCAAAATGATTGTTCAACAACGCTGCTTCAAGGACAACTCGCCCATGTCCGCCTCCCCCGACAACGAGCAGCGAAGGCTTTTTCTTCTTCCAAAACATCGGGAATGCAGGCTTCATAGACGTTGACGGATCCGGTGGACAATCAAAAACTACTCCTCCACGGCCTGGTTGGGGAGATCATAGAAGGGCTTTTGTAGCAGCCGGGCAAAATCGATCTTGCGAAGAACTGACAACACTGAACCGGTAGCGTCACCCGGCCTGCCATAAGGGGGGGCGCTGTCTTTAATGGCATCGCGAAAAGAAAGCGACATTGCTTCGGTCATAGCCCTTACGATTGCCCCGGTTTCCTCGACCGTGTCGATGACGGACACTGCTTTCAGCCGGCCCAGTTGCCGTGGGCCTACGTTGACCGTCGGGACGTCCACTGCGGGGGCCTCAATGAGGCCACTTGATGAATTGCCGAGGACTACGCTCGCATGTTTCATCGCCGCGAGGTAGCGTAACTGTCCTAGAGATGCAACCAACCTGACCCGATCGGGGTGTTGGGAATGAAATGTCTCAAGCCTCGCATTAATTTTCCTGCCACCTGGATCAGAGTTGGCTTTCGTAATGATCACGGCCAGATCCGGAAAAGACTGCAGTGCTTCAAGAATCTGCTCGAGGGCGGCAACAGGCGAGGCCGAATCCATCGTCGCCGGATGGTAGGTCATCAACGCATAATCGCGTTCTGGTTCGATTTCGAGTTCTCGCATCAATTCCAATCTATCGGGTATGGAAAGCCGCCTGAAATTATCGAGGCCGATCGCGCCGATGTTGAATACTCGTTCCGGCGCCTCACCCATCCGGATCACTCGATCAGCGTACTGTCCTGCTGCCGTGAAATGGACATGTGCCATTTTTGTAATCGCGTGCCGGAAGGTATCGTCCATGGCACCTAGCGTTACTTCGCCGCCGTGAATATGGCCAATCGGGATATGAAGAAAGGTTGCAGCAGTCGCAGCCGCAAGCGCCTCAAACCGGTCCCCCAATATGACCAGAAAATCGGGTTTAAGCTGTTCGAATGCCCCGCGAAAGCCGTCGATGGCGCGACCGAAGGCGCGTGCCATGCCGGCGTCGCTGTCATCATCGTCAAGGCAGGGTATTTCAGCGTCGATCTTGAAACCGTCGGCTCGAATGAATCGAACGGTCTCTCCGAATGCCGGCGACAAATGCATGGCGGACACCGCAATCTGTAATTCGAAATCCGGATCGTCGTGCAGATCACGCATGAGCCAATACAAGAGACCGTAGTCCGCCCTTGTACCGGTCGTCACGCATATCCGGGGTTTGGTCACCGTGTCACCTCGTCACCAAGGTCGTAGATCTTGGCAACGAGTTCAGTCGTCGCCAAGGCGTCGTCGATCGTTGCTGCTCCCGTATTTTCCCCGCGCCAGGCACCCACCACCTGTTCAGCTTGCACCCGAAAACCTGGCTTAAATTGCAGATCTGCTTCTGTAGCCTGAACCTCGTTCAGGCTGCGCTCGCCTGCATTTTGAAATATCGCCTTTTCCAGAGGCCGCATCTCCCATCGCCTGTGCGGCGCGGAAACCGTGCAGGCCCAAGGTCCTGGACCGTTCCATACGGCCTGATAGATACCGCGATCTCCCGAGGCGAAACTGACATGCGCCAGCACGACCCCCGATTCGCCGGTCTTCCACGGCTGCAATATCTTTACGTCAGTCACGCCTCCGCGACCGAAAGTCATTAGGTAGTCAACGAGATGAATTGAGTTGGCATACATCCAATTGTCGACTACCGCCAAATTGTGACCGATGGCCCGCGCGGCTTCGAGACTCTGCTGGTCTTGAACATAGATGAAGCGAGGGCCGGGATTTGCGGAAAGATCTGCGAGCGCGGTCAGTGTAGAACCAAGTGTGCGCCGATTGAGACCAACCCACGCACGCCGGCCCGAAGATTTTACCTGCCCGTGAACAGCACGCGCTTCTTCAAGGTTCAACCCGATAGGCTTCTCCATGAAGACGTCAACGGGACGCGCCAGTATTCGAGTTGCAACTTCAAAAATGGCCGGCTCGTACACTGCCATCACCACCAAATCGGGCCGGGTGCTGACAAGCATTTCATCAACGTCATCACTCACAATCGGAATGTTCCAATTGTTGGCGATCACCTGAGCCTTGGCTTTTGTCCTGTTGGCAATACCGACGAGTTCGACATTTGGCAGGGATGCAAAAGCCTTTGCATGCTCGGCGATCATGCTTCCTGCACCGACGAGGGCGATACGGCATAATTTAGTGTTCACATGAATACCTTCGCGATTATCCGGAGCTCTCCCGGCGATCTGGAATAGGCGCCTCGCCCGATTGGAACGCGTCATCCTTGTCAATTTCCGTCAGACAAATCAACACGGGACAACGCTATTCCGTTTCTGCTATGAGAGCCGCACAAGTCAACCTGAGGTTCATTGAGATGAAAATGTGTGTCGTGGCGGCTCGGTCAGGGTCCAAGGGGCTGCCAGACAAAAACATCAAATCTTTTGCCGGTCGGCCGCTTCTTGCGCACACAGTAGAACAGGCTGTCCAATCGGGAATTTTTGATATTATCTCGATTTCCAGCGACAGCGATCGCTATCTTGATATCGGGCGGGAGGCCGGCGCAAATCTACTCGTCAAAAGGCCGGACGAGCTTGCCACCGACTTTGTCGCGAAGCCCCCCGTTCTCAGTCATGCTCTTCGCACGGCAGAAATGGAAGTCGGGCGGGAGATCGAGATGTTCTTCGATCTTCAACCGACTTCTCCACTAAGGACTCCTGCGGACATTCCTGGGGCGGCCCAAAAGCTAGAAGCGAACGCCGACCTTCTCAACGTTGTGTCCGTGGCACGCGCAAAGGCTTCACCCTATTACACGCTTGTTGAAGAAACCGCAGATGGCCGCATCGAGCTGTCAAAGCCCGGGATGCAATATGGGCGTCGACAAGACCTGCCCAATTGCTATGAGCTCAACGGATCCATCTATGCTTGGCGCCGGCAACCCATCGTCGACGAAAGACCCGCCCTCACTGAACGGACAGGGTTCTGGCTTATGGATGATGAATGCAGCTTCGATATCGATACGCCACTTGATTTCGCAGTCGCTGCCTTCGTTGCCTCACATCATTTCGGATGGCCTGAAACACGCTAAGTCTTTCGCCTAGATCTCGATTTCGGTATCTATCGAGTGAAGTGAAGATCGCCGACAAACACCAAAGCAGACTGAGAAGAAAACCATGATTACAGCCCTCATTGGCCTTGGACGAATGGGAATGCGCCATGCCAGCGTCTTGGAACAATGCCAACTTCCGATCGTGGCAGTAAGCGACATAAATCGTGAAGCTTGCGATGTCGCCGGAAACAAGTATGGGATCCCGGAAGAGCGCCGCTTCATATCGGCAATTGAACTCATCGACCAGATCCGGCCGGAATTTCTGATCATTGCAACGACGGCTCCCGGGCATTGCGAGCTTGTCCTCAGGGCGGCGCAAAATGGCGCCAAAATGATCCTGTGCGAGAAGCCTATGGCGACCAACTTGCGTGATTGTGAAGCGATGATCTCCGCCTGTAATTCCGCAGGTGTGAAATTGGCAATCAACCATCAGATGCGCTTCATGGAGCAATACACGCTCCCGAAGTCCATGGTCGAGTCTGAGGCTTTCGGCGGCCTTGCGAGCGTTATCGTAAGTGCCGGAAACTTTGGCATGGCGATGAACGGCACGCATTATTTTGAAATGTTTCGCTATCTGTGCGGCGAAGATCCGGTAAAAGTGTCGGCTTGGTTTTCGAAGGACGAACTCGCCAATCCTCGTGGCCCCCAGTTTAGGGATGCCTCCGGAAGCATCCGCCTGGAAACACCGTCAGGGAAACGCTTCTATATGGATTGCTCCCACGACCAGGGGCACGGCATGAACGTGACTTACAATTGCCGCCATGGACGCATCTCAGTTGATGAATTGGCCGGCACTCTCTCCTTCGTCGTTCGTAAAGAGGAATACAGAAATGAGCCAACAACACGCTATGGCATGCCTTACGATTCCGACTCTATAACAATTGCTCCGGCCGATGCAGTCACGCCTACTCGCTCCGTTCTCGAAGCCCTTCTTGCTGGCACTGACTACCCGACAGGAGAGCACGGGCTGCTTGCCATGAAATTACTTGTCGCTGCTCACCTTTCCAACGAACGTGGGGGCGCGACGATCGATTTGCGCCGTGAGCCTATTTCGGGAGATTACACCCTACCGATTGCATGAGCGTCGAGGGTTGTCGTCGCCATGTAGCGCTCCAGTTTCTCGGGCTCGAAGTGGCCTTTGGGGGAGGATTAGAAACGCATCCCGGTCAATCGGCGTAAGAGACGCAATTCCTGCATTAGCGATGAGATATGGACGACAGGCTAGTAAAAGATACCGGTATCAGAAAACCGAACGCCCTCACGGATATCTTGATGCACCCTAAGGCCCAATCGGTCTGGGTATGGTACAAGAACGGCGGCGACATCCTTCTGTTCCTGGCTTATTCGCTGCTACTCACAGTTTACATGGGGCAGGAAAGGATCGTCTCGCGAGGAGAACCGCTTTATTGGCTGCTTACACTGCCAGCAGTTGCAGCACCATTGCCGAGACTCAGACAGACAGTAGAAAATCTCATATTGGGTTGTGCGAGGCCTATCGCCGCCATGGGTGTAACGGCGTCTTTATGGTTCGGCCTAAGAGGGGATACAGGTGCCGTTCCCCCAATTATCTTGATTGCTTGGGTCAGCGCATGGGCGAGCCGCTCGGAGGTGCGCATCAACGTTAGATGGCTATTCGCGATCATCCTGGTATTTTACGGGCTTGGCAGCTTGAGCTTTGTTCTGCAGCCGCCGTTCGAAAAGTACAGTTGGTTGATGCAAGCGTACCACGGGGATCCACTGGGGGCTGACGCTGCAAATTCTGGCGACATTGCGTTACCACCACAAGACCGGGAAGGAATTGATATCAATGCCTGGGGCATTTTGCCTGGCCAAACTGCACCCGCTTACGGGCCATGGCGCATTTCGATGGTCCCCAACATTGCGACTTCCGGCATCATCTCACTTTTCGTTTTCCTGATTGCATTGAAGCATCTGCGTTTTCGATGGCTCAACATCACGACCGTTGTTGCCGCCGCTTATTTCACTATCTTGTCTTTCGTGCGTTCAGCGCTGATCGGTCTCGTGCTTTTCAGCGCCACCAGCGTTGTTTTGACGCTACTTCCTGATAATGCGAGGCTTCGTGTTGCGGTGGCGTTCGCTATGACGTTGGGACTTATCCTCATCGTCGGTCTATCCCCGTTCGTCCTTTATCACCTACAAGATATTCCCCTCATATCCCGGTTACTTCTGCGCAATCAAAGCGGGCTTTCGCTGGAAGCCATCTACCGACAAGCTTACCGGCCCTGGTTGTGGCTTCAACATCTCCAGATTTTTTGGCAAAGCGACTACCTGATGGGATACGGAAGTAGCTTGGCTCAGAGCGCAACGGAAAAACTTCTAAACGCAAATCAAGTAAGATCTGACTCTGTGTCCCTACCGACACGTCTGCTCGCTACATATGGTCTACCGGCTCTGGGATTTTTCTATTTCCTCGGCGAACGCTGTTACACTCATGCAAAAGAAAACGACGTCTGGGGAGTATCGATGCTGTCGCTACTTATCTGGCTTATGATGACATGGGGTAGCATATTTCACCCGACAAACGCGATATTCGTGCTTGCACTACTGATCATAGGCCGCGGCGGAAACGCCTTCCATCAGGACCGCAAGCAGCAATAAATCCGAAAAAATTTGCCGCTTCTTCAGTTGTTGGCGAACTGCCGTCTGACCTTGTCGACAACGAAGTCTTGATCGGCGACCGACAGGCCGGTTGAGCATGGCAGCGTCACGATCTGTTGCCAGAGGTTGTCGCAGACCGTCATTTCCGTCCTCGGCGCCCCTACATAGGGCGCCTGGAGATGGGCTGGTTTCCAGAAGGGGCGGGCGTCTATGCCGGCCTCCCGCAAACGAACGCGGATATCGGCCAACTGCCGTGGGTCTCTGTTGTTCACGACGATCCCGGAAAACCAATAACCGCTTCGCGCATATTCCGGATCCGGAAAAGGCGTGATTCCAGCAAGATCCGAGAAGGCCTCCCTATAATTTCGTGCTATACTCCGTTTCAAATCGACAAATCGGCCCAGATTTTCCATCTGGGCACAACCAACCGCCGCCTGGAGGTTTGTCATTCGGTAATTATAACCGACCATGTCGTGATCGTAATCGGCCCCGACTCTGGCGGTGGTCGTCAGATGACGGAAGAGACGTGCTTTTTCAGGATCATCCGTAACGATAATTCCGCCACCGCCGGCGGTAACAGTCTTGTTTCCATTGAAGGAGAACATCGTGAAGTCTGCGTCCAAGCTTCCCGAAGGACGGTCTTTGTAGGTGGTACCCAGTGCCGCGGCCGCATCAACAACAACAGGCAAATAGTAGGCCTTCGCCAACTCGTTAATCTCATCCATCTGGGCGGGAATGCCCAGCGTAAAAACCGGCAATATTGCAGAAATTCTGCGCCCCGTTTCCGTGTGAAGTAACGCACCGTCCACGCGACGATGCGTCTCTTTCTCCAGTTTGTTAGCCAACAACGTTACGTCTATCGACCAGTTTTCGGGAGAGACATCGAAAAGCCACGGAAGCGCTCCGCAATGGGCAATTGCAGCAATCGAAGCGATGAACGTGAATGATGGCGCAATGACCAAATCGTCGCGCCCTACACCGGCGGATAGCAAGGCAGCATGAAGCGCAGTGGTACCCGCGGATGTCGCAACGGCGTATTTGGCACCGGACGCAGCAGCCACCATTTCTTCGAAACGGGTGACGAATGGTCCCACCGTCGAGACAAATGTCGAAGTTATGCATTCCTGCAGATATTCGGCCTCACGGCCGGCTAGGTTCGGTACTGCGAGCGGTATCATTGAGCCTAAATCCGTGAATCCAGAGTTTTTTCACTTGGCTTGTGAGTCTGCAGAAAGGACGGCTCGACCGCAGCCACTAGTTCCTTCAACTGATCCTTGTCGATCTGCTGTGGCAAAGTCGGCATATTGGCTGCGGCGAAAAGACCTTCGAGGCTGTTGATCAATCTTCCAATCGATCCGCTAGCGGCACTTTTGTACTTGACGAGGGACAGTCCCGCGAATCCGCCGTCCACGGCGCTTTCACCATTCGCGACGAATTCTTCGTAGGCCTTCTCACCGGCCGTATCGAGCGGCGTCAGCAGAAGTGGCCAAGAACCAGAGCTGCGAAGCAAGCTCGTCGCCTGCACCGCTTTGGTTTCATCGCTGAAAATCACTGGCTTCAGCTTCAAATGCTCGAGGTATGCCTTTGCGACGTCTTCGAGCAAAACGAGATGTTCGTCGGGACTAAGCTTGGGAACGACGATGTGTTGATCCGGAGCGCACACGGCTGCCAAGGTGCAGAGATGACCGGCCTCCTCCGTGGAGACAAAATAGCGCCGAGTATCCACAGGCGTAGCCAGCGGCTGCTCCTGTTCGATGCGCCGCTGGAAGCTTTGAAGAAGCGAACCGTTTGAGAACGCGACATTTGCAAAGCGCGCGGAGACAATTTCCGCGCCAAGATCCTTCGCAGCTTCGCCGCTGAACATCACGTGTTCCATGAGGCGTTTGCTCGCGCCCATGAAGGAGCTTGGATTGGCTGCTTTGTCAGTAGAAACGGAGAAATATCTGCCTCTGAATTGCACTTCACCCAACCAGCGCAACAGACGAGCCTGTTTGAGCAAATTCGTGTCAAACATCTGCAGCATCGAAAAGGAATCTTTCTCAGACCTTACATGCTTAATCGCCGCAAAATTCAAAACAAAGTCGTAGGAAGGTTGGTCATGAATGAAGAGCCTCGTTGCTGGTGAGCCAAAATCCAACGGCAATGTCCGAAAATCCGAAACGGAAAAGCCGCCTGAACTGGAGCGGAGTGTCCGAACCAACTCCGCCAACTCATTTTCATTCTGATCGATTACGTGAAGAGCAGATGGCTCGAACCCTGAAATGACCGATATTGTGGCGGAACCGATTGAGCCCGCAGCACCGATTGCAAGCACCCGCTTGCCCTTCAGCTTATCTCTTAGCTGCCCTTCAAAATGCCTCATATCCTCCGAGAAGATGGAATTCTCTCTTCCGGTTGCAATAAACGCGAGTTCGCTGTTCTTGCCGTTTTTATGAGCGTCAATAGGCATTGAATTTCCTGCTTTAAGATCACGGCCATTTCGGCGCTTGTTTGCTGGGATCACCATCTCCGAAACTGTCATTCGCCTTAATCAAATCTTCATGACGGCCAACATCAAGCCAAGGTTCTCGGACTGGGAAGACTGCCGCCGGTAGCTGCCGTTCGATTAGGTGCTCGAAAAGGTTTGTCATATCGAAGAACTGTCTGGCCGGAACATGTTCCAGCACCTCCGGTTCTAGGAGATAGATTCCGGCATTAACCAAAAAGTTGCATTTGGGTTTTTCAGTCAACTTTGTGAGATGGCGACCAGAAACTTCAACGACACCAAATGGCACTTCGTAGCTGTGATTGTTGACCGCCATCGTGGCCACAGCAGACGATGCTTTATGGAAGTCGAGCATCGCTTGAAAATCGACCGTCGTGAGAATGTCCCCGTTCATCACAAAAAAGGATTTTGTTGGGACTTTCGGCAAAAGAGACAATGCTCCGGCAGTGCCCATTCGCTCCTCTTCGCGGACGAAAGTGAAGCGTGCTCCAAACTTTGACCCATCCCCGAGATGTTCCTCAAGCAAATGTCCAAGATAGTTTACACAAAGCGTAATGTCTGTGAGACCCTGCGCTACCAGATTATCGACGATTATGTCGATCAGCGGGCGACCGCCAACCGATATCAGTGGCTTAGGCACATTTTCGGTCAGGGGCCGAAGTCGAGTTCCCAGTCCTCCCGCCATGATAACCACTTGGTTCTCTTGATACAAAAGTTGCTCAAACGCAGGAAGATACGCCAGGTCCCGAAATATGCCAGCCTCATCAACGATGGGAAGGTGGAGGATTTGTTCGTGTCGGAGACGGCCAAGTAGTATGCTTTTCTCGGTGCCTAACATTGCCGACCGGGGAGTTTGCCGCATAAATTCCTGAACTGGCGCATCTAACCCGTGGCCAGCGAGCAAGGCGCGGCGGATGTCCCCGTCGGTTACGATGCCAATGAGTTTTCCTTCATCCGTCACAACGACCGCGATCTTCAACCCGTTGCCATCGATCACTTCGATTGCAACGCGCATTACCGCTTGCTGCGTTATCACGACCTTGGAAATATCAATGTAAGTCATTCCATCCCACCAATTCGGCGAAATCGCCAACGGGCGAATTCCACCACGGCTCTGATGGCGGTATTCTCTAGCTCAGGAACTTGTCGATTCATAGTCTCCAAAATCGTGGACGCAAATGGGCCACACATGAGTGTGCGTCTCGAAATTCGGATCTGCGAGGGATGAACAATTGCGATTTGCAAACGACTTTCTGCGCTTCAATTTGGGTCGTGGATAATCCGCCAGCTTGGAGCAATGACGTCGGATACCTCGCAGAATCGTAGAATTTTGCGGCGTCAGGCACTCGCCCAGTGGCTCCCAGGCCATGAGCTCGGATGAACCCGCCGATAATCTTACAATCTCACGCAAACACCGTCATCTGCGGCGGCACGACCGCGAGCATCCCGATGCGGCGGGCGGCAACGTATTTGACGAGCTGTTCGACCACTCTTGGCATGACGGGTTTTTGCACCACGCCGAGCGCGCCGTGCACGCCATCTGCAACCGCCTCCGGATTGGCAGTCATGAAGACGACGGAAATGCCGTGGTCTTCTGCGAGCTGCCGGCCGATCTCCGGCCCGGTTGGGCCGTCGGAGAGGTTGACGTCGACGAAGGCGATGTCGGCAAGCGGGGCTAGTCTGAGCGCCGCTTCCCGGTCCGATGCGAGGCCTGCGACATGCACGCCCATTTCCTCTATCGTCATTTCGAGATCGAGGGCGATCAACAGTTCGTCTTCGACAATCAGCACTCGCTGTTCCATGAGATGTTCCCGTTGCCAGCTACGCATGACATTCGTGGCCATGACAGATCCCCTTCACGCTTTACTTCAGGAGGCTCCGCTTCGTTGAAGACAGATTGCTTCGACGAGGCTCGCAGCTAAAACGGACGATGCGACGATATGTTCCGGCATGAAACGCAGTTTTTCTCAATTAAACGTTTGTTAATATTGATAAATTATTAAAGTATGACCCTGTGTGAAAAAAGGCGGCCACTTTAGCCGCCTTCTAAAATTCCGATTTCAGCAGCCTCTCAACCCTTGGCCTTCAGCACGAGAACCGGATCCGTGCTGTAGTGGGCCGGGAAAATCTGCTTCAGGTTCTCGATCTTCGGCAGGTCGTTATAGACGATGTAGGGGTAGGTCTGGTTCAGCGTAAGGAAATCCTGGTGATACTGCTCGGCCGGGTAGAAGCCGGTATCGTCGGTGACCTTGGTGACGATCGGCTGTTTGAAGACATGCGCCTTATCGAGCTGGGCGATATATGCTTCGGCGACCTTGCGCTGTTGCGGGTCGGAGATGAAAAGCGCCGAGCGGTATTGGGTGCCCTCGTCCGGCCCCTGGAAATTGAGCTGCGTCGGGTTATGTGCGACCGAGAAGAAGACCTGCAGGAGCTTGCCGTAGCTGACCTCTTTCGGATCAAAGGTCACCTTGACGGATTCGGCATGACCCGTCGCGCCGGAGCTGACCGTTTCGTACTGGGCGGTTGCTGCTTGCCCGCCAGCATAGCCGGAAACGGCGCTTTTGACACCCTTCACATGCTGGAAGACGCCCTGGACGCCCCAGAAACAGCCGCCGGCGAAGACCGCCGTTTCCATGCCGGACCGGCCCGCCTCATCGACCGCAGGGGCAGGAATGACGACGGCATCTTCCGCCGCTTGGGTGGCGGCGGAACCGAAGCCGAGCGAAAGGGCTGCGGTTGCGAAAAGCGCGGCAAGGATCTTGCCTGACGTGGATTTGGGCATAGGGGCTACCTCCGGGGACAATGCGGCAAAATCCTTGCCGATCAGCGAGAAAGCTGCAAATCACAAGCTGTTCACTCACGCCGATGTGACGATTGCAAGAAACCGAATGTGCGAAACTGGAACAGGCTGGAAGGTGTGTTGACAATTCCCCGAGGAGTGGGGACATTGCCGGCCGGTCAGAGCCAGCACCCTGGGGGGATCCAATGTCTGTGCGCTCGTTCTTCGCCTTTTCCGTCATTGCAGCATTTACGATTCTAGCGAGCCCGCCAGCCTTTGCCGCCGACGCCAAGCGCGATATCGTCACCGTCAAGGACGCGGATTATTTCGGCTTCGACCTGCGCACCGAGCAGAATCTCTCGCTCGATCAGTGCAAGGCCGCCTGTATCGGCGACAAGAGCTGCAAGGCCTTCACCTATAATCCCAAGGTGAGTTGGTGTTTTCTCAAATCCGATTTCAAGACGATGAATGCCTTCCCGGGCGCCATCGCCGGCAGGATTGTCGAGACAACTGCCGCCGCCGCCGCGCCGAAAGAGCCGGATATTGGCGCTGCCCCCCGCCTGCCCTTTCTCTCCGACGACCTCGTCCAGCAGGCCCGCAATTTCCGCAACGATCTGGCGCTCGCCGACGACCAGCAGGGCCAGGGCGTCGAGAGCCTGACGGCAAGTGCACGCCTGGATCTCACCGGCGGCAATCTTACCGATGCGCTGAAGGCTTTTCACGGCGCGCTGTCGATCACGCCCGATGACGGCGATCTCTGGATCGAAACGGCGCGCGCCGCCACCTCGCTTGGCGCAGCTGACAGCGGCATCTTCGGTCAGGCGGTGATCGACGCGCTGAACGGCTACCAGCTGACGCGCACCACCAACAAGCGCGCCGATGCGCTGGCGGTGCTTGCCAAGGCCCTGGAAAGGAATGCCAATTATCGCGATGCGCTGAATAGCTACAAGGCAAGTCTTGCGCTGGTCAGCGCCAAGGATGTGCAGGCCGATTACCTGAAGCTCAAGCAAGCCCAGGGCTTCCGCATCACCGAACATACTGTCGATGCCGACAGCGCCACGCCGCGCGCCTGCGTCACCTTCTCCGAGGCGCTGGTCAAGACTGTCGACTATACCCCCTTCGTGACGCTGAACGGCGCTGCACCGAAAGCGCTGGAAGCCAAGGACAAGCAGATCTGCGTCGAGGGTCTGACCCACGGCGAGACCTACAAGATCGGTTTGCGCACCGGCCTGCCCTCCTCCGTCGACGAGGTTCTGGAAGCGCCAGTGACGATCGACGTCTATATCAAGGACCGCAGCCAGATGGTGCGTTTTACCGGCGACAGCTTCGTGCTGCCGTCGACGGCGCGCCGTGGGGTGCCGATCGTCTCCGTCAATATGGCCACCGCCAATCTGAAGCTCTACCGCATCGGCGATCGCGGCATCGCGCCGCTCCTGACGAACTCGCAGTTTTTAACGCAGCTCGACGGCTACAGCGCCCAGAACATCCAGGATCAGAGTGGTGAACTCGTCTGGCAGGGCTCGATCGAGATCGCCAACGAGCTCAACAAGGATGTGGTGACCAGCTTCCCGGTCGACGAGGCACTGCCCGAGCGCAAGCCCGGCATCTATGTGCTGGTCGCCACCGCGCCGACCGGACCGGTGCAGGACTGGGATTCGCAGGCCACCCAATGGTTCCTTGTCTCCGATATAGGCGTCACCACCTATGCCGGCACCGACGGGCTCAACGTCTTTGCCCGGTCGCTTGCCTCCGCCAAGCCGATGGCCGGCGTCGAATTGCAGCTGCTTGCCAAGAACAATGAAGTGCTCGGCACAGCCACGACCGATCAGAACGGGCGCGCCACCTTCACGGCTGGTCTGATGCGCGGCACCGCCGCACTCACACCTGCCGTCATCACCGCCAAGAACGGCACGTCCGACTATGTCTTCCTCGACATGACGCGTGCCGGCTTCGATCTTTCCGATCGCGGTGTCACTGGCCGCGCCGCGCCGGGCGCGATCGACGTGCTGCCCTGGACTGAACGCGGCATCTACCGCGCCGGCGAAACCGTGCATACCGCAGTCCTTGCCCGCGACACGGACGGCAAGGCGATCGAGAACCTGCCGCTGACCTTCATCTTCTCACGGCCCGACGGCGTGGAAGACCGGCGCGTCGTTAGCCAGACGAGCGATCTCGGCGGCTATCAGGTGGACCTGCAGACGCAGGAAAACGCCATGCGCGGCACCTGGACGATGAACATCTATACCGATCCGAAGGGCTCGGCGATTGCCACGAAGACCTTCCTCGTCGACGATTTCGTGCCTGACCGCACCGACATGGAGATCAAGACGGACTCCAAGGAGATCGGCACGGATACGGCCGCGACGATCGATATTTCCGGCAAATATCTCTACGGCGCTCCGGCCGCCGGCCTCACCGTCGAAGGCGATGTCGTCGTCAAGCCGACGCGCGAGAATGCGGCCTATCCCGGCTACCAGTTCGGGCTTGCAGACGAAGAGGCGAGCGAGGAGTCGCGTCAGCCGATCGACGGGCTGCCGGAACTCGACGAAAACGGCCAAGCCTCGACGGATCTGACGATCGGCGAACTGCCGGCCACGACCCAGCTGTTGAGGGCCACCGTCTATCTGCGTATGCAGGAGCCGGGTGGCCGCGCCATCGAGCGCTCGCTGGAGATCCCGGTCAAGACCGACGCGACCGCAATCGGCATCAAGCCGGAATTCGATGGCGACCTGCCCGAAAATGCGCTGGCGAACTTCACGGTGATCGGCCTTGATACTCAGGGCCAGAAGCAGGAGATGAAGGGCCTGCGCTGGAAATTCTACAAGCTGCGCCGCGACTATCAGTGGTATCGCGAAGGCACTGCCTGGAAATATGAACCCACCTACACGCCCGAAGAAGTTGGCTCCGGCTCGGTGGATGCGACGGCCGAAAATGGCGGCAAGATACAGACGCAGGTCAACTGGGGCCGCTACCGGCTCGAGGTAGAAAGTGCTGATGCCGACGGCCCGACCTCCAGCGTCGAGTTCGATGCCGGCTGGTTCGTGGCCTCGACCTCGACGGAAACGCCCGACGGCCTCGAAATCGCGCTCGACAAGGATAGCTATCATGTCGGCGAGACGGCGAAACTGAAGGTCACGTCGCGCTATGGCGGCGAGTTGATGATCACGGCCGGCACGGAAAACCTGGTTGCCGTGCAGAACGCAACGATGGGTCAAACCGGCGGCGAGGTCGATATTCCCGTGACCGCCGACTGGGGTGCGGGCGCCTATGTGACCGCGACGCTCTTCCGGCCAGGCGATTCGCTCGACACCCATATGCCGGCGCGCTCGATCGGCATCAAATGGCTGAAGGTCGATCCGGCTGAGCGCGCGCTGCAGGTCAAGATCGATACACCGGAGAAGATGCTGCCGCGCGGGCCGCTGGATATCGGCCTGCAGGTTTCAGGCGCCGGTGCGAACGAGGAGGCCTATATCACCGTTGCCGCCGTCGATGTCGGCATTCTGAACCTCACCCGCTACGAGCCGCCGAACCCGGAGGATTGGTATTTCGGCCAGCGCCAGCTCGGCCTTGAAATCCGGGATCTCTATGGAAGGCTGATCGACGGTTCGCTGGGTGCAACCGGCAAGCTGCGCACCGGCGGCGATGGCGGCGCGGTTGCGCTGCAGGCAAGCCCGCCGACGCAGAAGCTCGTCGCCTTTTTCTCCGGCCCGGTAAAGCTCGATGCCGAAGGCAAGGCAAAAGTCAGCTTCGACATTCCACAATTCAACGGTACGGCCCGCGTGATGGCGCTCGCCTGGACGAAAACCGGCGTTGGCCACAGCGCCAAGGACGTCATCATCCGCGATCCGGTCGTCGTCACCGCAAGCCTGCCGAAATTCCTCGCTCCCGGGGACAAGGCCAATCTGCGTCTCGACATCGCCAATACCGATGCGCCGGCCGGCGACTACAAGCTGACGCTGACCGGCAACAGCGCCCTCAGCATCGACGGGCCTGCCGAACAGGCTCTCAGGCTCGAAGCCGGCGCCAAGTCCGACCTGACGCTGACGCTCGTCGGCGGCGAACCGGGCCATGGCAGTGTGGCAATCAACCTGTCCAATGCCTCCGGCCTGTCGCTCGACCAGGTGGTCGACGTGCCGGTGCGGCCGTCCTCCTTGCCGGTCACCGAACGGCGCGTGATTGCGCTCGCGCCCGGCAAGAGCCTGACGATCGATAAGAACCTGCTTGCCGACAGCGTGCTTCCGGGCGCTTCGATCGCCGTCAACGTCACGCGCTCGGCCGCCTTCGACATTCCGGCCCTCCTGATGACACTCGACCGCTACCCCTTCGGTTGCGCCGAACAGACGACGAGCCGGGCCATGCCGCTGCTCTATCTGGCCGAAGTCGCCAAGCAGGCCGGCATGGATGAGACGGATGACGACATCCACAAGCGCGTGCAGGATGCGATCTACCGCGTGCTCTCCTACCAGGCCTATGCCGGAAGCTTCGGTCTGTGGGGTCCGGATTCCGGCGATCTCTGGCTCGATTCCTACGTCACGGACTTCCTAACGCGGGCGCGCGAGCAGAAATACGACGTGCCGGACCGCGCCCTGGTGCAGGCGTTGGAGAACCTGCAGAACTCGCTCTCCTACACGACGGATGTGAAGGGCAAGGGCGATGAGATCGCCTACGCCCTCTACGTGCTGGCGCGCAATAAGAAGGCCGCCGTCAGCGACCTGCGCTACTATGCAGACACAATGATCAACGACTTCCCGACGCCGCTCGCCAAGGCCCATATCGCCGCAGCACTTGCGCTCTATGGGGATGCGACCCGCTCGAAGAACATTTTCGTCGATGCGCTGCAGATGTCGAAACAGTCGATGGTGACCCGCGTGAACTTCTCGCGCACCGACTATGGCTCGGTGCTGCGCGATGGTGCGGCAATCCTGGCGCTTGCCGCCGAAAGCCGGCCGATCCCCCCCGTCATTCCAGACCTCGCCAAAGCGGTCGCGCGGGAATGGGATCGCAGCAAATATACAAGCACCCAGGAACAGGCCTGGATGCTCCTGGCGGCGCGTGCCCTGCAGAACGGCGACGACGATCTGAAGGTCAACGTCAACGGGGCTGAACGGACTGGCGCCTATATGGCGAAGATGACCGGTGACACGCTGATCGACCATCCGCTCACACTGACGAGCGCGACGAGCGACACGGTCTCGGCCGTCGTCACCACGGTCGCCGCCCCTGTCAAGCCGCTGCCGGCCGGCGGCAACGGCTTCACCATCGAGCGGACCTATTACACGCTCGACGGCGAGGAGGCGAATGTCAGCGATGCGCAGCAGAACGAGCGTTATGTCGTCGTCCTCCATGTGACCGAGCAGAATGACTGGGCTTCGCGCATCGTCATCACCGATCTTCTGCCGGCCGGCTTCGAGATCGACAATCCAAGCCTTGTGGACAGCGCCCAGATGACGAATTTCGATTGGGTCGGCGAGATGTCGCCTGCCCATACGGAATTCCGCTACGACCGCTTCGTCGCTGCCTTCAACCGCGACGAAAGTTCGGCGCGTGACTTTAACGTCGCCTATGTGGTGCGCGCCGTCACCCCGGGTGCCTATGATCACCCGGCGGCTACCGTCGAGGACATGTATCGCCCCGACCTGTCCGCCCGCACGGCGACCGGCAAGATGGAGGTCGTTGCGGCTCAACAATGAGGCGGTGGCAGAAGTTTGCAATCGGGACTGCGGCCGGCATTATCATTGCCGGCGCCGGCCTTTTTACGCTCAATGTTGCAGACCGCGCCTTTCCGCCGCCACTTGAACGGGCCGAAGCCGTCTCGCCCGAAGTGCTCGACGCGGACGGGCAATTGTTGCGTGCCTTTGCAACGCCAGAGGGGCGCTGGCGGCTGAAGACCGACGTTTCCGACGTCGATCCGCAATTCATCCGCATGCTGGTCGCCTATGAAGATCAGCGTTTCTACGAGCATTCGGGAATCGATGTCTGGGCGCTCGGGCGCGCCGCCCTGCAATTCGTCAGCAACGGCCGGATCGTGTCCGGCGCCTCGACGCTCTCCATGCAGGTGGCAAGGCTGATCGAGCCGCGTGAAAGCCGGTCGTTTTCGGCAAAACTCCTGCAGATCATGCGCGCGGTGCAGATCGAGCGGCGGCTATCGAAGGGTGAGATCCTCGATCTCTATCTCACCCATGCGCCCTACGGCGGCAACCTGGAAGGCGTGCGCGCCGCAGGCCTTGCCTATTTCGGCAAGGAGCCGAAAAGGCTGACTGTGGCTGAAGCCGCCCTCCTGGTCGCCCTGCCGCAACTGCCCGAAAAGCGCCGGCCGGACCGGAACCCGAAGGCGGCGGAAGCGGCGCGCAAACGTGTACTCGACCGTATCGCCGTGGCCGAGGTTGTCGGCGACGGCGAGGCCGAGCGCGCCGAGGGTGTCGCCATTCCCACCCGCAGGCTGCAGCTTCCAGCCCTTGCCGCCCATGTCGCGGAAGCTGCATTGCGTAAGGATCCGAAAGCGATCCAGCACCAGACGACGCTGAACAAGCAGGTCCAGACGGGTCTTGAATCCGTCGCGCGTGCCGAGACGATGAAGCTCGGACCAAAGCTGTCGCTCGCCATGGTGATGGCGGACGCTCAGACCGGCGACATCGTCGGCGAGGTGGGATCAGCCGATTATTTCGATGCCAGCCGCTCCGGCTGGATCGATATGACGCGTATCAACCGATCACCCGGCTCGACACTCAAACCCTTCATCTATGGCCTTGCGTTCGAGCAGGGACTGGTCAGCCAGGAGACCATCATCGAGGACCGGCCGGCCGATTTCTTCGGGTACCGGCCGCGCAATTTCGACATGAGCTACCAGGGCGACGTGACCGTGCGCGAGGCCCTGCAGCTCTCCCTCAACGTGCCGGCCGTCAAGCTGCTCGATGCGGTCGGCCCGTCTCGCCTTTTGGTGCGCTTTCGCCGCGCCGAAGTGCGCCCGACCTTGCCGGTGAACGAGACGCCGGGGCTGGCAATCGGCCTTGGTGGCGTCGGCATCACGCTGAAGGATCTCGTGCAGCTCTATACAGCGCTTGCCAATCGCGGCCAGCCGGTCAGGATCGGCGACGGTGTGACGGGCGCGCCCGGCAAGATCGACGGCGAGCCCTTGCTGGAGCCGGTCGCGGTCTGGAATATCGCCGATATTCTCTCGGGCGTCGTTCCGCCGGCCGGTGCGCCGCAGCGCGGCATCGCCTACAAGACCGGCACGAGCTACGGCTATCGCGATGCCTGGTCGGTCGGTTATGACGGACGTTACGTGCTTGGTGTGTGGGTCGGACGGCCTGACAATAGCGCCGTACCCGGTTTGACGGGGTATGGCACGGCCGCACCCATCCTTTTCGAGGCCTTGGCAAAATCCGGCATCGCCACGACACCGCTGCCGCGTGCGCCTTCCGGGGCGGTGCGCATCGCCCAGACCGACCTGCCGATCAGCCAGCGGCGTTTTGCGGTTAATGCCAACGGGCTGCTTGCCACTTCCGGCCGCGAGGCAGCACCCCAGATCGTCTATCCGCCGGAGGGTGCACATGTCGATCTCGGCGCCAGACAGGGCGATCTCTCGCCGCTGATGCTCAAGCTGCAGGGCGGCAGGGCGCCCTTTCGCTGGCTTGCCAACGGTAAGCCACTGCCCGATCTCTCCCGCCGGCGCACGCAAAGCTGGATGCCTGACGGCGGCGGTTATTCCAAGCTGACGGTAATCGATTCCATGGGCCGGGCGGCCAGCGTCGGCGTCTTCGTCGACTGACGGGAACAAAAGCGTGTCGCAACCGTTTGAAGGTTTCCCTCCACACGGCAAAAGACCCGATGACATTACCCTCCGCGACCTACCGGGTCCAGTTCCGCAACGGCATGACGTTCGATCGCGCCCGCGGGCTCGTGCCCTATCTGCAATTACTCGGCATCAGCCACCTCTATGCCTCACCGATCTTCACGGCCACCAGGGGATCGACGCATGGTTACGACGTGACCGACGCCAACGAGATCGACCCGGAACTTGGCGGAAGGGCGGGCCTCCATCGTCTGACGGATGCACTGTCAGAAGCAGGCATGGGCCTGATCCTCGACATCGTCCCGAACCACATGGCCGCTTCACTGGAGAATGGCTGGTGGCGAAGCGTCCTGGAATTCGGCAAGCACAGCCCTTTTAAAGACTATTTCGATATCGACTGGAGCGAGCGGCTGACCTTGCCGCAGCTCGGCAAAAGCTTCGATGAGAGCCTTGCTGCCGGCGAATTGACGATTGCCATCGACGAGGCGCATGGCAATTTCGCGCTCAACTATTACGACACTCTCTTCCCGCTCAGCACGGAGAGCTATCGCCTGATCTCGGCGGAACTGGACGATCCGCTTCTCGCCGGGATGGCCGAACTGGCAGGCTCCGTCGGTAGTGATGACCCGCATCGCAGCTTGCGCGACATGATCTTTGAGGCCGGCGACCTCAAAAGCCTGAGCGGAAAGCTTGCAGAGCTTTCAAAAGACCATGCCCTTATGAGGCGGCTGCATGCGGCGCAGCACTGGCAGCTTCACCGCTGGCAGGAGGCTTCAAAACATCTGAGCTATCGGCGGTTTTTCGAAGTGACCGGGCTGGTCGGCCTGCGGGTCGAGGATATCAGGGTCTTCGAGGAGAGCCACCGTCTGGTTCTCGATCTCGTGCGCCAAGGCCAGGTTCAGGGCCTGCGCATCGACCATATCGATGGGCTGGCCGAACCGGGGGCCTATCTCGATCGCCTGCGCGCAGCGGTCGGCGCAGATACCTATATCGTCGTCGAGAAAATCCTTGGACCCGGCGAGGGCCTGCCGGCCGATTGGCCGGTGCAGGGAACGACCGGCTACGAGTTCATTGCCGCCTTGAGCGGGCTTTTCGTGGAGGGCAACGGTTTACAGACGCTCGATGAAGCCTATCGCCGACTGGCAGATGGCAATAGCGATTTCGAAGCCGGGCGGCGAACAGCCAAGCGGCTGATGGTCGAGCAGAATTTCGCCGGCGAGACGGCCCGCCTTGCACGCATTGCAGCCGGCCTCTTCCCCGAACTGTCTAGGGAGGAAATTACCGATGCGATCCGTGAGCTTCTGATCGCCTTTTGCGTCTACCGCACCTATGGCGCCGATGGCCCGCTCGATGCGCGGGACAAGGGTCTGCTGAAAAAAGCCGAGATGGCGGCGGCCGGACATCTGGACTATGCGCAGGCGCTGCAAAGCATCGCGGCCATCCTTGAGGGCAGGAACGACAACGAGGCCGCCCGCGAATTCCGTATCCGTTTCCAGCAGCTCTCCGGCCCTGTCATGGCGAAAGCGATGGAAGATACGCTCTTCTACCGCTACAATCGGCTGTTGGCGGTCAACGAGGTCGGCGGCGAGCCGGATCACATGCCCGGCGGCATCGAAGCGTTTCACCTGATCATGCAGGACCGTACGCGATCCCAGCCTGCGGGTCTTTCGGCGACATCGACGCATGATACCAAACGCGGCGAGGATACACGCAGCCGGCTTTATGCTGTGAGTGAAGGCGCCGGCGTCTTTGCCAACGCCATCGAACATTGGCGCAGAATGAACGAAAGCCACCGCACCGAGCTTTCGGATGGCATAGCACCCGAGCCCAATCTGGAATGGATGCTCTATCAGGCGCTTGCCGGTGCCTGGCCTGAAGATTTCGACCGCCGCCACGGGGATGCGCTACAACAGCGTTTCACCGCGTACGCGGAAAAGGCCATTCGGGAAGCGAAACTGCGAACCGACTGGACGGCGCCGAACGCTGGTTATGAAGAGGCGGTGCTCACCTATGCGGCAGCGCTCCTCTCGCCCGACAACGACGCCTTCAGCGAGGATTTCGCCCGCGTTCTGCAGCCCTTCATCGAGGCCGGCTACGTCAACAGCCTGTCGCAGACGCTGATCAAGCTGACGGCGCCGGGCATTCCCGACATCTATCAGGGGTCGGAAGGCTTCGACTTCAGTTTTGTCGATCCCGATAACAGACGCCTGCCGGATTTCGAAATACTGAGCGGCTGGCTTGCCGAAGGCGGTGCGCTCGCACGGCTGCAGGCGGCGGCGTTAAAGCAGCGCATCATCCAGATCGGCCTCGGGCTCAGGCTGGAGCACCGCGGACTTTTCGCCAACGGCGACTATCTGCCGCTTTCGGTCACCGGTAGCAGGCGTGACCACGTCGTTGCCTTTGCCCGTCTGCATGATGATGGAAATTTCGCCATCACCGTCGTCCCAAGGCTGATGTTCGGCTGGCTCGACCCCGGCGTGCTTTTTGCCGGACCGGAATTCTGGGAGGATACAGCAATATCAGCGCCATCGCCGCTGCTCGGTCTCAAGGCCGATCTCCTGACCGGCAAGGTGCTGGAGCCAGGAAGCAAGATCTCGCTAGCCGCCCTTCTCGGCGACCAGCCGGCGGCTCTGATCGTGCCGGCCTGACGATAATCTCGAAAATATCTGCGCCAGTGAAAAAACCTGTTGACCTTCCAGTTGCTGGAAGGTCCATAAAGCTGTCTGGATGCCAGAAAGGCATGAAAGGCGCAGCTTTATGGATACCAAGCACGATCATCACCACGACCATGATCATCATGGGCATGATTGCGACGATCACCATCATGCCAACGGCGCGCAATGCGGTTGCGGCCACGGCGAAAAGGTTGAAGACGTGGTGGTGCGCGATGCCGTCTGCGGCATGACGGTCGATCCGAACGCCGGAAAACCTTCGCTCGATTATGAAGGTCATGTCTATCACTTCTGCAGCGATGGCTGTCGCAAGAAATTCGAAGCGGCACCGCACGATTATCTGACCGCCAAGGACCCGGTCTGCGGCATGACCGTAAACCGCTCGAACGCCAAACATTTCCTCAAGCATGAGGGCGAAAAATTCTATTTCTGCTCGGCGGGCTGCAAGGCGAAGTTCGAGGCCGATCCCGAAACCTATCGCCATGGCAAGAAGCCAGTGGCAGCTGTCATGCCGAAGGGCACGCTCTATACCTGCCCGATGCATCCCGAAATCGTCCGCGACCATCCCGGCGACTGCCCGAAATGCGGCATGGCGCTGGAGCCGGTGGGCATTCCCCCTGAAGACGAAGGCCCCAACCCGGAACTCTTGGATTTTATCCGGCGGCTGTGGGTCAGTGCTGTTCTTTCCATTCCGCTCCTGATCCTGACCATGGGCCCGATGCTTGGGCTGTCGTGGCCGCGTGAGACGCTCGGCGAGCCCTTGGCGAGCTATGTCGAACTGCTGCTGGCAACACCCGTCGTGCTCTGGGCAGCCCTTCCCTTCTTCCGCAGGGCATGGGCATCGCTCGTCAACCGTAGCCCCAACATGTGGACGCTAATCGGCCTCGGCGTCGGTACGGCCTATGTCTACAGCGTCGTGGCGACTTTGGCGCCGAACCTCTTCCCGCACAGTTTCCGCGGCCACGGCGGCTCCGTCCCCGTTTATTTCGAGGCGGCTGCCGTCATCGTGACGCTCGTCTTCGTCGGGCAGGTGCTGGAATTGAAGGCCCGCGAACGCACCGGCTCGGCGATCCGCGCCCTGCTTAACCTTGCGCCGAAAACCGCGCGCCGCGTTAACGCCGACGGCAGCGAAAGCGATGTGCCTGTCGACGAGGTCCAGGCCGGCGACCGCTTGCGCGTGCGCCCCGGCGAAAGCGTGCCGGTCGACGGTTCCGTGACCGAGGGCCAGTCGACCATCGACGAATCGATGATCACCGGCGAACCGCTACCGGTCGAAAAAGCCAAGGGCGACACGCTGACCGGCGGCACCATGAACAGGAATGGCGCGCTGATCATGACCGCCGAGAAAGTCGGCACTGAGACGACACTCTCGCGCATCGTCGAGATGGTGGCAAAGGCGCAGCGTTCGCGCGCGCCGATCCAGGGCGCCGTCGACCGTGTTTCGGCGATCTTCGTGCCGGCCGTCGTCGCCGCCGCCCTTGCCGCCTTCCTCGTCTGGTCCTTCGTCGGGCCGGAGCCGCGGCTGGCCAATGCGCTGCTGGCCGCCGTCGCCGTGCTGATCATCGCCTGCCCCTGTGCACTTGGCTTGGCAACACCGATGTCGATCATGATCGCCACCGGGCGCGGCGCGCAGGAAGGTGTGCTGATCAAGGACGCGCAGGCGCTGGAGCGCTTTTCGAAGGTCGACACGCTCATCGTCGACAAGACCGGCACACTGACCGAGGGCAAGCCAAAGCTGACAGACGTTGTGGCTTTAGGCAGCACAGATGAAACCCGTCTTCTGGCACTTGCCGCAAGCCTGGAGCGAGGATCCGAGCATCCGCTCGCCGAAGCCATCGTCTCCGGTGCGCAAGAACGCGGCCTTGCCTTTAACGACGTCACCGGCTTTCAGGCAAGGACAGGCAAGGGTGTCGAAGGCACGGTCGGCGGGGTGTCCGTCACGCTCGGCAACGCCGCCATGCTCGCCGATCTCGGCATCGATCCATCAGCACTGTCGGGCAAAACCGAAACGTTGCGCGATGAAGGTAAGACGGTGATGTTCGTGGTCCTTGACGGCGCACTCGCCGGCCTCGTCGCCGTCGCCGATCGGATCAAGCCGACGACGGCTGCCGCGATCAAGGCGCTGCATGACAGCGGCCTGAAGATCATCATGGCAACCGGCGACAATGAGCGCACGGCGCGCGCGGTGGCTAAAAGCCTTGGCATTGACGCGGTGCATGCGGATGTTCTGCCCGAGGACAAAAAGGTTCTGGTCGATGACCTCAGGGCCAAAGGCGCGGTCATCGCGATGGCGGGTGACGGCGTCAATGACGCCCCTGCCCTTGCGGCTGCCGATGTCGGCATCGCGATGGGCACGGGAGCCGACGTTGCGATGGAAAGTGCGGGCATTACATTGGTGAAGGGTGACCTCAACGGCATCGTGCGCGCCCGACGGCTGGCTGAGGCGACGATGCGCAACATCCGCCAGAACCTCGCCTTTGCCTTTGGCTACAACGCGCTCGGCATACCGGTGGCGGCCGGCGTTCTCTACCCGATCTTCGGCCTGTTGCTCTCGCCGATGATTGCAGCTGCCGCCATGAGCCTCTCGTCGGTCTCGGTCATCGCCAATGCGCTGAGGCTAAGGGTCGAGACATTGTCAGGAGACAAGCGATGAATATCGGCGAAGCCTCGGAACGCTCCGGTCTACCCTCGAAGACCATCCGCTACTATGAGGATATCGGACTGATCCGCCCCGACCGGGGCGGAAACGGCTACCGGGATTATGCAGCCGCCGACGTGCACAAACTTCGCTTCCTGCAACGCTCGCGCGGCCTCGGTTTCTCGGTAGAGGAATGCCGCCAGCTCTTGGCGCTCTACGAGGACAAGAGACGGGCGAGCGCCGACGTCAAAGGGATCGCCGAGACGAAGCTTTCGGAAATCGACCGCAAGATCCGCGAGCTGACGGAGTTGCGCCACACGCTGGAACATCTCGTCCATGCCTGCCACGGCAACGACCGGCCCGACTGTCCGATCCTCGAAGGCCTTTCCGACAGCGCTCCCTGACGGCGCCAATGCTCCTCCAAAAGTTGAGGGCGCACGTCTCGTTCCAATATCAGGAAAGCCCAAGATCAGGAGAGCGGAGGCCGGTCCTGGCCGGCCGCATCGATGGGCTTGCGCTGCTCTTCGGCTTCCTCGTCCTGTTCATCCTCGGCAGTCGTGTCGTCCAGCCGGTGCTTGATCGCCAGAGCATAGATCACATCGAGGATATTGCGGTCCTTCAGGTGGGGATCGGTAAGCGCCAGCAGCGAGGCGCGAACGATCTTCTTGCTGGAGGCCTTCGGACAGCGCTTGCGTACGAAATCATAAAGTGCATCGCCCACCAGACCGTCCATCGCGCCGTCCACGAGAGCCTCGTAGACCCGCTTCTTCTCTTTCATACTCTATGGTCCCCTTACAATTCTGCGGGGCATACTCTGTCATAGAACCGTCATAAACAACCGCCGAACGCGATCTGTCGACGATTGACCAGCTGTGCAATGGTGGAAAAACAATGATTTTTCGCCTCGCTTCTCCGGGCGTCGGGAGGATCTCGGGGCCGGCTGAGCGGAAATTGCTCTGCCAAGCCGGCCCCGGCAGACTCAATCCGCAAGCTGCAGCTTCAGCGCGGCGACACCGACAGCCAGATTGACGCCGACCTCGCCATCGAGCGAAACCGGCTGCAGCGAGACGGTCTTGCTCGTTCCGCCGACCAGCACATTGGCGCCGCCGCCGACGCCGACACTCGCATCAGCCGTGACACCGGCATAATTGCCCCCGAGGCCGGCAACCGGTTCGCGCGTGGCGTTGAAGACCAGCCACACCATGCGGCCCTTTTCGACGGTGCCTACATCAAGGCCGAAATTGGTGATCGTGCCGACATAGCGCTGTCTGGCATCGCCTGGAGCGCTCGGCGTATAGGTGCAGTCGACGTCCTGCTTGGAACCGACGATGACACCGATGCCCTTGGAAACGTCGCAATCCAGCGTGCCGACATCGGCCTGGGCGGCGTTTGCAACGACAGGGGCGGCCAGCATGCCGGCTGCGAGGAGAGAAAGAAGAGTGGTTTTCATGATAAATCCTGTTCGGAGTTGGAGATCGCATCGTGGCACAGCGCGTCAGGAGGACGGGTGTCGTCCGATTTCGTCGGCGGGGCTCGCCGATCGACGAAAAGAATAGGTGAGCAGTTCGACGCGATAAAATCACCTGCTGGTTTAGACGGGCCAATACGTAAGTTTAGTTCCGCCGTGCCAGGGATGGGCGTATCTTCTTCTCCATCGCCTGACGCCTCCTCCTGACAGGCGATAAAGATCTCGGTTAAGGCTTCCCGGTGTCCCTCCCCTCCGCCCGAAGTCACGGATTGCCCGAGGATCCGCAAATGGCCGCCTTCCGCATATCGGAGGCGGCCTCTTTTTTTGGCTGTGTGGCTATCGACCGCAAGCAAGGCCGCGGCCGCCTCGGATGCTGCCAATGCAAGGCGTACCTGAACCTACCGGCAGGCGCCCTAGACGTAGGTATGATTCAGCAATGTAGCATACGCGACTAACCTTCACGCCACCGGGGAGAAGCCCGGCTTGATCACCACAAAGACGAGGTGCCGTCATGTATCAGGATTCGATTGATCACTTCGCCCAGTCCGGCGAAGAGAAAGCAGCGGCAGTCCGAAGCCACTTTCCTGCCTTTCTGATCGGCGCGGCGATGGCCGGGGCCTATATCGGTTTCGGCGATATCATCATGTTCACCGTCGGTGCTCATGCCGATCCGGCCTGGGCGCATCTCGTGATGGGCATCGTCTTCTCGTCCGCCCTGACAATCGTCGTCTTTGCTGGCAGCGAGCTCTTCACGGGAACGGCGATGTATATGCCGCTTGCGGTGCTGACCAGGCGCATTCCGATGTCCGATATGCTGCTTGTCTGGATCTCGGCCTGGATCGGCAACCTGATCGGCGCCATGGCGCTTGCCGGCCTCTTCCACCTGGCAGGCGGTGGCGTGCTTCTGGGCGATGGAAGCCAGGCGTTCTTTTCCATCGTTTCCGCCAAGATGTCGGCAGGATCGCTGGAACTTCTCGCGCGCGGCATTCTCTGCAACTGGCTCGTCTGCCTCGCCATCTGGATGGCGGGACGTACGGAAAACGCCGCTGCCAAGATCATGCTGATCTTCTGGCCGATCACCATTTTCGTGGCCGCCGGCTACGAACACAGCGTCGCCAACATGTTCACCTTCTCGATGGCGCTGATGGGCGAGCATCCCGCAAACATCACAGTTTCTGCTGCCGTACATAATCTCATCTGGGTCACGCTCGGCAACCTTATCGGCGGCGCTGTCTTCATGGCCCTTGGTTACTGGCTGCAGGTCGACGGCAGCGGCCATGTCTCCTTCACGCCGGCACCGGTCCGCATCCGTGCAAAAGTTTCCACCGACCGCAGCAAGAAGTGAAGTGCCATGGCGGAGCCGACCACCATCACTAGCCTCAGTCCGTCCGAGCCTGCTCGCCCGTCGCAGCCGTCGGAGGCCCCTGCCGCGCCCGCGGCCGCCTCCCCGGTAGCCATGGCATCACTGAGACGCTTTGCCATTCCCCTCATCGCCATTGCCCTTGTCAGCGGCGGTGTGGCGATCGTAACCGTCGATTGGAACCGTTGGGTGGCTGGCGCGTCGCGCCAATCGACCGACGATGCGGTTGTCAGCGCTGATGTGTCGACGCTCAGCGCTCAGATCAGCGGCATCGTCCAGACCACCCCGGTCACCGACTATCAGACCGTGGCCAAGGGCCAGTTGCTCGCCGAAATCGACCCGCGTGAATATGATGCGGCAGTCGCCGTTTCGAAGGCCAATCTTGCAGCCGCGACCGCGTCGCTTGCCAATCTGGCAAACCAGATCGAATTGCAGAAGGCCGTCGTACAGGTAGCTGAAGCGCAGAACGCATCGGCCCAGGCACAGCAGACCCAGACCGAACAGGAGTTCCACCGCCAGACCAGCCTTGGCGGGGCGACCTCGCAACAGCTTCTGCAGCAGGCGCAGGCCGCCTATCTGCAGGCGCAGGCCTCAGTCAAATCGACGGCAGCTTCGATTGAGCAACAAAAGGCCCAGCTTAACGTTCTGAACGGACAATCCCCATTGCTGCAGGCTCAGGTAAATGCCGCTGAGGCCTCGCTGGATACGGCGTTGATCCGCCAGGGCTATTCCCGCATCTACGCCCCGTTCGACGGCGTCATCGGTCGCAGGCTCGTCCATGAAGGCGATTTCGTCACGGCAGGCACAAGCCTCGTGTCGGAGGTCCCGCTTCCGAGCGTCTACATCACCGCCAATTTCAAGGAGACGCAGCTCTCCCGGATAACGCCGGGCCGGACTGCCGATATCACCGTCGACACCTTCCCCGGCCAAAGGCTGCACGGCAAGGTCGTCGGCCTGTCGCCGGCAAGCGGTTCGATCTTCGCGCTGCTACCGCCTGACAATGCGACCGGAAACTACACCAAGGTCGTCCAGCGCATTCCGGTCAAGATCGTCTTCGATCCCGGCCAGCCGCTGGTGGATCGGCTCAAGCCCGGCATGTCGGCCGTCGTGACGATCGATACGAAGCCGGACCTCAGCCAATGAGCTCGGCACCGCGCGCCTTTGGTCCGCTTACCAGCGGCACGACGACGAGCCACCCTCTGCTTATCGTCACGGCGCTGCTGCTCGCCTCCTTCGTGGTCGGCTTCGACACGCGCGTTTTCGCCGTCGGCCTGCCGGATATCCGTGGCGCCTATTCGCTGGGCTTCGACGAGGCGTCCTGGCTTAGCACCGTCGCCAATGCGCCGCAGATCCTCATCTCATCGGCAGTGGCCTGGCTTGTGACGGTCTTCGGCGTACGCCGCGTGATGATCCCGACGACATTGGTCTATGCCGGTATTTCGCTCGCCATTCCCATGGTCCATGACGGCACCGCACTCTTTGTGCTGCATGCAGCAAGAGCCCTTTTGCTCGGCGTCTTCATTCCGGCCACCATCATGGTGATCTTTCGGAATCTGGACATGAAATACTGGCTGATCGGCCTCTCGATCTACGCACTTCGCGTGCCGCTGTCGCAAAATCTCGGCTTTGTGCTGGTCGGCATCTACGATGATTATCTCGGCTGGCAGTGGGTCTATTGGCAGGACGTGATCGTCACCCCGATCATAGCGCTGCTCCTCATCATTGGCGCCCCGAAGGAAGAGATCAATATCGGCCTGCTCGAAGGCGCCGACTGGGGCGGCATGATGCTGCTTGGATGTTCAATGACCATGGTTTATGTCGGTCTCGATCAGGGCAACCGGCTGGACTGGTTCAACTCCGGCATCGTTACCTCGCTGCTCGCGGGCGGTGCTCTCCTCTTCATCGGCTTCCTCATAAACGAGAGCGTCGTTGCCAATCCCTGGGCGCATGCGAGCGTGATCCTGTCGCGCAATATCGGCATCGGCTATGCGATCATCATCGCCTTCACCTTTGCAAGTTCCGGCGCCTCACTTTCCATTCCAGGCTTCCTGCAGACGGTCGTCGGATTGCGGCCGATCGCCATCTCCGAACTCTATATCTTCGGCGCCGTTATCCCGGTCTTCCTGTTCATTGTCCTTGCGATCTTCCTGCTGCGCAGGATCGATGCGCGCCTCTGCATCATGATGGGCCTAACTGCTATGGCGCTCGGCTCTCTCTGGGGATCAAACCTCACGATTACATGGGCGCCCGTTAACTTCCTGCCGGTCGTGCTGCTGCATACGGCCGGGCAATCCTTCGCCTTCTTTGCGACAGTCGTCTACCTGATTGCCAATTCCGATCCCAAACGCTCGACAGCGGTCTCGGCCTATATCCAGGTGATCCGGCTCGGCAGCGTCGAGCTGACGCTCAGCCTGTTAAACACCTGGCTTCGCCAACGCGAGCAATACCATTCCAATATATTGACCGGGCCGATTTCCTCATCCTCGGGCAGCCTTCACGACGCTTTGGCGAACCTGGAGACGCTGTTCGGCACCGGGCATCACGAGAGCCTCAAGGCCCTCACAACGGTCGCAACAGCAGTCCGCGCGCAGGCGAGCGTGCTTGCCTATGCCGATGTCTTCATCCTCTCCTTCTGTTTTGCGATTGCAGGCATTGCCCTTGTCGCCTGCATGGGCGCCATGCCCTTCGGACCACTGCATCCCGATTTCCGCAGGAAACCGCCGGCGGCCGAAGCGCAGCCGGCCACGGCGCGTTGATCGGCCACGCTCACTTTTCCTTTGAGGAGGTGCAGTGAGCCGGTGCGAATGCTTTTCGCGCCGGTCCTTCTGCGTCTCGCCGGCTGCCCGGATGCGGGAGCGTATACCTATGGGGAACGGCGACTAGACCTGCGTATAGATGCGCTGATGCCCGCCCGGACGTAGCCTTCTCGCGTGGAATTGATTGGCAGGACACAGAAGCGCCGGTCGGCTGCCGATAATCAGCAGTCTGACCCCTGGCCTCGGCACCACCGTCAATTCAGGAGACAGATACAGAGGCCGCCCAATGCCGGTGGCCGTTGCAGCATATTCAACCTTTAGTCTATGGAGCCGGCAGTGACATCCATCCGCATCATGACTGAACCCCGTCGTCGCCGGAAACCGGCGATCCTTGCTGCGATTGCCATTCTCGCCGTTGCGGGCGGATCGGCCGCAGCCTTCTGGTTTGCAGGGACGGAGCCGACCATTGCCGCCCCGGAGCCTGGCGCGCCGGCCGTGCCGGTCGAGGTCGCCACGCCTACCGTTACCAACGTACCTGTCTATCTTGACGGTCTCGGCACAGTGCAGGCGAACTATACAGTCAACATCACGACGCGTGTCGACGGAGAGCTCCAGAGCGTGATGTTTAACGAGGGACAGGCCGTCAAGAAGGGCGACGTGCTCGCCATCATCGACCCTCGCCCTTTCCAGGCGGCCGACGATCAGGCTGCCGCAAAGATCAAGCAGGACCAGGCCGATCTCGCCAACGCCCAATATCTGCTCGGCAAGGACCAGAAACTGGGCCAGCAGCAGATCGTCACGCAGGAAACCGTTGAACAGCAGCAAAGCATGGTGGCAAGTGCACAGGCACAACTTGTGCAGGATCAGGCGGCCAAGGAGGCCGCTGACATCTCGCTCTCCTACACGCAAATCCGCTCACCAATCGACGGCCGCACGGGTATCCGCCGGATCGACGCCGGCAACGAGGTCCACACGACCGATACGACCTCGATCGTCACGATCACCCAGACGCAGCCAATCACGGTCATCTCCACACTGCGTGAGGACGATCTCGACGCAGTGCGCAACGCGCTGAAGGCCGGCCCGGTCGAGGTGACCGCGATGTCGATGGACCAGTCGCAGCAGCTTGCATCAGGCACGCTCTCGCTCATCGACAACGAAATCGATCAGGCAAGCGGCACGATCCGCATCAAATCGATTTTTGAGAACAAGGATGATGCGCTCTGGCCTGGTCAATTCGTGACGCTGAGGGTCAAGCAGCAGACGCTCCAGAAGGCCGTGACCATTCCCTCCGCAGCACTTGAGCGGGGTGAAGACGGCTTCTTCGTTTACATTATCGATGCTGCCGGCACGGCCGCTGTGCGCAAGGTCACCCCCGGGCCGATCGAGAGCGGCCACGCCGTCATCAAAAACGGCCTTTCCGGCAACGAACAGGTCGTCACGTCGGGCCAGTATCGGTTGGATGTCGGCACTCATGTCAGCATTCAACAGGCGGCCGCTACGCAAGCCGCTAGCAAGGAGTAGGCCATGTCCATCTCCTCCTGGTTCATCGAGCGGCCCATCGCCGCCTCGCTGCTGATGGCTGGCCTCTTTGGCATCGGCATTGTCGCCTACCCTCTTTTGCCGGTGGCACCCCTGCCGCAAGTCGATTTTCCGACGATCCAGGTCTCGACGCAGCTCCCCGGCGCCGATCCGAAGACCATGGCATCGGCGGTAACCCAGCCGCTGGAGCGGCAGTTCGGCCAGATCCCCGGCGTTACCCAGATGACCTCGACGAGCACGCTCGGCTCGAGCGCGATCACTCTGCAATTCGATCTGTCGCGCGACGTCGATAGCGCCGCCCAGGACGTGCAGACCGCAATCAACGCAGCCGGAGGGCAATTGCCGACGGACCTGCCTTCGCCGCCAACCTATCGCAAGGTCAATCCCGCCGATCCGCCGGTCATGGTTCTTGCGCTCACATCGGATACGCTGCCGCTGACGCAAGTCGACGATTTTGCCGAAAGCGTGCTCGCCCAGCATGTCAGCCAGATCGACGGCGTTTCGCAGGTTCTGATCTTCGGACAGCAGAAGCCGGCCGTACGCCTGCAGATCGATCCCGGCAAGATCGCTGAGATGGGGCTTTCGCTTGAGGATATCCGCAGCGCCGTGACCAGCATCACCAGCAACTCACCGAAAGGCAGTGTGCAGGGTGGAGAGCACACCTACACGATCTATGACAATGACCAGCTCCTGAAGGCCGCCCCCTGGAACGATTCGATCGTCGCCTATCGCAACGGAGCGCCGGTACGCATCAGCGATATCGGCCAGGCGATCGACGGACCGGAGAACGATCAGCTGGCGGCCTGGGCCGATGGCAAGAGGGCGATCCTCCTGCCGATCTTCAAGCTCCCAGGCGCCAACATCATCGATACGGTCGGTGCGATCCGCGCTGCCCTGCCGCAGCTGCAAGCGATCGCACCGGCCGCCATCCACCTCTCTATCCTCAGCGACCGGACGACCACGATCCGCGCCTCGGTGGCGGATGTCGAAACGACGCTTGTCATTACCATCGCCCTTGTGGTCATGGTGATCTTCATCTTCCTGCGCAATGTCTGGGTGACGGTGATCCCGAGCGTCACCGTGCCGCTGGCGCTCCTGGCCACATTGGCGCTGATGTATGTCGCAGGCTTCAGCCTCGATAACCTCTCGCTGATGGGCTTGAGTATCGCCGTCGGTTTCGTCGTCGACGATGCGATCGTCATGGTCGAGAACATCCATCGCCATATGGAGATGGACAAAACGCCGAAACAGGCAGCAATCGATGGCGCGCGGGAAATCGGCTTCACCATTATTTCGATCAGCATCTCGCTCGTCGCCGTCTTCATTCCGCTGCTCCTGATGGGCGGAATTGTCGGCCGGTTGTTCCGCGAGTTCGCAATTACCGTGACGATGACGATCGTCGTCTCGGCAATCGTCTCCCTGACCATCACTCCGATGATGAGCTCGCGCTTCCTGAAGCCGGAAAAAGACGCCCACCACGGCAGGCTTTATGTAATAAGCGAGCAGGCATTCGACGGGCTTCTTGCCGCCTATCGCTACACGCTTGATATAGCGCTGCGCCATCACCGGCTGACCATGATAGCTTTCCTCGCTTCGCTCGCGGCAACCGGCTACCTGTTCGTCAATATTCCCAAGGGCTTCTTCCCGATTCAGGACACCGGTCTCATCACCGGTACCCTCGAAGCCGCGCAGGATATTTCCTTCGCTGAAATGTCGCGCCACCAGCTCGAGGCAGGCAATATCGTTGCCAGCGATCCCGGGGTTGCCACCGTCGGCATGGCCGTCGGCAGCGGGGCGGGCCAGACCGTCAATAACGGCCGCATGTTCATCACGCTGAAGCCTGAAGACCAGCGCGATGCCTCGGCAAGCGAAATCATCAACCGGCTTCGTCCGAAACTCGCGCAGATGCAGGGTGCAGAACTCTTCCTGCAGCCGGCGCAGGATATCAATGTCGGCGGACGGGCCTCGGCCACGCAGTTCCAATATACGCTGCAGGACGGCAATGCCGACGAGTTGGACGACTGGGCAGCCAAGCTGCTTGCCACATTCAAGACGCTGCCGGAGCTGACCGATGTCGCCACCGACCAGCAGAATAGCGGCGCTACCGTCACGCTTACGATCGACCGTGACCAGGCATCGCGCTTCGGCATTGCGCCGCAAATGATCGACGATACGCTTAACGATGCTTTCGGCCAGCGTCAGGTCACCCAGTATTTCACCGACCTGAACAGCTACCATGTGGTTCTCGAGCTTACGCCGCAGTTCCAGAAGTCGCCGCTGGCGATCAACGGTCTTTATATCAAATCGCCGCTGACCGGCGAGCAGGTTCCCTTGAGCGAGCTCGTCAAGCAGACGACGGAGCCGACGGCCGTGCTTGCCGTCAACCACCAGAGCCAGTTTCCGGCCGTTACACTCTCCTTCAACCTCGCAAAAGGGACCGCACTCAGCCAGGCGGTTGCCGCGATCAGCAAGGCTGAGGCCGATCTCGGCAAGCCGGCAACCGTCATCGGCACGTTCCAGGGCAATGCTCAGGCCTATCAGAGCTCGCTCTCAAGCGAACCGCTGCTGGTGCTTGCAGCAATTGCCGTGATCTATCTGATCCTCGGCGTACTCTACGAGAGCTATTTCCACCCGCTGACGATCCTGTCGACGCTTCCCTCCGCGGGCCTCGGTGCTCTCGCCATGCTCTGGGCCTTCGGCTTCGACTTTACCGTGATCGCGCTGATTGGCGTGATCCTGCTGATCGGCATCGTCAAGAAGAACGGCATCATGATCGTCGACTTCGCCATCGCCGCCCAGCGCGAGCAGGGACTGTCGCCGGAAGACGCGATCCGTCAGGCCTGTCTCCTGCGCTTCCGCCCGATCATAATGACGACAGCGGCGGCACTTCTTGCCGGCCTGCCGCTGATGCTCGGCCACGGCACCGGCTCGGAACTGCGCCAGCCGCTCGGCTATGCCATGGTCGGCGGCCTGCTCATCAGCCAGGTGATGACGCTCTACACCACCCCGGTCGTCTACCTCTACCTGGAAAAGCTGAGCGAATTCGTCAGCCGCAGACCGCACGCCACCACCGGCGCCTCAACTCAAGCTCCGGCGGAATAACCCTCCCAATCGACACGAAAGGATTAAAACCATGGAACCTCTTTCTAGACGTACGGTTCTAGCGCTTGGAGCGATGGGCGGAACGGCACTGGCGGCGGGTGCTGCGCGCGCGGCGAGCTTCGGCAATCCCGATCAGCCTGCAGAAGGCGCCATTAATGCCAATCCTGCCGGGCTCTCCGATCCCGGCCCGAAGAACCCTGCGATCAACGATCAGTTTCCTTCGTTCGGCAATCCGCCGGCTACCGATGTCGGCGATATGCAGCTCTTCTGGGGATCATTCAACAATGCGCCCAAGCGCATCCAGAACGGCGGCTGGGCACGGCAGGTGACGCAGGCCGATTTTGCGATTTCCCAAGCGGTCTCCGGCGTCAACATGCGCCTCGGCCCCGGCGGCATCCGCGAGATGCACTGGCATCGGGCTTCCGAATGGGCGATCATGACCAATGGCCGCTGCCGGGTGACCGTGCTTGATCCGCAGGGCCGCGCCTATGTGCAGGACGTCGAGGCTGGCGATCTCTGGTATTTTCCAGCCGGTTTCCCGCATTCGCTGCAGGGCCTTGGGCCCGAAGGCGCCGAATTCGTCCTCGTCTTCGACGAGGGCGACCAGTCCGAATACGGCACGCTGCTCCTGACCGACTGGCTGGCTCATACATCGCCGGAGCTGCTTGCCAAGAACTTCGGGGTGCCGCAGGATACGTTCAAGAACATCCCATTGCAGGATCTCTGGATCTTCCAGGGCAAGGAACCAGGTCCGCTTTCGGCCGACCAGGAGGCCGTGGCTTCCGCAGGCCTGCCGCCTTACCCTTTCACCTACAGGCTGACGGCATCGGCACCTCTGAAGCAGAATGCGTCGGGCACGATCCAGCTTGCCGACAGCAACATCTTCAAGGTGTCGAAGACGATCGCTGCGGCGATCGAGACGATCAAGCCGGGTGGCGTGCGCGAAATGCACTGGCATCCGAATGCCGACGAATGGCAGTACTGGATCAAGGGCGAAGGCCGCATGACGGTGTTCGATGCCGGGCCGCGCAGCCAGACCGCCGACTTCCGGCCTGGCGATATCGGCTATGTCAAACACAGCCAGGGCCATATCATCGAGAATACCGGCAAGACGGACCTTCAGTTCGTCGCCGTCTTTAAAGTGGCTGAATATCAGGAAGTCGGGCTTTCCTCGTGGCTGACCCATACACCGGCCGCCCTCGTTGCCCAGCATCTCAATATCAGTGTCCAGGACATTGCGAAATTTCCCGCCGACCAGCCGGGGATCATGCCGAAGGCCTGACCCGGATATTATGCCCGGGAACTGATCCCTTGCATTAAGCCTGCAAAACACCACCTCCGCCCTGGCAAATGGCGGAGGTTTTTGGCATTGCCCAAAAATCGGCATGCATTTTCTGGCACATTTGAAAAAATCTGCGTTCGGCCGGAATAAAATCGGCGATGCTTTCGTATACTCAATCATGGAACGGAAAGAACGCCCCTTCGATGTCATCGGTCAGCTCGCAGCGCTTCGGCGCTACGCACGCTCGCTGGTGCGCAATTCGGATGAGGCGGAGGATCTGGTGCATGATGCGCTGGTCCGGGCCTTCGAGAAGCGCAAGAGCTTCCGCAGCGGCGGAAACCTGCGCACCTGGCTGCTTTCCATCCTGCACAATGCGCATATCGACCGCGTTCGGCAGAACCGCTCCCTGACACGCCGCCATGACGAGGCGGCCGTCGAGGCGGAACAGTCGCTACCGGCCGGACAGGAACATGCGGTGCGCCTGCAGCAGGTGCGCAACGCCTTTTTCGATCTGCCGGAAGAGCAGCGTGAAGCGCTGCACCTCGTGGCGATCGAGGACCTTTCGTACCAGGAAGCGGCCAACGCGCTCGGCATTCCTGTCGGTACGCTGATGTCACGTATTTCCCGAGCCCGCGCCCAGCTGCGCGAGCTCGAGGAGAAGGCGCCGCGCACCGCGCATCTGAGATTGATTGGGGGGAACGGCAATGAAGGCGATTGATCCAATCATTGATGCCGATCTCGATGCCTATGTGGACGGCGAGCTCGATGTCGCACGGCGCATCCAGGTGGAATCCTATCTCTCCGAGAACCCGGCGATTGCCGCCAAGGTCATGGCTGATCTCAGCATGAGAGGCGAGCTGCGTTTGGCACTTGCCGGCGAAAGCGCCTTCGGCCGCGCTGAAACGCGCGATGCCGCCCGCAGGCTGGAGCGCGGCCTTTCTTATGGCCGCATCCTGCATTCCATGCAGCGCATCGCTGCCGTTGGTGTTCTCTTGGCGGCCGGCTGGGTGGCGCATAATTCCTTCGGCGCCTTTACGGCAACGGAGGTCGCAGCTTCTGTTCCGGCACCGGCCTATGTCGAGGATGCGGTGCGCGCCTATCGTACCGTTGCCGTGCGCGAAACCATTCCGTCGCAGGCCGCCCCGGCCTATAGCGCCGAGGAAATCCGCGCTGCGACAGCAATCGTCATGCCCGAACTGCCAAAGGACTGGAAGGTCGCCGATGTGCAGATCTTCCCGTCGGATTTTGGCCCGAGCGTCGAAATGGCAATCGAGGAAGCCGACGGCAAGCGCCTGTCGCTCTTTGCTGTCCGGCCGGGTGCCTTCGAGGTGAAGCCGGTCAGCCATATCGCCCTTGAAAAAATAGAAGCCGCCTACTGGCAGATCGGCGAGGTCGCTTACGCGCTGATCGCCGAAAACAAAGGCACCAATCTCGATCAGGCGGCCGAACGGCTAGCCCGATCGCTCTACTAGTTTAACCGAGGAGATCAGTCATGAACCCGATCAATCCCCGCTATGGTACAGGCTCGGCCGCCAATACGCAGGTCCTTTTCGATGAAGGCCTGCGCCAGCACATGCTGCGCGTTTACAATTATATGGCGCTTGGCCTCGTCATCACCGGCATCGTCGCCTTCGTCGTCGGCTCGACACCGGCGCTCTACGTGCCGATCTTCCAGTCGCCGCTCAAGTGGGTGGTGATGCTGGCGCCGCTCGCTTTCGTCTTCTTCTTCTCGTTCCGCATCCAGTCGATGTCATCGAGCACCGCTCAAATGACCTTCTGGGCCTTCTGCGCCGTGATGGGCCTGTCGCTTGCCTCCGTCTTCCTGGTCTTCACCAAGACGAGCATCGCACAGACCTTCTTCATCACCGCTGCCATGTTCGGCACGATCAGCCTCTACGGCTATACGACCAAGCGCGACCTCTCGAAGATGGGCTCGTTCCTGATGATGGGCCTGTTCGGCATCATCATCGCCTCGGTCGTCAATATCTTCCTTGGCTCGTCCGCCCTGCAGTTCGCGATCTCGGTGATCGGCATCGTCGTCTTCGTCGGCCTCACCGCCTACGACACGCAGAACATCAAGGAACAGTATTCGGAAAACTACGATCAGGAATCGAACCAGAAGCTTGCTGTCTTCGGCGCGCTCTCGCTCTACCTGAACTTCGTCAACATCTTCCAGCTTCTGCTCAACTTCACGGGCGAACGGGAATAAAGACCGCGCTTCTGGGGGCAATGGAAGCGCAAGAGCGCCCGGTCTGTGATCTGTGACAGGATGGCAGGCCGGGCGTTCACCCTAAAGGAAACGGCCGGGCTTGACGCCCGGCCGTTTTCGTTTGCTCGATCCTGTCTGACCGACAATCGCTCAGAGAATACCCCAGGCTCGGTAACGGCCGCGACCGGTGATTTCGCGGATGCCGATCTCGTTGACAAGGTTCAGCGCACCGCGCTGCGTGATGCCGAGCTGGCGTGCGATCATGGCGGCCGAGACCATCGGCCGCGACAAGACGAAATCTGCTAATAGCGGCAGGCTGCTGTTTGAGCGGCGGCCGCGGAAGCGCAGCTCCATCTGCGTGCGCGCCAACGACAGGCGATCGATTTCCTTGAGGCCAGCGGCGGCACTTTCTTGCATTGCATCAAGAAAAGCCTGCAGCCGGACCACCCGATCACGTGAGCGTCGGCGCTCGTGGCGGATCTGTTTCAGCCCGGCATGAAAGGAAAAAAGGTGCGAGGCGACCTTGCCTCTGGTCCGCAGGCTGCTGGCGACCAGAAGGCCGCCGAGCCAATGCTGGCGGCGCAATGGCTCGATCCGCTCCCAAGCGTCGAAAAGAAGCGCAGCCGCCAAACTGGGCGGCAGCTCCTCGACGAGCGGGATCAGACCACGCCATTGCTGAAGCCGTTCCTCCTCATTCCATTCATCGTCGCCAAACAGGCCGAGCGGATCGTCATCGCGCAGCGAGGACGCGGCCTCCGCTGGCTCTTGCGCAACAGGCTTTCCGGCATGATGATCGAGAAGCCTTTGCGAGCGGGCGAGCAGGGCATCGAGCTCGGCGATTTCTGCGGCGAGCGGCGCTTCGTCGTCCTCACCGTCAGCCTCCCGCCCGGGGGGTGTAAGATCTGCGGCCTCCGGCGCCCTATCCTCCCCTTCCAGCGTACTGGCGCTCAGCGCGCCGAGGCCTGTCGGGCTGAGCGCCCAGCCGGGATCAGCCGTCTCTATCCGCCGTCGCGTGCGCAGCACCGAATGGGCGATCGTCAGCTCGTGGCTCGGCGCACGGCTGTCCATATGGGCGTCGTGCAAGACCAGATCTTCGATATGAACAAGTTCTCCCGCCACCCACAATGCACCGGCTGCATCGAAAAAATGGCTGCGCTCGGCAAAGCCCTGCCCCACCGGCGAACGGGCGGCTCGTTCATCGAGCCGTGCCAGAGCATCCTCGGCCCCGGCGATAGCCGGAAGCAGCGTCTGGAGCATTGCAGCATCGATATCGTAGCGCATTGTTAGGCTTAATGGATTCTCGCAAAGGGAAGCGAAAGGCGCATTTTCTTCCGTCAGTTATTTCATGGCATAGACTTGCGGACAACATCATGGCGGGCGGGCACAGGGTTTTCACCCGGTTTTTCGGATGCGATGATTTGCCTCCATCGAAAAACAGCTCGGTCGTGACCGGAGCAAACGCTGCGCCAGTCAGATGAAATCTGCCCTATCGACCATGGCGCTTCATCGCAACCCTGCTCCAATTCGCCGCTAAGCACTAGCCTACTTTCCGGCGTTCGGCTTCCCCGCCTTGTAGGCTTCATAAAGTTCATCAAGGCGGCTTGAGAGGTATGCGCCGAAATCCGGTGCATCGCCGGTCTTGAGCGCAATCGTGAAGGACGTGCCGGAGCCCTTGATGCGACCGGCTATCCTGCCGCCGCTCGCCGGCTTCCAGTCATATTCGACACTCTCGGGCTTCATCTCTTCCTTCTTGGAAAGCTCGGCAATGACCAGCTCGAAACGGCGATCGCTTTCCACAGCATTGAAGGTGGAAGATACAATCAGCTTCGTCAGACGCGCGGCAGCAGCATCGGTCCAGTCCTGGGCAAGCGTCATCCATCGCCTGCGACCGATGCCGGGAGCGGCACCGACGGCCTGGATGACGTCGGCTGGAATGGCCTTCGCCACGGAGATAAGCTTCGACAATTCCGTCTTGTCGGTCGAGAGCGCCTTCATGATGATGGGACGATCGAACTTCTTCAGTTCGAGATTGAGCGCGAAGACGGCGCGCTCGATGTAGGAGAGATTCCGTCGCGCCGAGTTTTCAATGCCCTGGGCGATGACGAGATCGGTGTCGTCGAGCTTACGGATGACCGCTTGCACCTTGCGGCCGAGCAGCCTGACGGCCTGGAGGCGGCGATGACCATAGGCGACCTGGTAACGCCCGTCATGATGCGGATTGCGGCGCACGAGGATCGGCACTTCCTGGCCGTTCTCGGCGATCGATTGCACGAGCTCGTCTTCCATATCGAGCGGCTCGTCGGCGAGGCGATCGCGAATGAAGGAAGTGTCGATCAGTTCCGGATCGAGTTCGACGATATGCTCGCCTGATGACAGGGCCTCCTCCATCGCCCTGCTCTCTTCCTCCATGCGGCCAAGTGTCAGGGCCATGGTGCGCACCGGACCGGCTGCACCGCGCGCTGCAGTTTCCTCGAAGTTGGCCGCGGCCAACTCCTGCGCCGTATCGGTGAACAATCCCTTCAGTCGATCTCGTCTGCTCATGTGCGACCCCATGCTTTATGGATGCTGGCAATAATCTCGCCATTGGCGGCGTTAACCGATTCCAGTGCCCGGTCATAGGTGGAGCGGCGAACCTGGCCCTTTTCGATCTCGTAAAGGGTCTGCTTGGTCAGGCCGGCATCGGCGATCGCCGTCGATTTCAGGATGGTCGCCGTCAACACGTCATCACCGAAGAGACTTCGCAAGAGCGCAACGATCTGCGACTGCGGCGCATCGAAGGGCTCATGACGCGTAACGACATATTTGATGAAATCGTGCTGCAGGTCGCCGCCAGCCTTGCGCACGACGGAGAGAAGATCCGAGGTCATCAGGAGAAACTGCGACATGGAGGCGACATCGACCATCTGTGGATGGACGGTAATAAGCAGCGACGTGGCGGCGCAGACCGCACCAAGCGTGAGGTAGCCAAGCTGCGGCGGGCAGTCGATGACGACGATATCATACTCCGCCTCGACCTCAGCAATAGCGTTGCCGACGCGACGGAAGAACAGCTCTTCCGGCCTCTGGCGATCATTCAGGGCACGCGGCGTTTCATGCTCGAACTCCATCAGTTCGAGATTGCCGGGCACCAGATCCAGACCATCGAAATAGGTCTTGCGGATGACATCCTTCAGCGGGCGTCGCTGCGCGTCATAGCGGATTGCGCCATAGAGCGTATCGCCATCCCCGAGATCGAATTCCGGCTGGACACCGAGCAGTGAGGAAAGCGAGGCCTGTGGATCGAGATCGATCGCCAGGACCCGGTAGCCTTCCAGCGCGAGATGCTGTGCCAGATAAAGCGTGGTCGTTGTCTTGGCCGAACCGCCCTTGAAATTGGTGATCGCGATCGTCTGCAGCTTCTCGCCGTCGCGGCGCAAAGGCAGGTAGGAGAGCGCATCCTTCGGCTTGATCTTGGCCATATGCTGGCGGAGCTCGTTGATCTGGCCGAGCGTATAGGACCGGCGGCCGTTCTGGGAAACGTCCGGCTGCGGCCCTTTGCCGTCAAGCGAAAGCTGGCGAAGATAGCCATCGGAGACACCGACCATCTGTGCTGCCTCGCCCGAGGTGAAGGTGCGCAGCGTCTTCTGCGAAAGTGGCGGGAAGAGCTTCTCGCGCAGCAGTTTCAGCTGGCGAGAGAGTTGGGTGGCATGCCGTTCGATGCGAACGTCTGTAGTTGATACGTTAATATTGTCCAAAACACTTGCCCCTTCTCAAAGCGCTTTTTCGTCAGCATAGCCTCAAAAAGCGTATCGAAGATGACATGATTCGGGATTCGCGACAATAAACGGTTCGCTAACCACACAGATAGAAAGTTGGCCGCGGCCAACTTTTCGTCTGCCCTTGCGAAAGACCCACTTTAGCGGCACAAACCGCTGGAAATCGCGAGGGCAGAAAACGTGCGGCATATTCACATCATCGGTATTGGCACCGGCAATCCCGAGCATCTGACCATGCAGGCGATTAGCGCGATGAATGCGGCAGACGTCGTGTTCATTCCGACCAAGGGCGCGATAAAGGCAGATCTCGCCGAGCTTCGCCGGGAAATCTGTGAGCGGTATCTGACCCGACAAGGCGTCCGCATCGTCGAATTCGAGGTACCGAAGCGGGGAACCCAGGACCTGAGCTACGCCCAGAGCGTAGATGACTGGCATGCGGCGATCGCCGGTATTTATGAAGGCCTGATCGGCGACCTGCCAGCAACCGGCGCCGGCGCCTTCCTCGTCTGGGGCGATCCGAGCCTCTATGACAGCACGATCCGCATCATCGAACGGGTGCGGGATGCCGGCGCCTGCACCTTCGACTACAGCATCGTTCCGGGTATCACCAGCATCCAGGCCCTTGCGGCAAGCCATCGCATCCCCGTCAATCTCGTCGGCAAGCCGATCGAGATCACCACCGGAAGACGGCTGATCGAAACCGGGCTGACGCATGAAAGTACCGTCGTCATGCTCGACGGCCAGCAGGCATTCTCGCAGATCGACGATCCCGATGCCGAGATCTTCTGGGGTGCTTATCTCGGCACGGACAATGAAGTGATCCGCTCGGGCCGGCTTGGCGATATTGCCGACGACATCGTCCGGCTCCGTGCCGAGGAGCGGGCGCGCCATGGCTGGATCATGGATATCTACCTTCTCCGCAAGGGGCGGGATTTCGAAGAGTAACCGTCCCGGTTCTCAGCGCGACCTGACTTTGCTGCATCCTGTGCAATCATGTAAGAGACGGGTCCAGAGGATAGATGAATGCGCAGCTCCGCCGGTAAAACCTTAAAAGCAGAAAGCCCTGATATAGTGGGGATGCAGCGTGGTGCCTGCCCGGCGCTCGCAGCCCCCATGCAGACCGGCGATGGCCTGCTCGTCCGGCTGCGGCCGGCCGCCGGTGCGCTTACGCTTTCCCGGTTCCGACAGCTGGCCTTGAGCGCGGCACAGCATGGAAACGGCATCCTGGAAATTACTGCCCGCGGCAATCTGCAGATCCGCGGCCTTCGCGCTGAAACCGTGGAGCCGCTGGCGGCGGATATCGAGACTGCCGGCATCACGGTGCCCAATGGCGTGGCAATCGAGATATCGCCGCTGCATGGTATCGATGCCAATGAGATTGCCGATGCGGGGGATATGGAGGCGGCGCTGCGCAACAGGCTCGGCGGGCTTCTCACCTCGCACCATCTCGCCCCGAAACTATCCATCCTGATCGACGGCGGCGGGCAGTTTTCGCTGTCCTGCCTCACTGCAGATATCCGTCTCGTCGCGCAGCAGTCCGGGCAATGGCTGTTCTCCATAGCCGGCGATGCAGAAGCCGCGACGCCACTGGCTCTCGACAATGTCGATGCCGTGATTATAGCCGTGGGCGAGCTCCTTGAGATGCTGATTGCCAGCGGGAGGCAGATGCGCGCTCGAAATCTCGAGACAGCGGCATTGCATGCGCGTTTTCCGCAGATGGATAGCATCCCATTTACTCAATCGGCACCGAAGAAAGCCTCCTTCGTCGGCACCACGAGATTGGCCGACGGCAAAATCGTGCTCGGTGTGAGGCTCCAATTCGGGCAAGTGAAAGCCGCTGATCTGGTCTCGTTCCTTGACGCTGCCGAAAGCGCCGGCGCGCAGCAAATCCGGCTGGCGCCCGATCGCGGCTTCTTGCTAATCGGCCTGACCGAGACAGCGCTGCAGACTATGCAACGCTCTGCGATCGATCATGGTTTCAGCGTGACGGCCAATGAACCGGCCGAGCAGATCGCCGCCTGTGCAGGGGCAGGCGCCTGCGCCTCGGCCTTCTACGATACAAGGGCTCTGGCCGGACAGCTGACAGCGCTGATACCCGCACTCTTCGACGGCTCGGTCAAACTTCACCTTTCCGGCTGTGCGAAAGGCTGCGCGCACCGGCGCGCCGATCTGGCAATTGTCGGTTCAGCCGAGGGCTATGGCCTCGTCCTCGACGGGCTTGCCGCGGACAGGCCGGCTGCAAGGATTGCTGGCGAACGGATCGAATTCGCTATAGAGAGGCTCGCCCGGCTGATCGAAGACAAAAGAAGCGTCGGCGAGTCGAGTGCCGACTGCCTGAAAAGGCTTGGTCCCACGGGTCTCGTCAAAGCGCTGCAATAGGAATAACAATGCCAGACTATGATTATATCCGCAGCGGAGACGCGATCTATGAGCGCTCCTTCGCGATCATTCGCAGCGAAGCCGATCTCTCGCGTTTTTCACCCGAGGAGGCGGATATTGCTGTCCGCATGATCCATGCCTGCGGGTTGGTCGAAGCCGCACAGAATTTTGTCTTCTCACCCGATTTCGTCCATGCGGCGCGCATTGCACTGCAGGATGGGGCGCCGATCTTCTGCGATGCCGAGATGGTCGCGCACGGCGTGACCCGCGCCCGCCTGCCGGCTCAAAACGAGGTGATCTGCACCCTGCATGATGTCCGCACCCACGAGCTCGCCTGTGAAACCGGCAATACCCGCTCGGCCGCCGCCATCCACCTCTGGCTCGATCGGCTGGGCGGCAGCGTGGTTGCTATCGGCAACGCGCCGACGGCCCTCTTCCATCTTCTGGAACTGCTGCGTGACGGCGCGCCGAAACCGGCTGTCATCATCGGCATGCCGGTCGGCTTTGTCGGTGCTGCCGAATCCAAGGATGCGCTTGCGGAAAATTCCTATGGCGTTCCCTATGCCATCGTCCGTGGCCGGCTCGGTGGCAGCGCCATGACGGCGGCCGCCATCAATGCGCTTTCGAGGCCCGGCCTATGAGCGGCCGTCTGATCGGCGTCGGTACCGGACCCGGCGATCCTGAGCTTCTGACGATCAAAGCCGTCCGCGCCATCGAGAGCGCCGACGTGATTGCCTATTTCGCCAAGGAGGGCAGGGGCGGCAATGGCAAGGCGATCGTCGAGCATCTGCTGAAACCCGGCGTCGAGCTGCTGCCACTTTATTATCCGGTCACGACCGAACTCGCCAAAAACGATCCGCTTTATCAGAGCCGCATCACCGGTTTCTATAATGCATCGGCCGATGCCATCGCCCATCATCTCGCTGCGAGCCGCACGGTTGCGGTGCTGAGCGAAGGCGATCCGCTATTCTACGGCTCCTACATGCATCTGCACGTGCGGCTGGCGCAGCGCTACCCGACCGAAGTCATCCCCGGCATCAGCGCGATGTCCGGCTGCTGGTCGCTAGCAGGTATGCCGATCGTCCAGGGCGACGATGTACTCTCCGTGCTGCCGGGCACGATGGCCGAGCAGGAGCTCACCCGTCGTCTTGCCGATACCCAAGCTGCCGTCATCATGAAAGTCGGCCGCAACCTGCCGAAGATCCGCCGCGCGCTACAGGCCGCCGGCCGTCTTGGCGAAGCCGTCTATGTCGAGCGCGGCACCATGGCGAATGCCGCGATGGTGAAGCTTGCCGAGAAGGACGAGGGCGAAGCACCCTACTTCTCTCTGGTGCTGGTTCCCGGCTGGGAGGCCAACCGATGAGCGGCCGGCTGTTCGTGATCGGTACCGGTCCCGGCAATCCGGAGCAAATGACGCCGGAAGCATCGGCTGCCGTGGCGGCCTCCACCCAGTTTTTCGGTTATGGACCCTATCTCGATCGCCTGACGCTGCGCGCCGACCAGACCCGGCATGCCTCCGACAATCGCGAGGAACTGGACCGGGCAGGGGCTGCGCTAGCGCTCGCAGCCAGGGGCGCCGATGTCTGCGTCGTCTCCGGCGGCGATCCCGGCGTCTTTGCGATGGCGGCCGCCGTGTGCGAGGCGATCGACAAGGGAACGGCGGAATGGCGCGACGTCGACCTCGTCATCCTTCCGGGCATCACCGCCATGCTGGCTGTTGCCGCCCGTGTCGGTGCACCGCTCGGACATGATTTCTGCACGATATCGCTGTCGGACAACCTGAAACCCTGGACCGTCATCGAAAAACGCCTGGAACTTGCAGCACAAGCAGGCTTCGTCATTACGCTTTACAATCCGATCAGCAAGGCGCGGCCCTGGCAGCTCGGCAAGGCATTCGAGCTGCTGCGCCGGTACCTGCCTGAGACAACACCGGTTATCTTCGGCCGAGCGGCCGGACGGCCTGACGAACGGATCGCCGTGCAGCCGCTCGCAGAGGCCAATGCCGATATGGCCGATATGGCGACTTGTGTGATCATCGGATCGCCGGAGACGCGGATCGTTGCCCGCGAAGGCCGGCCGGATCTGATCTATACGCCACGCTTCATGGCCTCGGAGACGAGATGATCAATCGCTTCGACCGCCGCCTCCACCGTTTCCACCGTCATCATGGCGGCAGCTGGCGCGCGGGCGATCACGACAACCTTGATACCGAGCACACGTGCGGCTTCGATCTTCGCATAAGCAGCCGAGCCGCCGCTATTCTTGGTGATGATGGCCTCGATGCTGTGTTTCCGCAGGAGATTAAGCTCGCCTTCGAGCGCGAAGGGACCGCGGTCGAGGATATATTCGACGTCGGTAAGGGCAAGCGGCGGATCCACAGGATCGACGCTGCGCACCAGATAGGAATGCTGCGGAGCGACCTCGGCATGAGGGGCGCCCTGGCGGCCGGTCGCCAGAAAGACACGGCGCGGTGTCGGGCCAAGCGAGGCGATAGCCGATGGAATATCAGGAACGATGTGCCAATGATCGCCCGGCACTGGCACCCATTCGGGACGGACAAGTGCGATGGCGGTTATGCCGCTGCGTTCGGCTGCGGCCGCGGCATTGGCCGAAATGCGTTCGGCGAAAGGATGGGTAGCATCAATCAGCAGGTCGTAGCGTCCGGCCATCAGGAAATCGGCGAGGCCTTGCGCACCTCCGAAGCCGCCAATGCGGACGGGAACCGGCTGTTCTGCAGGAGCTTCCGTGCGGCCCGCCAGCGACAGCAGGATATCGAGGTTTTCTCGCGCGGCAAGTTCGGTGGCGAGTCTGCGCGCTTCGCTCGTGCCGCCGAGGATCAGAATGCGGGTCCTGTCCATGTCTGATATCTCCCCCACCGGCCCGCGCTGGCTCACTCTTATCGGTATCGGCGAGGATGGTCCAGAAGGCCTTGGCGAGGAGGCGAAGCGCTTGATCGCTGCCGCCCCCGCCGTCTTTGGCGGCGCACGCCACCATGCGCTTGCCGGTCCGCTGATTTCGGGCGAGCGTTTTGCCTGGCAGAGCCCTTTCGAACAATCCGTCGAGGCGATCCTGACACGACGCGGCACACCTGTCGTGGTACTAGCCTCGGGTGATCCCTTTCTCTATGGCGTTGGAGCGACGTTGTCGCGCTATGTCACGGCGGACGAAATGCGTACCATTCCTGCACCATCCGCATTCAGTATCGCCGCCGCACGTCTCGGCTGGCCGCTGCAGGAGACGGCCTGCGTGTCGCTGCATGGACGCCCGCTCGATCTCATCCGCCCGCATCTTCATTCCGGCCGGCGCATTCTGGCGCTAACCTCGGATGAGAAGGGGCCGCAGGCACTTGCCGAACTGCTTGCTGCCGATGGGTTTTCCGGGACACGGCTGACGGTTCTCGAAGCGCTCGGCGGCAAACAGGAGCGTATCAGGAGCACGACAGCATCAGCCTTCGATCTCACCGATATCGACCCGTTGAATGTCTGCGCCCTCGAAGTAGCAGCGGGGGCAGGGGCGCGCATCCTGTCCTATGCTTGCGGCCTCGATGACGCGCTCTTCGACCATGACGGACAGATCACCAAGCGGGAGATCCGCGCCATCACGCTCTCAGCGCTTTCACCGCGCCATGGTGAAGTCCTCTGGGATATCGGCGCCGGCTCGGGTTCGATCGGCATCGAATGGATGCTTGCCGATCCATCGCTCAGGGCGATCGCCATCGAGCAGGCACCGGCGCGGGCCGCCCGTATCGCCCGCAATGCCGCCGCCTTCGGCGTGCCGCAGCTTGCGCTTGTCGAAGGAACAGCACCTGCAGCACTTGCCGGCTTGCCGGTACCGGACGCGATTTTCATCGGCGGCGGCGGCAGTGAAGCCGGTGTGATCGATGCGGCGATTGCGGCCCTGAAGCGGGGAGGGCGGCTCGTCGCCAACGCCGTGACGCTGGAAATGGAAGCGGTGCTCTTGGCAGAATATGCCGCACGTGGCGGCTTCCTGACGAAGATCGAAATTGCGCGCGTCGCACCCGTCGGCGGCATGAGCGGTTGGCGGCCGGCCATGCCAGTCACGCAGTGGCGCTGGATCAAGGAATAAACGAATGACGGTTCATTTCATCGGCGCCGGACCGGGCGCAGCAGATCTCATCACGGTTCGCGGACGCGACCTGATCGGCAAATGCCCTGTCTGCCTTTATGCCGGTTCCATCGTTTCGCCGGACCTCCTGCAATATTGCCCGCCGGGGGCGCGCATCATCGATACCGCGCCTCTGTCGCTCGACGAGATCGAGGCCGAATATCTCCGCGCAGCGGAGGCTGGTGAGGATGTGGCACGGCTGCATTCCGGCGATCTCTCGGTCTGGAGTGCCGTTGCCGAGCAGGTCCGCCGGCTGGAAAAGCACGCCATCGCCTATACGATGACGCCGGGCGTACCGGCCTTCGCCGCCGCCGCCGCCGCACTCGGCCGAGAACTGACGATCCCCGCCGTGGCCCAAAGCCTCGTGCTGACGCGTGTTTCCGGCCGCGCCTCGCCGATGCCGAACGAGGAGACGTTCGCAAAATTCGGGGCGACGGGGGCAACGCTTGCCATCCACCTCGCCATCCATGTGCTGGCTGAGGTCGTTGCGGACCTGACCCCGCTTTATGGCGCCGATTGCCCTGTCGCAATCGTCGTGAAAGCCACCTGGCCTGACCAGCGCATCCTGCGCGGCACGCTCGCCGATATCGAGGAGAAGGTGGCGGCCGAGCCGATCGAACGCACGGCGATCATCTTCGTCGGCCGCTCGCTTGCATCAGAGGATTTTCGCGAAAGCTCGCTCTACGACCCTGCCTATCAGCGCCGCTTCCGCGGTCGGGAATAGGCGTCTCAGACATTCGCTGCGAGATAATCCATGCTCGCTTTCAATGCGGCGGCGGGATCCTTCAGCGCATGGACTTCGGATGCGAAAGGCTCGAAGGAGAAAGGCCCCTTGTAGCTTGCCTGCAGCAGCGCGCTGATCTGGGCGGCATTGCCCACCCGGTCATCGGCGTCGACGAGAACCCGGTGCGGATCGCGCATGTCGGCGATGGAAACGGCTGGATTAATGACGCCGGAAATATGCACCAGCCCCGTCAGATGTGGGAAGAATGGCGTTTCACCAGCCAAGTGATGATGGAAGGTGTCGTGCACCAGCCGGAAAGTCGGCTGCGCGCCGAGCGTCTCGATTGCGTCGGCGGCTTCCGCCTTGGAGCGTAACGAGCAGATCTCGAAGCCCAGCGGCTCCACGAGACCGACAATTCCGGCGGCATCGAGCATCGGGCGGAGTTCTTCGAGCGAGCGGCGCAGATTGGCCTGCCGTTCGCCATCGGCGCGTCCCGTGCCGTCATTCTTCGGAACCAGCACTAGCGCCTGCGAGCCGACGGCCTTGGCATAATCGATCAGCTCGCGGGCCTCGCGCTCGCGCGTCGCATTCCATTCATTGAAGCGCTGCAGCGCATTGATGGAGATGATCGCAACGCCGTGGCGAGCCGCCGCAGCCTTGATGACATCGGGCCTGGTGCCATCAAGGATGGCGTTGCCCGAGAGATCGTTGCGGATTTCCACTGCATCGATACCGAGCGAAACGGCAAGCGCGAAAAAATCCTCGATCGAAAGCAAGGGCGCTGCCATGTGGTTCAGCGCAAAACGAATGGATGCCATGCGAAGTCTCCTCCTTGCCTCTCAGGTGAGAAGCAATGTGAATGTCTAATCGAATTTCTACTGGAATTTGCCAGCCAATCCACCTGCTGCGCACCATCAAACCCTGTCATCGCTGATAGATTTTCCATGAGAATGATGGGATTCCATCATTTCAACAGCCGTCTGTTCCGCAATTGCGGGCTTGAAACCGCTGCACCCTTTAGCGGGGACTGCTCTAGATATTCTCCGGCAGAAAAATCTCGAAGGGCAGGAAGGACTGGCCTGGAACGGCGATTTCGCCGTGTTCCAGCGCGCCGGTCATCAGCGCCACCGCTTCCTTGCAGAGTGCGGTCAGCGGCGTTGCGATCGCCATAGTGACGATGCCGTCGGCAAGCCCGGCCTTGCTGTCGCCGGTCAGCTCGTTGACAACAAGCACGATGCGGCCGGCGATGCCCTCTTCCCGAAATGCCGAGATCGCCCCCTCCATGCCGCCGCCGCAGACATAGAGGCCGACGAGATCGGGATGTTTCTGCAGGAGCGTCAACGTCGCCTCATGGGTGATCTCGGGCGTTTCCAGATTGATCAGCGTTTCGACCACCTCGAAATCCGCGGCCTCTTCACGGAAATAGGAGCGGAAGCCCATTTCGCGAAGCTCATGACCATGAAAACGATGGCTGCCGACGAAACAGGCAACCTTGCCGGGCCGGCGGGCAGCTTTGGCAATCATCCAGGCGGCAGTGCGGCCGACCTTGCGATTGTTGACGCCGACATAGGCGTCCCGCACGCCGGTCGCAAGATCGGAGAGGAGCGAGAAGACCGGAATGCCACGTTCCTTCAACTCCTCGACGGCTGCCGTCACCGCAGGATAATCCGGACCGACGAGAGCGACGGCCTGGTTCCGGGCGCCGAGCAGCTTGATCTTTTCAATGATCGCGGCGGGCGTCGTCGCGACAGGATATTCCACCTGAGTCTGGATCCGCGCACTTGTGACATTGCGGGCTGCCATCTCGATCTCGCGGGCGAAGGCTTGATAGAAAGGCTGCGTCGGCTTCTGCAGCAGGAAGGCCAGACGGTATTGCGGCAGATCCTCGAAGACGCGCTGGCGGATCAGACCCACGGCATGATAGCCGATCGACTGGGCCGCATCATAGACACGGCGCGCCGTTTCCTCGCGCACACGGTGGCGGCCGTTCAGGACACGATCGATCGTCGCGACGCTGACGCCGGAAGCCTGGGCGAGATCGGAGATGGTCGGACGGCGCACGGTTGTTCCTGATAGTTTTCAATCATCAATGAAAGCCGTTTTTGATGGCTTTTGATAGAATATATCAAGCCTGCATTGAGCGCCTTTCGAAGTCAACCTATTCTCCTGATCCAGAGCTTAGCAGGGAGGAAAGCATGGCTGGCGGGGCAGGCAAGCGCGATTACAGCCTCTTGGGAGAGAACGGCAGGACGGCGGTGGAAACCGGTCTTGCGGCTGCGCAATGGTATCACACGGACGTTTCGCGCAAGGAGATGAAGGCGCTGATGCAGCGCTCCGATGCACCGGCCATTCGCGACACGGCGCTGTGGCTTGGTAGTATGGTCGTCTTTGCAGCACTTGGCATTTATTTCTGGGGCGCCTGGATCGCCGCGCCCTTCTTCCTGGCTTACGGTGTGCTCTACGGCTCGGCCTCCGACAGCCGCTGGCATGAATGCGGCCACGGCACGGCCTTCAAGACGCGCTGGATGAACGACGTCGTCTATCAGATCGCCTGCTTCATGATCATGCGCAATCCGGTGACCTGGCGCTGGAGCCATACGCGCCACCACACTGACACCGTCATCGTCGGCCGCGACCCCGAGATCGCCGTCATGCGGCCGCCGGATCTCTTTCGGCTGATCCTGAATTTCTTCGGCATTCTCGATGCCTGGCATGCAGTCATCGACATGATCAGAAATGCGGCCGGCATCGTCAGCGCCGAAGAAAAGACCTTCATCCCCGAGATGGAGCAGCCGAAGACGATCCGCATCGCCCGCATCTGGCTGGCGATCTACGTCGTCACTATCGCGCTTGCCATCTCCATGGGCTCGATCCTGCCTCTGATGTTGATCGGCCTGCCGCGCCTTTATGGCGCCTGGCATCACGTCCTGACCGGCCTGCTGCAGCATGGCGGGCTTGCCGACGACGTCATCGACCACCGCCTGAACAGCCGCACGGTCTGCATGAACCCGATCAGCCGCTTCATTTACTGGAACATGAACTACCACGTCGAGCATCACATGTTCCCGATGGTGCCCTATCACGCGCTGCCGAAGCTGCATGCAATGATCAAGCACGATCTGCCGGCGCCCAATCCATCGATCTGGTCCGGCTACCGCGAGATGATCCCGGCCTTCCTGCGCCAGCTTCGTAACGAAGATTATTTCCTGAAGCGGGAACTGCCGGCCACGGCGCGGCCCTATCGCGAGGAATTCCACGTCGAACTGGCACCGGCAGCCCAATAACAGGATCAAGGGAGGAACAGAGATGAGCGGAAACTGGATCGAGGTTTGCGGCAAGGACGAGATCGACGAGGAAGACGTCATGCGTTTCGATCATGGCGGGCGTACCTTCGCGGTCTATCGCAGCCCGGACGACGAATTCTTCGCCACCGACGGGCTCTGCACTCATGAGCAGATCCATCTCGCCGACGGGCTCGTCATGGACGAGATCATCGAATGTCCCAAGCACAATGGCCGCTTCAATTACAAGACGGGCGAGGCCAAGGGAGCACCGGTCTGCGTCAATCTGAAGACCTATCCCGTCAAGATCGAAGACGGTGCTGTCTTCATCGCGATCTGAGGTGCGCCATGGCCCATTGCGTCATTGTCGGAGCAGGCCAGTGCGGGGCACGCGCCGCCTTCGCGCTCAGGGAAAAGGGATTTGGCGGAGAGGTCACGCTGGTTGGTTCCGAGCCGCACGCGCCCTATGAACGGCCGCCGCTTTCCAAGGCCGGTCTTGCCGGCGGTGTCGATCCAAAATTCATCGCGTCACACGAAACCTATCCCGCTGGCAATATCCGCCTCGTGACGGGCGTAACCACAATCAGCGTCGATGCTATGGCGCGCACCATTGTCCTGTCGGATGGCAGCAAGCTTGCCTACGATCGGCTGCTGCTTGCGACAGGCGCCAGCGCCCGCAACTTTCCGAATGCACCCGAAAGCAGCCATATCCGCTCGCTGCGCACCCACTACGATGCCGTGACGTTGCGCGCCATACTGCAGCCCGGCAGGCGGCTTGCTGTCATCGGCGGTGGCTTCATTGGGCTGGAGGTCGCCGCGACCGCCCGACAACTCGGCGCCGATGTCGTTCTCATCGAAGGGCTGGAGCGGGTGCTGAAGCGCGGCGTTCCGGAGGAAATTGCCCATGTGGTTGCCGAACGCCATCGCGCCGAGGGCGTCGACCTGCGTTGCGGTGTTTCCATCGAAAGCCTGACGGAGCGGAACGGCAAGGCCGTCATCACGCTTTCGACCGGCGAGATGATCGAGGCCGATCTCGCGCTTATCGGCATCGGCGCCCGGCCGAATGTCGAGCTTGCGGAGGCCACCGGACTTGTTATCGACAACGGCATTGCCGTCGACGACCGGCTGCGCACCTCCATCCCCGATATCTTTGCCGCCGGCGACTGCTGCTCCTTTCCCTTGGCGATCTACGGCGGTCGGCGGGTGCGGCTCGAATCCTGGCGCAATGCACAGCAGCAGGGCATGCTTGCCGCTGCCAATATGCTCGGCGCCGATGAGCCGGTTTCTGCCGTGCCGTGGTTCTGGTCGGATCAGTACGACATGACGCTGCAGATCGCTGGTCTTGCCGATGGCGCGGTCATGCATCTGCGCCGCGATCTCGGCGAGCGAGCCTTCATCCTCTTCCACCTCGATGGCGAGGGTCGGCTCATTGCCGCAAGCGGCATCGGGCTGGGCAATGCGGTGGCGCGCGATATCCGGCTGGCGGAAATGCTGATTGCCGCGCGCGCCCATCCAGATCCCACCGCGCTGACCGCCAGCAACGTCAAGCTGAAGACGCTGCTCGCCGCCTGAGAGAGATATCCAGATACTGGCCCCAAAGGAATTTGCGATGAAAAGACACTATCGCGCGACGGTCGCTGACCTGCTTGCACTCAAGGGAAAACGGCAGCTCACCATGTTGCGCATCACCTCGCTGGAGGAGGCGGAAGCGGCGGAAAAGGCGGGTATCGACATGGTCTCCGTGCCACCCGCTTTGCTCGGGCCAGTTTTTCGAGAAGCGGCGCCCACGCCCTTTGCCGTTCCAGGTCTGGAATATGGCGACCACGTTTCGGCCGAGGAGTATATGCGTGAGGCCTTCAAGGCGCTGAAGGCGGGCGGCGATGCCGTCTATTGCGCCGCAAGCCTGCAGACCATCAGACGCATGCGCGACGAGGGCATTCCCGTCTGCGGACATGTGGGCCTCATCCCATCGAAAGCCACCTGGACCGGCGGCTTCCGCGCCGTTGGTAAGACGGCCGCCAGCGCTTTCGATATCTGGCGCCAGACGAAGGCGCTGGAGGAGGCGGGCGCTTTTGCGGCCGAGATCGAAGTCGTTCCCGGCGATGTGGCGGCAGCAATCTCAAAGAGAACATCAATGCTGATGATCTCGATGGGCGCCGGCCACGGCTGCGATGCGCAATATCTCTTCGCCGACGACGTGCTCGGCACCAACCGCGACCACACTCCGCGCCACGCCAAGATCTATCGCAATTTCGCCGCCGAACATGACCGGCTGCAGCGCGAGCGTATCGCCGCCTTCAGCGAATTTGCCGAGGATATCCGCTCCGGCGCCTATCCGGAAAAGCGCCACCTCGTCGGCATCGATGAGGCCGAGTTGCGCAATTTCCTGCATCGGCTGGAAGCCGGCGAATAGCAGCCACCGACACCCCTCGCCCGGCGGGAAGAAGATACCCCCGTCAGGGCAGATGAGGAGATCCGCTAGGGGCTCGGGGGGCCGCTTCCGCTGAACTCTCTGCGTTGCCTTCCACGCCGCTCCATTCCGGCAACCTCTCCTGGGCGCAACCGGCAGGCGCGAAAGCCGGGTTTCGGCCTTGCGGCGATGCGTCACTGCACCGGAATTGTGGAACGATTGACTTGCCCCCGCGAAGGATTAAGCTTTGCGGCATCCCAGCCACCGTCCGCGCGCCAATGCCACGGCGAGTGCGAGTGGCTTGGCGACCTTGAGGAGGATGAGGTTTGCCGTGGATTACCGTGTTGTTCTGCTGATCGGCTTATCCGTGATTGCCCTTTCCCCTGGTAAGTCAGGGGCGCAGGAGGGTGATGCGACGGCAGGTGCCGTTGTTTTCAAGAAATGCGCGACCTGTCATGTCGTTGAATCCGATACGAACAAGGTCGGTCCGTCGCTGAACAAGGTGTTCGGTCGAAAGGCCGGAACGCATCCCGACTTCGCCTACTCGCCCGCAATGAAGGCGGCCGGCGAAGGCGGTCTCGTCTGGGACGAGACAGTGCTGCGCGACTATCTGCACAATCCGAAAGCAAAGGTGAAGGGCACAAAGATGGCCTTCGTCGGCGTGAAGGACGATCAGGAGATCACCGACCTCATCGCCTATCTCAAACAATATTCTCAGTGATGGGCAATACTCCAAATGACGGGCCTTTGATCGGCGGCGCATGCCTAAATTGCCGTAATTGCCGATATTTTCTATCTGTGCGATAATAAACACGGACTTTTTGCGGAATGCGGTTTCACGGGTCAACCTGCTCGAGGAGGAGCAGAAATGGCTGTCGTGCTGATTCTCGTCCTGATTGTCGTCGGCTCCGTGCTGTTCCATGTGCTCAGCCCGTGGTGGTGGACGCCGATCGCGTCCAACTGGACCTATATCGACAGCACGCTGATCATTACCTTCTGGATCACCGGCATCGTCTTTGTGGCGGTGATTTCCTTCATGGCCTATTGCGTCTTCCGCTTCCGACACAGACCGGGCAACCGCGCTCACTATGAGCCGGAGAACCGCCGGCTGGAATTGCTGCTGGCAGGAGGAACGGCGGTCGGCGTGGCGGCCATGCTGGCGCCCGGCCTGATCGTGTGGAACCAGTTCATCACGGTTCCTGCCGATGCCGCATCCGTCGAGGTCGTCAGCCAGCAATGGCTTTGGAGTTTCCGCCTGCCGGGCGCGGACGGCAAGCTCGGCCGTGCCGAGACGCGCGATGTCAGCCCTGAAAATCCGCTCGGTCTCGACAGGAACGACGCAGGCGGCCTCGACGATGTCATCATCGAGGGCGGCGAACTGCATCTGCCGATCGGCAAACCGGTGCACATTTTGCTGCGTTCCGTCGATGTGCTCCACGATTTCTACGTGCCGGAATTCCGCGCCAAGATGGACATGATCCCCGGCATGATCACTTATTTCTGGTTCACGCCGACGCACACGGGGACCTTCGAGATCCTCTGCGCCGAACTCTGCGGTGTCGGCCATCCGCAAATGCGCGGCACCGTCGTCGTCGATAACGACGCGGACTACCAGACCTGGCTCGGGCAGCAGCAGACATTCACCCAGCTCACGGCGTCATCGGGAGAGCCGCCGCCGGCAAACTGAACCGGCAAAGGAAGGAAGAGAGATCATGGTCGAGATTCCATCCGGCAGCGCGGGCGCCATCCCATCCGCCGAAGTCGAGGATGTCGAGCTCTATCATCCGAGAAGCTGGTGGACGAAATACGTGTTCAGCCAGGACGCCAAGATCATCGCCGTGCAATATTCGGTGACGGCGATCGCGATCGGCCTGGTGGCGCTGGTGCTCTCCTGGCTGATGCGGATTCAACTCGCCTTTCCCGGCGCTCTCTCTTTCATCGATGCCGATCACTATTATCAGTTCATCACCATGCACGGCATGATCATGGTGATCTATCTGTTGACCGCGCTGTTCCTCGGCGGCTTCGGCAATTACCTCATTCCGCTGATGGTCGGCGCGCGCGACATGGTTTTCCCCTACGCGAACATGCTGAGCTACTGGATCTACCTCGTCGCCGTGCTGATCCTGGTCGCGGGCTTTTTCGCCCCCGGTGGCCCGACCGGGGCCGGCTGGACGCTTTATCCGCCGCAATCGGTTCTGTCAGGCACGCCTGGTGGTAAGGACTGGGGCATCCTCCTGATGCTCACCTCGCTGATCGTCTTCATCATCGGCTTCACCATGGGCGGCCTGAACTATGTGGTGACGGTGCTGCAGGGCCGTGCGCGCGGCATGACGCTGATGCGGATGCCGCTCACCGTCTGGGGCATCTTCACTGCGACCGTGATGGCGCTGCTCGCCTTTCCCGCGCTCTTCGTCGCCTGCGTCATGATGCTCTTCGACCGCGTGCTCGGCACCAGCTTCTTCATGCCTGCCATCGTCGAGATGGGCACGCAGCTCCAGCATGGCGGCGGCAGCCCGATCCTCTTCCAGCACCTGTTCTGGTTCTTCGGCCATCCGGAGGTCTATATCGTGGCGCTGCCGGCCTTCGGGATCGTTTCGGACCTGATCAGCACGCATGCGCGCAAGAACATCTTCGGCTACCGCATGATGGTCTGGGCGATCGTCATCATCGGGGGCTTAAGCTTCGTCGTCTGGGCACACCATATGTATGTCAGCGGCATGAACCCGGCCTTCGGCTTCTTCTTTGCCACCACGACGCTGATCATTGCCGTGCCCACGGCGATCAAGGTCTATAACTGGGTGCTGACGCTGTGGCGCGGCGACATTCACCTGACGCTGCCGATGCTCTTTGCGCTCGCCTTCATCGTCACCTTCGTCAATGGCGGGCTCACCGGTCTCTTCCTCGGCAACGTCGTCGTCGACGTGCCGCTGTCGGATACGATGTTCGTCGTCGCGCATTTCCACATGGTCATGGGGGTCGCGCCGATCCTCGTCATCTTCGGGGCGATCTATCACTGGTATCCGAAGGTGACGGGACGCATGCTGGACGAGACGCTCGGCCAGATTCACTTCTGGATCACCTTCCTCGGCACCTATGCCATCTTCTTTCCGATGCATTATCTCGGCCTGCTCGGCGTGCCGCGCCGCTATTTCGAGATGGGAGAGACGGCTTTCGTTCCGCCCTCGGCCCATACGCTGAATATCTTCATCACCGTCATGGCGCTCGTCGTCGGGGCCGGGCAGATGGTGTTCCTGTTCAATCTTGTCTGGAGCCTTTTCCGGGGCAGGGAGGCAGGCGGCAATCCATGGCGGGCAACGACGCTGGAATGGCAGACGCCGCAGACGCCGCCCGCGCATGGCAACTGGGGCAAGGATCTGCCTGTCGTCTACCGCTGGGCTTATGATTACAGCGTGCCGGGCGCGGCGGAAGATTTCATCCCGCAGAATGTGCCGGCAAGCGATGGCGTCACCCGCGAGGTTCCGGCATGAACGTCATCCTGCTTTTTCTCGCCGCCATCGCCGCCATCATCATCTGGTGGCTGGCCGGGCAGCGGCTAACCTCGAAGCCGTGGCTCGAAACCGGCTCGGTGCAACTGCCGGATCGTCATGGCATCGACCGGCCGCCGGTGCCGGCGGTGAAGATCGGCCTCTTCGTGTTTCTCGGCGTCGTTGGAGCGATCTTCAGCCTTGCCGTCAGCGCCTATTTCATGCGCATGGCATCGGCCGACTGGTGGGGGATGCCGGTTCCGCGCCTGCTCTGGGTGAACACCGCAGCACTCGCCTTGAGCAGTGCCGCGCTGCAATGGGCCAAACGTGAAGCACGGAATGGCCACATGGAAAGCCTGCGGCCGGCGCTTGTGACAGGCCTTGCGCTTGCCGTCTTCTTCCTCGTCGGGCAGATCCAGGCATGGCGGGAGCTTACGGCAGCCGGCTATGTGCTTGCCGACAATCCCGCCAACAGCTTCTTCTACATGCTGACCGGACTGCACGGGTTGCATATTCTGGGCGGGCTTGCCGTGCTCGCGCACACGACGTTCAGGGCATTTTCAGCCGACGTTCAACCGGAGAGGCTGCGGCTCAGCGTCGACCTCTCGGCCATCTATTCACATTTCATGCTCGCCGTCTGGCTCCTGCTCTTCGCGCTTTTTGCCGGCTGGGCGAATGATTTCGTCGATCTCTGCCGCACATTACTGAACTAGGAGATTTGCAGATGGCACATCCTGTCCAGACACACGGCGAACCCGGCCTCAGGCCGGTGGGCCTTCGGGGTGTCGCGGCCGATTTCAGCTCGGATCAGCGCGCCTTCAAGACCGCCTCCTGGGGCAAGGCGATGATGTGGATCTTTCTGCTCAGCGACACCTTTGTCTTCGGCTGTTTCCTGATCGCCTATATGACCGCCCGCATGTCGACGCCGGTCCCCTGGCCCAATCCGAGCGAGGTCTTCGCGCTGCATATCGGCGGCCAGGACGTTCCGCTGATCCTGATCGCGATCATGACCTTCGTGCTGATCTCCAGCAGCGGCACCATGGCGATGGCGGTCAATTTCGGCTATCGCCGCGACCGCCACAAGACAGCTGTCCTGATGCTGCTAACGGCGCTTCTGGGCGCATGTTTCGTCGGCATGCAGGCCTTCGAATGGACGAAGCTGATCACTGAAGGCGTGCGCCCCTGGGAAAACCCGTGGGGGGCAGCGCAGTTCGGATCGACCTTCTTCATGATCACCGGCTTTCACGGCACCCATGTCACAATCGGCGTCATCTTCCTCCTCATCATCGCCCGCAAGGTCTGGCGGGGCGATTTCGACGTGGAACGGCGCGGCTTCTTCACCAGCCGGAAAGGCCGCTACGAGGCCGTCGAGATCATGGGTCTCTACTGGCATTTCGTCGACCTTGTCTGGGTCTTCATCTTCGCATTTTTCTATCTGTGGTGAGGTCGTCATGAGCGAGACAACGGCGCATGCACAAACCCAAACGGCGCATGCTCAGGCACATACCGGACAGCAGCATCCGATCAGACTCTATCTCCTCGTCTGGGGCCTGCTCTTCGTGCTCAGCGCGGCGTCCTACATGGTCGATTATCTCGGTATCCAGGGCTACTTGAGGTGGACGCTCATCCTGCTGTTCATGATGCTGAAGGCCGGGCTGATCGTCGCCGTCTTCATGCACATGGCCTGGGAGCGGCTGGCGCTGGTCTACGCCATCCTGCTGCCGCCGGTGCTGGTGCTGGTTTTCGTGGCGTTGATGGTATCGGAAGCGGACTATACGATCTTGACCCGGCTCGCCTTTTTTGGAGCCGGGCCGTAGAAGGGCGGGCGGCTCCATGAGCCACGGAAAAGTTGCGGCGAGAGCAATCATTGCCGGATCGTTTCGCAGAATTCGGTGAAAGCACCGCCCCACTTCCCTTCCGCCTGCCGGCACTTCTCTCCGCTGAGGGAGAAGGTGGAGTTCCATTGGCATCAGTGCCAGCCTATGTCAGAGAATAGATCCATCAGGAACAGATTCTCGGTAACCGGTGACGATAGGCTTTGCACATGCGGAATTGATCGCGGTTCTCGTCGCGGTGACGGGCGACGAGCCGCGCGTCATGACGATCCAGAGGGGCGATGCGCTGCCGTCAGGTTCCTTCGAAATGGGCCATCGCACGCTGCAATCGGGCTTGCGCGAATGGATCCAGGAACAGACCGCCCATCCGGTCGGTTTTCTGGAGCAGCTCTACACCTTTGCCGACCGCGACCGGAACAATGATATCCAGGGCGGGCGAACCATTTCGATCAGCTATCTCGGCCTCGTCAACGAACAGATGGGGGCGGGACGGCCAGGATGGCACGGCTGGTACGAATATTTCCCCTGGGAGGACCATCGCGACGGACGCCCTACCATCCTCGATGAGCTTGTTGCGCGCCTGCGGCTTTGGGCCGATGCCGATCCGGCAAAGCGCGAATACCGCCATCGCCGCGCCGATTTCACCTTCGGGCTCGACGGCGGTGGCTGGAACGAGGATCTGACGCTGCAGCGCTACGAACTGCTTTATGAGGCGGGCCTCGTCACTGAAGCCGGCTGCGGCAGGGAAGACAATCTCGGCCGGCCGATGTTTGCCGACCACCGCCGTATTCTGGCAACCGGGATTGCAAGGCTTCGCGCCAAGATCAAGTACAGGCCTGTTGTCTTCGAACTGATGCCCGAGAGTTTTACCCTGCTTCAATTGCAGCGGGCCGTCGAGGCGCTGGCCGGCCTGACGCTGCACAAGCAGAACTTCCGCCGCCTGATCGAACAGCAGGAGTTGGTGGAGGAAACGGGCGAGGCGACGAGCGAAACCGGCGGCCGGCCGGCCAAGCTTTTCCGCTTCCGCCAGACTATCCTCGAAGAGCGCGCGCTCGCCGGAACGAAATTACCGCTCTCCCGCAATTGACATATGCTCACCATGAGAATATCTCTTTACCTGAGATATGCTCAAATCGAGCATAATTAGGAGCCGGCCATGAACCACCTCGTATCCGCGTCTTCCCTGTATGACCGCGTCAGCCGCGTCATTCCCAAAGCCGAATGGATGACGTTTCAGGACGATGTCGAAGCAATCCTGGAACTGAAGCGTAAGCGCAATGCGGTCATCCTGGCGCATAATTACCAGACGCCGGAGATCTTCCATGGCGTTGCCGATATCGTCGGCGACAGCCTGGCGCTCGCCAGAAAAGCAATCGAAGTCGATGCCGACGTAATCGTGCTGGCCGGCGTGCATTTCATGGCAGAGACGGCAAAGCTCCTGAACCCGGAAAAGACGGTGCTGATCCCCGATATGGGTGCCGGCTGTTCGCTGGCAGATTCGATCACCCCGGAAGATATCGCCCTGCTGCGCCAGGCCCATCCCGGCGTGCCCATCATCACCTATGTCAATACATCGGCTGCCGTCAAAGCCGCCTCCGATATCTGCTGCACCTCGGGCAATGCCAAACAGGTGGTTGAATCCCTCGGCGTGCCGAAGGTGCTGATGATCCCCGACGAGTATCTTGCCCAGAATGTCGCAAAGGAAACCAATGTCGAGATCATCGCCTGGCATGGCCATTGCGAGGTCCATGAGCTCTTCACTGCCGAGGATGTGCGCCAGCTGCGGGAAAACCACCCCGGCGTGACGGTGCTCGCCCATCCCGAATGCCCGCCGGATGTCGTGGCTGAAGCTGATTTCGCGGGCTCCACCGCCGTCATGTCCGATTATGTCAGGCAGAAGAAGCCGGCCCGCGTCGTGCTGCTGACCGAGTGCTCAATGAGCGACAATGTTGCCGTGCATCACCCCGATGTCGAGTTCATTCGCCCCTGCAATCTCTGCCCGCACATGAAGCGCATCACGCTCTCCAACATCCGCACGGCGCTCGAAGAAAACCGCCACGAAGTGACCGTCGATCCCGCGGTCGCTGTCGCTGCCCGTCGGGCTGTGGAGAGGATGCTGGCAATATGAGCGAGATTGCCGATCGACTCACCGGCCGCACCGTCATCGTCGGCAGCGGCCTCGCGGGCCTGATGACGGCGCTGGCCCTTGCCCCAGAGCCCGTTATCATCGTCACCCGCGCGGCCCTGGGCGCGCAGACGTCGAGCGCCTGGGCACAGGGGGGCATCGCCGCCAGTCTCGGAGCCGATGACAGCGCCGAGCTGCATCTCGCCGACACGCTTGCTGCCGGCGACGGGCTTTGCGATCCCGTTATCGCCGCCGGCATCGTCGCCGAAGCGCCGGCGGCCATCGCCGCGCTGGAGCGGGCCGGGGTCCGCTTCGATAAGACGGCCAATGGCAGCTTTTCGCTGGGTCTGGAGGCCGCCCATAGCCGCCGTCGCATCGTGCATGCGGAAGGTGATGGCTCGGGTGCTGCGATCGTCCGCGCGCTGGTCGCAGCCGTTATCGCGACACCTTCCGTCACGGTGCTCGAAGGTCAGGAAGCCCGCCGTATCCTGACCGACGAGAGTGGCGTGACCGGGCTCCTCTGCACCGGGGACAGCGGCGCCGTCACTCTGCCAACGCGGCGGATCGTGCTGGCGACCGGTGGTATCGGCGGGCTTTATGAAGCGTCCACCAATCCAATGGGCAATTTCGGGCAGGGCATCATGCTTGCGGCGCGCGCTGGCACGGTACTCGCTGACATGGAATTCGTGCAGTTTCACCCGACTGCGCTCGATTCCCGCCGCCAGCCTTTGGCGCTGGTCAGCGAAGCTGTCCGCGGCGAGGGTGCCGTGCTCGTCAACGAAAGCGGCGAGCGCTTCATGGCTGGCGTGCCAGGCGCAGAACTTGCGCCGCGCGATGTCGTGGCGCGTGCCATCAGTGCTGAACTCGCGCGCGGTGGCAGGGTCTTCCTCGACGCCCGAGTGGCACTTGGAGATCGTTTTGCCACGCGCTTCCCGGTCATCGATGCGCTCTGCCGGGAAGCCGGCATTGATGCCAGTCGTCAACTCATCCCCGTTCGCCCCGCCGTTCACTACCACATGGGCGGTGTCGCCACCGATGCCGCCGGCCGCAGTTCCGTTGCCGGCCTCTGGGTTGCCGGCGAGGCGGCATCGACAGGGCTGCATGGCGCAAACCGGCTTGCAAGCAATTCGCTGCTGGAGGCTGCCGTCATGGGCATGCGCGCAGGATGCGACATTCTCGCAGCTCCGGCAGCAAGCACGCCTGTGACCCAAGCTGCCTATCCGCTGCCGGTCGTGGCCGATGCCTCGCTTGTCCGGCTGATCGTCTCGCGCCATCTCGGCGTGCTGCGCAATGCAGGCGCGATCCACGGCGCCGTCGCAAGCCTGCTGCCGCTGGTCGAAGGCGACGGCCCGGCCGCCGATCCGGCGATTGTTGCGCTATTGATTGCCGTCTTTGCCAGCCTTCGGACAGAATCGCGCGGCGCCCATGCCCGCACCGACTTCCCGTTGAAGCGTGCTGAAGTCGTACGGCGGGCAATGACGCTTGCCGAAACCCTGGAAATTGCCCGGGCCACCGCCTCCCATCCCCTTGCAAGGAGTGCCTGAGATGAACTTCGCTTCCCTTCCGCGCGTCATTGTCGAGCCGCTGGTGCGTTCAGCTCTTGTCGAAGATCTCGGCCTTGCCGGGGATATCACCTCGGCAGCCGTCATCCCCTCAGATCATCGCTCGACGGTCGTCATGGCCGCCCGCCAGCCGGGCGTCGTTGCAGGCCTCGATGCAGCAGAGCTGGCCTTCCAGCTCGTCGATCCCGCCATCACCCTGAAACGGCATCTGCCGGATGGTGCCACGGTGCAGCCGGGCAGCGTGATCGCCACCATCGAAGGCCCGTCGCGCGGACTTCTGGCGGCGGAGCGCACGGCACTGAACTTCCTCGGCCATCTCTCCGGGATCGCCACGGTGACGGCAGGCATCGTCACCGCGATCCGGGATACGAAAGCCTCTGTCGTCTGCACCCGCAAGACGACGCCCGGTCTCCGGGCGCTGGAAAAATATGCCGTGCGTGCCGGCGGCGGCATGAACCACCGCTTCGCACTCAGTGACGCGGTATTGATCAAGGACAATCATGTCGCCATCGCCGGCGGAGTTTCGGAAGCAATCCGCCGCGCCAAGACCGGTGTCGGCCATATGGTCAAGATCGAGGTGGAGGTCGACACGCTCGATCAGCTCCATGAAGCCATGGCCGAGGGGATCGATGCCGTCCTTCTCGACAATATGACGCCCGATCAGCTCCGCGAGGCAGTCGACATCGTTGCCGGGCGTGCGATCACCGAGGCCTCAGGCCGCGTGACGCCCAGAACGGCACCTGCCATTGCCGCCTCAGGCGTCGACCTGATCTCTGTCGGCTGGCTCACACACAGCGCCCCGGTGCTCGATATCGGCCTCGATTTTGTCGAAGCCGATATCGAAAGCGAGACGCTGTTGCGCCGGGTCGCCCAAGCCTTCTAGAGAGATTTGGCCGCCTGAGCCGCTCAAGCCGAGTGGGGCTGCGGCTCCATATCGGAGTTGAACTCCAGAAGTCCGATCATGACACCGAGGTCCTTCACGGTGTCACAATGGCATCGCGCCTTCGTCCTGCCGAAACCCGCGGTCCGCACCGCCGCCTCCTGGATTCAACGTCCGAATTCCAGGCTTGTACCGTCGCTGGACCAGGCCGGAAATTTGCCTGAGACCAACAGGCGTTTTTCGCTGGACTTCGCCGCAAGCTGTTGCAAAGCTCGGCAAGTCTCTGGCGGAGTGAGGCGAAATGGAGGAGATACTCTTGGAAAAACATAACGTTATTCCATTGATGGGATTTGGCACCTTTGGGCGGAACGGCACGGAGGGTATCGATGCAATCCTCTGCGCGCTCGAAACCGGTTACCGGCATCTCGATACCGCGCAAACCTATGACACCGAATTCGAAGTCGGCGAAGCGCTGCGCCGCTCTGGCCTTGACCGAGACGAGGTTTTTCTGACCACGAAGATTTCGACCGACAATTTCGATCCCGGCGCACTCGTCCCTTCTCTGGAAAAGAGCCTAGAGACGCTCAAGGTCGATCAGGTGGACCTGACACTGATCCACTGGCCGTCGCCCAATGGCCGCATTCCGCTCGAAGTCTACATCACCCAGATCGCCGAGGCGCAGGCCCGCGGCCTGACGAAGCTGATCGGCGTTTCGAACTTCACGATTGCCCTGCTGGAGGAGACGGAAGCGCTGCTCGGCAAGGGTAGGATCACCAACAACCAGTTCGAACTTAACCCGATCCTGCAGAACAAGAAGCTCGCAAACTACTGCCGGGAAAAGGAAATATTGGTCACCTGTTATCTGCCGATCGCCCGTGGCATCCTTTCCGACGAGCCGGTGCTGCGCGCGATCGGTGAAAAACACGATGCGACGCCGGAACAAGTGGCGATCGCCTTCGAGCTTGCCAAGGGCTATTGCACCATCCCGACATCGGGCAGGCCGGAACGCATCCGCTCGAACTTCAAGGCAAGCTCGATCAGGCTTTCAGCTCAGGAAATCTCCCATATCGAGACCATCGACCGCAATCACCGCGTCGTCGATCCGGACTGGGGCCCGAAGTGGGACTAGGTGTTTGATCGGTGATCTCGGCAGGCTGTCGGATCCGATCTCTGTGAGACCGAGATCGAATATCTCGTCCAACATGAATGGGCCAGGCACGCCGAAGAGGTGCTCTGGCGGCGCAGCAAAAAGGGGCTTAAATCTAGGCAGAGGAAGCTGCAACACAGGACGAATATATGGCGGCATCGCCGGTCCGCATGTTCCAAAATAGAGCGGTGTCTCACGCCCATATGCAGCATTCGTAAAGTATGCCGGCAGCAAGCACCTGCCGCGACCGTAAATATTCGATGAAAATCTTGCTCCTTCAAAGCAAAAGCGCTTCCCGTTGCCCGCTATTCACTCTAACATCATCCAATCGGCCGGTGCGCTCCAGGCGTTCTGGCTTTTGAAGGTGAGAACCGTGATGGACGGGTCAACCGGGGAAGTGAAAGCGAACAGACTATGTCTGCTCGGCAGGCCGCAATTGTTGGTCGCCGGGACTGAGCTTCCCTTACCCGAAAAATCCTACTTCCTGCTGGCAATGTTAGCGCTGTCGTCGGAGCCGCTGGTCGACCGCGAAACCATCCGATGCCAGCTCTGGCAATCCGAACTTCCCGAAAAACGCGCCGGCAGCCTACGCCAGCTCCTCTCCCGCATCGAGCAGAGCATTCCCGAAGGCCTGCCGCCTTTGCTCACCGCCACGCGCACCCATCTGGGACTGGCACCGGGCTGGGAGATCGACCTCAATATCCTCAAGCGGAAGGATGTGCTGGAGCCGGCCGAAAGCGGCATCCTGCTCGGCGAACTGCTCGAAAGCGTCAAATCCCCGACGCAGGGCGCAGAAGACTGGCTGACCTTCGAGCGCCAGCGCATCGACGAAGCGCGCTCGGCCCATCTTGTCCGCCTGCTGGAAAGTGACGACGAGCGCCCGGACGAGGAACTGATCGCCTTTGCCAAGCGGCTGATCGAGCTCGATTCCGCCAATGAGATCGCCTGCCGGGCGCTGATGCGCGCCCATGCCCGCATGAACGACCTGCCGGCGGCGCGTCAGGCCTATCTGAAGTGCCGCAGCCAGCTGAAGAACGATTTCGATATCGAGCCGGACGGGGCTACGACGGCGCTTGCCCGTGAACTCGGCATCCTGGCCGCCGCGCAGCCGGCAACAGAACGTCCGCGTCCCACCTCGGAGTTGCTGATCGATCCGGCTGGCCAGCCGCGCATCGTCATTCTGCCCCCCGAAAGCATCTTCACCGATCCGCTGATGGAGCGTGTCGGCCGCGCACTGCTCGAGGATGTCACGATCGGCCTCAGCCAGCAACGCGGCTTCAAGGTGATCGCCGCCCATACGAGCCTCGAAATGCTGAGCCGCGCCCTCGACCCGACGCGCGCCACCGTCGGCCCGCTCGACCTGTCCTTCGACTATGCCGTCTATGTAACGATCCAGGGCCGGGACGAGGATGTCTATGCCACCTGCCGGCTGACGCGCACGGCAACCTCTGAGGTTCTGTGGGCGGTCGAAATTCCCTTTGCGATGCAGAAGATCAGCGAAGCTTTCAGCCAGCTCACACGGCGCATCGTCATGACACTCGCCGATACGATCGAGCGCACCGAATTGGCGATGCCGCTCGGCGATGTGCCCGCTTCCGCCTATCGCCTCTATCTCGAAGGCAAGCGGTTGATTGCCCAGACCGACCTGCAACACCTGCGCCAGGCGCGCAAATGGTTCAAGTCGTCGCTCAGCCGTTATGAACATTTCTCGCCGTCCCATGCTGGCATGTCGCGCGCGCTCGGCATGGAATGGCTGATCCGCGGCATGCGCGACCGGGACCTGCTCGACGAGGCCTATAGCGCCGCGAGGATGGCGCGGCAGACCGATCCGAACAGCGGTCGGGCCTATCGCGAACTCGGCTTCGTGGCGCTCTATCGCCGCCGCTTCGACGAAAGCCTGGAGCATTTCCAGCAGGCCCAGGATCTCAATCCTAACGATGCCGATATCCTTGCCGATTTCGCCGATGCGCTTTCCCATGACGGCGATTTCGATCGGGCGCTGGAGCTCAGCAAGGCCGCCTTCAAGCTCAACCCGCTGCCACCAGACTATTACTACTGGAACCTCGGCGGTATCCACTTCATGCGCGAAGAGTATGAAGAGGCGATCGAGGCGCTGGAGCCGGTGAAGGCGAAACAGGCGACAGCCCGGTTGCTCGCCGCTGCGCACGCCATGGCGGGCGATGCCGCGAAAGCCAGAAATTACGCCAAAGTCGTGCTGGAAAACTTCCCCGATTTCCGCAGCGAAGAGATCCGTCATTTCGTTCCCGATCGCGATCCGGCCTTTACCGAACCGCTGATAAAAGGCCTGCAACTCGCCGGTCTTCCATGAAGCGCAGCCTTTTAACGAAGCCTGTAACGCTTAAATGACGCAGGCAATGCTCTCTTCCAATGGTTAACGGCGGCCAGCCGCCCAACCAATCGGAGAGAGATCATGAAGACCGTTGAAACCAACGCCGCAATCCAGACCCAGGCACTTCGTTTTTCCGCTGCCGCCAAGGCTGCCATCAAGCAGGATGAGCTTACCGTATCGGCAAACGGCCTCGAAAGCCTGACGCATGCGCTGAGGTTTCGCTAAGGAACCAATCAGCATGTCTGCTTTGGCCGACCTTGAAGTGCTTGCCGCCGACCTCAACCGGTCTTCGGCAGGCGTCAACAGTTACCACGACCGGTCGATGACACCGGCGCAGACCTTTGCGGCGATCAAACCGCATCTGCGCGACTTCGGCATCACCCGCGTCGGGCTGCTGACCGGGCTCGACGTGCTGAACATTCCGGTTGCCTTCGCCACACGGCCGAACAGCCACACGCTGTCGGTCTTCCAGGGCAAGGGCATCGACAAGGAAGCGGCGATGACCTCGGCCGCCATGGAGGCGATCGAGACCCGCATCGCCGAAATTGCGCCTGCCGACCTGACGCTCGCCAGCCTTGAGACCATGAAAGCCGAGCGGGCCGCGATGATCGATCTCGACAGCGTGGCGCGCTGTGCCCCCGACGAGATCGGCGACGGCCAGATCCCCTGGTGCTCCGGCTTCGAGCTTCTCTCTGGCAGCACCACTTTCGTGCCCTGGTGGCTGGTTGGACTCGACCATCGCGGCGAGCGCCCACCGGGCTTCGAACAGTCGAGTGATGGCCTTGCCTCGGGCAATACGCCAGCCGAAGCCGTCTTGCACGGGCTCTGCGAACTGGTCGAGCGCGATGCCTGGGCGCTCACCCAGCTCAAGTCCCCTGAACAGCTCAAGCAGAACCGCGTTGATCCGCTCGCCTTCGGCGATGCCGTGATCGACGTCATGGTCGATCGCATCCGGCAGGCCGGCATGCGCCTGCTGCTGATCGACATGACCACCGATATCGGTGTCCCGGCCTTTCTCGCCGTCATCATTCCGGGCAATCTTTCCGATCGCGTCGATGCCCGCTGGGCTCAGGTCTGCGGCGGTTGCGGCTGCCATCCCGATCCGGTGCGCGCGGCACTGCGCGCCATCACCGAGGCCGCCCAGAGCCGGCTGACGGCGATTGCCGGCAGCCGTGACGATTTCTCGCCGAGGATTTACCAGCGGATCGACCGCAGCGCTGGCATGCGCCAGGTCGTCGATCTCTGCAACGATGATGCGGCGCTCAAACCCTTCCCCATGCGCCCGCATCGCCCGGCGACGATCCAGGATACGATCCGCCATATCGCCGGCCGGCTGAGGGCCGCCGGCATCAGCCAGATCATTGCCGTGCCGTTTTGCCATCCCACCCTTCCGGTCTCCGTCGTGCGCGTCATCGTGCCGGGCCTCGAGGTCGATATCAGCGGCCAGTATATCCAGCTCGGCCTGCGCGCCGTCAACGTCATCAGGGAAGCCGCGGCATGAAAATCCTGTTCGTCGGCCCGAGCCTTGCAGGCGACATCGCCGAAGCCCGCAAACAGCATCCCGATATCGATTTTCGCGCGCCCGCGGCCTGCGGCGACATTCTGAAAGCCGTGCATGAGGGGGCGACAGCGATCGGCCTGATCGACGGCTATTTCGGCGATCTGCCGTCGGTCTGGCACAAGGAGATCCTCTTTGCACTGGAAAAGGGCGTTGCCGTTGCCGGCGGTTCCAGCATGGGGGCGCTGCGTGCTACTGAATGTTCCATCTTCGGCATGATCGGCATCGGCTCGATCTTCGACGACTACGAATCCGGCGATCTCATTGATGACGAAGCGGTGGCGCTCGTCCATGCGCCGCAGGAACTCGGCTGGCTGCCGCTTTCCGTACCCTGGGTCGATTTCGAGCCGACCATCGAAGGTCTCCATGCCAAGGGTGAAATTACCGTCAGCGAGCGCAAGAAGCTGCTGCTGGCCGGCCGCTTCCTGCATTTCTCCGAACGAACCTATTCGAAGGTGGTCGATGAATGCCATTTCGTCCGCAAGCTGCGGCGCGACCAGATCTTGGCGGCGATCCGCACCAACCGCGTCGAACGCAAACGCAGCGACGCCCGGCTAGTGCTGGACTGGCTGAAGAAGGGTGAGTTTGCGTCAACACAGCGTGACTGGAGCTTTGCAGCAACTTCGCATTGGGAGCTGCTGCAGGCCGAAATCACGCAGCAGATGCAACCTGTAACGCTCGAATAACGGTTCAAAGCCCAAGGTATCCTGCGTGGGGATTTGACTGTTGTCGAGGGCGGAAACAATGTTTGAAAAAAGGGACCAGGGTGCAGGCAGAGAATACGCAAGGCTCTTCCGGCTGCTGTCGGCAGCCAAGGACGAGGCTGAAAAACTTCAGCTGCGCAATCTCATGCACCTGACAAACATGGCACTGCTGCAGGTCGTCATCGATTGGGACGGCATCGATCCGGACAGGGAACTCGATGCGAACCTTGAAAAACTCGTCGGCAGCAAAGCCAAGATCGCAATGAAGGACGCTGGCGAAAATCTGATCTTGATCGAACGCCATTAATCCCGATGCGGGGTGCGACTGATCGCTATAAATTCAGGCCGACGTGTTATTCCGCAGCGTCGGCTTCCATCTGCTCGGTACTGGCGATTGCCTGAACGAGCTTGAGAATTTTCTTGCGAAGCTGCTCATTCTTGATCGAGAAAAAGGCAGCGTTGAGCTGGACGCCTTCACGCGAAATGACGAATTCTTCGCTCGGAGCGGGATTATCATTTGCGTTGGCGGCAGCTGCCGTCAGATCGTCGAAGAAGGTTCTGACGTCAACGCTCAGCGCGCCGGCGATTTCGACGAGCATGCTGGCGGAGACGCGGTTGGATCCCTTTTCGTATTTCTGGATCTGCTGGAAGGTCACGCCAACACGATCGCCCAGTTCCGTCTGAGAAACCTTTCTCAGCAGTCGCTGTATACGGATCGTTTTGCCGACGTGAACGTCCACGGAATGCGGTTCTTCTTTCATCTGATATTCCCTCCTGCGAAAACCGGCCAGACAACTTACACGGCCGGCAGTAACAACTTTTAGCCGAGTTAGTTCAACCTAGCAATTGTTCGCATGTCGTTTAGGCTGGGCCAAAACATCGCGCCATCCGAGAGCCCCTACGGATTGCACGTCGGGACAGATCACTTCAGACGAGAACCCGGCAGAATTGAACTCCGAAAGCGCGACGCTGGGTGAGCTATCGGGGCAAACTCAGAGCTTCCACAGACGCTGCGCATTACCATGAAGGAGCTTCGAACGCTCCGTTTCCGCCGTGCCCGACAGCACGGCGTGGGTGGCCGCGACCCAGGTGGAAAGGCCGTTCGCCAGCGTGCAGACGGGCCAGTCGCTACCCCAGACCACTCGATCCCAGCCGAAGCTTGATACGACATGCTCGATATAGGGCCGCAGGTTTTCAGCCGTCCAGCTTGTCGGGTCGGCATTGGTAACGATGCCGGAAATCTTGGCGACGATATTCGGCCGGCGGGCGATTTCGACGATACCGCGGCTCCAGGGCTCGAAAGCGTTCGACTTGATATCCGGATTGCCGCAATGATCGAGCACGAACTGGACATCGGGCGCGGCGTCGGTGAGCGCGCCCACCTTGCTCACCTGATGCGGCAGCGTGCAGAGATCGAAGGTCAGACCGGTGCCGGAAAGTCTTCTGACATTTTCGCGAAAGAGCGCGCCTTCCGAGATATCGTCGGGCACCACATGCAGCACGCGCCGGAAGCCCTTGACGAAGGGATCGGCTTTCTGGCGATCCAGATAGGCGGCAAAGCCGTCGTCTTCCGGCCGGCAGGAGACAATCGCTCCGGCCACCAGATCGCCGAGGCGGCTGATGTAATCGGTCTCGGCCTGCATGATGACGGGATCGACGTCCACCTCCATGTGCAGCGCTTTGGTGATGCCACAGCGTTTGGCTTCGCTCGCGTAGGTCTCGTAGAGAAAATCACGGTCGAGCGAGGGCACATCGGCAAGCCAGGGATAGCTCAGCGCCGAACGGTCGATGACGTGCAGATGGGTATCGATGAACACGCTCTTTTCCTCCAAAGAGTGGCATTCAACCTATCTCTGGTGAATGGATTGTTCAAATAGAAATTCTGCTGCCTTAACTCGGTCCTGCGATGGTGGCGCCGGCAAGCGCCGAAAGCTCGGCCGCCGTCTTCTGCACCATGCCGATCGCCTGGGTGATATCGGGCGCTGCCGGCGCATTGACGAGCGCGATATAGGGGCAGGTGAGCGCCGCAATACCGCGTCCGTCCGACCCCAGGACCGGTGCCGAGAGATTATAGACGCCAGCGGTCTGGGCGCTCGCCATCATCTCATAGCCGCGCTTGCGGATCTGATTCAGCCGCTCGTGAAAATCCGGGCCTAGGTCGACGTCCTCGCGGCTGCGCACATGCTCCGAGATCATCATCTCGCGCTCCTCGTCGCTGCGGAAGGCAAGCAGCACATGGCCGGACCCGGTGTCGAACAGGCTGATATGGGAACCGATGCGGATCGACAGGCCCCAATAGTCGGGCGCCTCCTGTTGGGCGATGACGACGGCAGCCCCACGGTCGAAGACGGCCAGATGGTTTGCCTGACGGGAGCGTTGGGCGAGCTCGCGCATGAGCGGCGTCGCATAGGAGGCGAGCCGGCGCACCGGCGCATGCAGTTGCGCCAGGCCGAAGAGTTTCAGGGTGAGAGAGTAACGGTCGCCATCGAGCCGCGTCACGTAACCGCGCTTCACGAGACGGTCGAGCATGCGGTAAAATTCGTTCGGGCTGCGCTCCAGCCGCTTGGCGATTTCCGCCTGCGTCAGGCCGCTATCGACACCCGCCAGAAGTTCGAGAATATCGAGACCCTTGTCGAGCGCCGGAGCGCGATAGCGATCTGACTCGTCGGTCTCCATTCTTCCCTCCTGTGAATATCATTCTGCATATACGCAGACAGGCGGACGGAAAAGAAAAAGTTCGCGCTTGACCATAGAACTATCGTCTGTTTGTCTATAAACAGACAAATCAAGTTTGAGGATATCGTTTCCGGAAAACTCGCCAAGGCGAGACAAAAACAAGATAATGGGAGAGGGAGGAGGGCCATGCGCAGGGATATCGTGACCATCTGCCTGATGTCGCCCAAGAGGGCGTTCGAACGCGGCCTGCATCCTGACCGATCCTTTTGAGATATATTTCAGCATCAACGCCAGCGCGCGCAATCCCCACAGAGGCCATGACATGACAAGCAATCTTTCCGGCAAGAGCGTTCTCATCACCGCAGCAGGTCAGGGCATCGGCCGCGCCACCGCGCTTGCTTTCGCCGCGGCCGGCGCCAGGGTGCACGCCACCGACATCAATACCGATGCTCTTGCGACCCTGGCGGCGCAGGCCAAGATTTCCACCCACAAGCTCAACGTGCTCGAAGACGCGGCGGTCAAGGCACTGGTGGCCGAAATCGGCGCCGTCGATGTGCTCTTCAACTGCGCCGGCATCGTCCATAACGGTTCTGTGCTCGACATGAAGGATAGCGATCTCGAGTTTGCCATCGATCTCAACGTCAAGGCGATGATCCGCACCATCCGCGCAGTGTTGCCGGGCATGCTGGAGCGCAAGGATGGCTCGATCATCAATATGTCCTCGGTCGCCTCGAGCATCAAAGGCGTGCCGAACCGCTTTGCCTATGGCGTCACCAAGGCCGCCGTGATCGGGCTCACCAAGTCGGTCGCTGCCGATTATGTCACGCAGGGCGTGCGCTGCAACTGCATCTGCCCCGGCACGGTGGAAAGCCCCTCGCTGCAGGACCGCATGCGCGCCCAAGGCGATTATGACACGGCGCGCGCCGCCTTCATCGCCCGCCAGCCGATGGGCCGCCTCGGCACGCCGGAGGAAATCGCCGATCTCGTCGTCTATCTCGCGGGCGCCACCTATACGTCCGGCCAAGCCTACGCCATCGACGGCGGCTGGACGATCTGAGCTTTTCGCATGGCCGGCTCGCTGCGAAAGCGGATGCCGGCCAACCCAACGGCCTAGCCAAACGGGAAAGACATCATGACCCGCATCACCGACGTCCGCGTCTTCGACCTTCGCTTTCCGACCTCGCAAAGCCTCGATGGTTCCGATGCGATGAACCCCGACCCGGATTATTCCGCCGCCTATGTAATCCTTGAGACCGACAAGCAAGGTCTCGCCGGCCACGGCTTGACCTTCACCATCGGCCGCGGCAACGACATCTGCTGCGCGGCGATCGAGGCGATGCGCCATCTGGTCGTCGGCACAGAACTGTCGGAGGTGAAGGCGCATCCCGGCAAATACTGGCGGCATCTGACGAGCGATAGCCAGCTTCGATGGATCGGGCCGGAGAAGGGCGCAATCCATCTTGCGACCGGCGCCATCGTCAATGCTGTATGGGATCTTCTTGCCAAGGAGGCCGGCAAGCCGGTCTGGCGTCTCGTTGCGGAATTGCCGGCCGAAGAGATCGCCGATATCGTCGATTACCGCTACCTCACCGACGTGCTGACACGCGAGGAAGCAATTGCCATCCTCAGACAAGCCGAAGCCGGCAAGGCGGAGCGCATCGCCACACTCGAGAAGGAAGGGTATGCCTGCTACACGACCTCGGCCGGCTGGCTCGGCTATGAGGACGAGAAGCTGCGCCGTCTCTGCCAGGAAGCGATCGATGCCGGCTTCAACCACATCAAGATGAAGGTCGGCCGTGACCTGCAGGACGATATCCGCCGCCTGAGGATCGCCCGCGAGGTGATCGGCCCGGACCGCTACCTGATGATCGACGCCAACCAGGTTTGGGAAGTCGGACAGGCTATCGACTGGGTCAAGCAACTCTCCTTCGCCAAGCCCTTCTTCATCGAGGAACCGACGAGCCCTGACGATGTCGCCGGCCACCGCAAGATCCGCCAGGGCATTTCCCCGGTGAAGGTCGCGACCGGCGAAATGTGCCAGAACCGCATCATGTTCAAGCAGTTCATCGCTGAAGGCGCGATCGATATCGTGCAGATCGACTCCTGTCGCATGGGCGGTCTGAACGAAGTGCTCGCCGTGCTCTTGGTCGCGGCGAAATTCGGCCTGCCGGTCTGGCCGCATGCCGGCGGTGTCGGGCTCTGCGAATATGTACAGCACCTGTCGATGATCGATTATGTGGCGGTGTCGGGCACCAAGGACGGCCGCGTCATCGAATATGTCGACCACCTGCACGAACACTTCCTCGATCCCTGCATCATCAAGGACGCCGCCTATATGCCGCCGACACGGCCCGGCTTCTCGATCGAGATGAAACCTGCCTCGATTGCCGGCTACACATTCCGTGGATAGGGCGGTAGGCGCCTTTTCAACGGCTTTCCCCGGCATGACTGCTGGGGAAAGCCGTAGGGCCGGCCATTGCAAAAAGCTCCCGGTTCTTCTATAAGATTGGCCTGTAAAGGCTGCTCGAAAGAGCCCTTTGCGAGCCTCGGGTAGCCCATTTGGCCTATTTCTAACTCGCTGTTTTTTCTCACATCTTTCGTTGATACGGAATCGATCTAGCAGATTGATTCTGTCACCTCCTGGTCAATTTTCGAACGTCCAGCCATCGAGAACGGGCGTCAGAAGGCGGTTTGCTCATATGCGCTCACCAGGTAGGCGCAGCCTGCCGATCTCGTGTTCCGGATTTGAAAAGGCGAACCCCCGATCCATCCCACGCCATAGCCCATAGAGTTGCAGCAACAGCACCTTCTCGGCTCTCAGCCGTCAGTTCCTTTGCCGGCGAAGATTAGGGACCAGTAATAGCTGATTCTTCTCAATGGGTTGGACCGCGGCCCGTCTACGGGATCAAAACAGCGGCTTTGCCGCGTCCATCGCAAAAATCATATGGGGATGACACGGCTTTGCAAGGCGAATCGGATTTCTGTTAACTGACGGAGATATCAGGGGAAATTGTAATCCTTCTGTCGTAAACTCATGATCCTGGCCGCTTCCGCTAAGGGCTTGTTCCGCCGGAGTACCTTGCCAGAATCGCTGCGATCGGTAATCGTCACGGTTAAACAGCCGTTTCTGGTGTTTTTCCGTGATGAAAGATTAGAGCGTGAGCAAGGCACAAAGGACTTCTCGGACCCTTCAGCGTAGCGTCGATGAGACGATCGGCGCCCATGCGTCGACGATCAGCTCGCAGTTGCAGGCGATCAGCGAAGCCCTGTTTCCGCCGACCGCGAGTAAGACGCTGCGCCGCTTCACATCAGGCGAGGCTGCCAAACTCATTGGTGTCTCAGATTCGACCTTGCGAAAGATGACGCTTGCCGGCGAAGGCCCGCAGCCCGATGTCGGCACCAACGGCCGACGGCTCTATTCCTTGCGCCAGCTCAATGAGCTGCGTGCCCTTCTTGCCGCCTCCGCCCGTGGGCGTGAGGCGCATGAGTTCCTGCCGCGCCGCGGCGAGAACGACCATCTCCAGGTCATTGCCGTTACCAACTTCAAGGGCGGATCGGGCAAGACCACGACCTCCGTGCATCTTGCGCAATATCTTGCCCTGCAGGGTTACCGCGTGCTCGCCCTCGACCTCGACCCGCAGGCCAGCATGTCTGCGATGCTCGGCGTCATGCCGGAGACCGATGTGCGCTCGAACGAGACGCTCTATGCCGCGATCCGCTATGACGAGGAGCGTCGTCCCCTCTCCGAGGTCGTGCGCAACACCTATTTTGACGGTCTGGATCTCATTCCCGGCAATCTCGAACTCATGGAGTTCGAGCACACGACACCACGCGCGCTGACCCGCGGCCACCGGGATGGCGAAGGCGTGTTTTTCATGCGCGTCGCCAAGGCACTCGACGATGTTGCCGAAAATTATGACGTCGTCGTCCTGGATTGCCCGCCGCAGCTCGGTTACCTGACGCTGAGCGGCCTTTGCGCCGCAACCTCGATGATCGTCACCGTGCATCCGCAGATGCTGGATGTGGCGTCAATGAGCCAGTTTCTGCTGATGACCCATGACCTTCTCGCCGTCGTGCGGGAAGCGGGCGGCGAGCTCAATTATGATTTCATCCGTTATCTGCTGACCCGCTACGAGCCGCAGGATGCGCCGCAGACGAAAGTCGCTGCCCTCTTGCGCAATCTGTTCGACGATCACGTCATGACCAATGCGATGGTGAAATCCGCGGCGGTCTCCGATGCTGGCCTCACCAAGCAGACGCTCTATGAGATCGGCCGCGAGAACCTGACGCGTTCGACCTATGATCGTGCGATGGAAGCGCTCGATGCCGTCAATGGAGAGGTCGAGATGCTGATCCGGCAGGCATGGGGGCGCACATGATGCTCTCCTTGATTAATATCGATTTACCTTGTTTCGACGGACCAGCGGATCTGTTGGGAGATCCCAACAAGAGGGGCTGGCGTGTAAGTATCCGGCTAAGATCCGTCCGTCTATCGGCAGCCATCAAGCGTGTTGGGAGCTCCCAACTGCGCTATTACGGCTTGCCCGCATCCGACTGGAAAGGAGAGAATTGATGAGCAGACGCGATACGGTCAACTCACTTTTCATGCGTAAAACGGATGCGTTGGCGCCGTCTGCCGGTGTCGAGAAAAACCCGGACAGGGTGCGCACTGGTGCCGTCTCGGCCATGGGCGCATCTCTGCAGGAGATGACGGAAGCGGCACGTGCGGTCGGAAGACTGCAGGCGCAGATTTCGTCAGGATTTTCCGTTCTGGAGATCGACCCATCGGACATTTCCAATTCCTCGATCAGCGATCGTATCCCGGTCGAGCGCGATGCCGATTTTGATGCGCTTGTGACAAGCATTGCCGAACACGGCCAGAAGGTGCCGATCCTGGTGCGCCCCGATCCCGACGAGGAAGGGCATTACCAGATCGCCTATGGCCGCCGCCGCCTACGTGCTGCGGCAAAGCTTGGGCTCAAGGTCAAGGCGATCGTCCAGAGCTTGACCGACAATGAACTGGTCATCGCCCAGGGCAAGGAAAATCTCGACCGGCAGGACCTCTCCTTCATCGAGAAGGCGCTGTTTGCCCATCGTCTTGAAGAGGCCGGTTATCCGCGCGATGTCATTATCGCAGCACTCTCGACCGACAAGGCGGATCTCAGCCGTTATATCTCTGTTGCGCGTGGCGTGCCGCACACTGTGATCCTGGCGATCGGCCCGGCACCAAAGGCTGGCCGCGCACGATGGCTGGCTCTCGTCGATGCCGTCTCTTCTTCTCCGAAGAAGGTGGAGGCGATCATTGACGACAATGCCTTTGCCGATCTCGACAGCGATCAGCGTCTGCAGCGCGTATTGTCCAAAATCGCGGCGCGTGATGCGAAGAAGGCAACGGGCGAAACCTGGGAAACGCGCCACGGTCAGAAGGCAGCGCAGATCGAACGCTCCGGAGCCAGGACGCGTATCACGTTCGATGAACGCATGGTGCCTGAATTTGCCGATTATCTCACGACCCGGCTGGATGAACTCTTCGAGGAGTTCGGCGCCGTCAGGTCACAACAATAACTGTTGGCAGGCTAGGCCTGCTGATGAGGATCTAACTGTCATGAAAAGGAGCCAATAGGCAAAGAAAAAGGCCCCCGAACAAACATCCGGAAGCCCTCTTCTCTCGTTTAGCACCTAGAGAATCGCACTTCCCGGAATCGCTGTCAAGGTTTTTGAACGCCGTTTTGGCGGGCGCCGATGATTTGCCTTTGTATAAGGTGAACCACGATGGATACGGGATTTGTCACGACGCCTTTCGGGCGGCGGCCGATGTCGCTTGCCTTGATGAGAGGTCAGCTTCAGGCCGAATCAGTTAAACCAGATAAGTCCGTCGACAAGTGGAAGGTGTTTCGTGACGTCTGCGAAGCACGTCCGCTGCTCGACATTTCCGACCGCACGCTGGCTGTGTTGAACGCGCTTCTCTCCTTCTATCCAGAGAGCCATCTCTCCGGTGAAGCGAGCATGGTCGTCTTTCCATCCAACCGGCAGCTCATGGTCCGGGCGCACGGTATTGCAGTCACCACGCTGCGCCGGCACCTGGCGGCTCTGGTGGATGCCGGGCTGATCACCCGCAAGGACAGCGCCAACGGCAAACGTTTTGCCCGCCGGAAGAGTTCGGGCGAGTTGGAAGATGCCTACGGCTTCAGCCTGGTGCCGCTTCTTGCCCGCAGCGAGGAACTGTCTGCCATGGCTCAAAAGATCGAGGCCGACCGGCTTGCACTCCGTCGTGCGCGTGAGCGCCTGACCATCTGCCGCCGCGATGTCCGCAAACTGATCGAAACCGCAGTCGCCGAAGGCGTTCCCGGCAACTGGGACGACGTCGAGGTTGCCTACGCCCATCATCTCGCATGCCTGTCCCGCAATGCCGCGGCTTGCGATCTGGACAGCGTGCGCCTGAAGCTCGAAATCCTTCGCGCTGACATCGTCAATCTGTTGACGAACTTCGATAATTTCAAAAAAACGAGCGCCAGTGTGGTTCAAAATGAACCGCACATACAGAATTCAGATACAGATTATCTTGAATTAGAATCTTGTGCGACGGTGCAAACAGAAACGCTGCCGCCTGCGACAGAACCAGTTGATACTAGCGGACCCCAGAAAATATTCCCTCTTGCACTCATCCTGCAGGCTTGCCCGCAAATCAGCGATTATGCTCAGGGAGGGCCGATCAGGGGATGGCGGGATCTCCTGACCGCTGCCGTCACCGTGCGTTCCATGCTTGGGATAACGCCGCAGACGTATCAGGCAGCCTGCGAAAGTCTCGGCCGGGAAAATGCCGCTGTCACCATTGCCTGCATGCTGGAGCGGGCGACCCATATCAACTCACCGGGCGGCTATCTGCGGGATCTGACCCGCAAGGGAGCACGCGGAGAATTCTCGCTTGGACCAATGCTGATGGCGCTGGTACGTCAGAACAGTCCGGTCGCGCGCAGGGCCTGAGAGGGTTTGAACAAGGTCGATAACCGCTTGCCGTGACCGTTTATTTGAAAGGAAAAAGATGCCGAAAGACCGTGGGAGAATTTTGGCGGTGTCATAAAGGCGATTGGAGAGGCACATCCTTCTTTCGGTAAAGCGCAGGTGTCGGAAATAAAGGCAGGATTAACTTCCGCAATGAAAAGAGAGCTTGGTCTTATCAATGGTTTGGATAAAGCGCTGTTTCGATCGGTGGTGGCTGAATTGCCGCAAATGCCTGAGAAACAACGCATAAGGCGCCCGGAAGCCGGAAAGGATCGTTGACGGGAATTGGGCGGAGACGATAGGGCAGACGGGTCGTTCGAGGCGGGAAGAATGTTCAAAAGGCGAGGACGGATGTGAAGCGGGCAGTGGATCTTTTTTTGGCTCTGGTGGCAGCCGTGATCCTGATCATTCCGATCGGCGTCGCGGCACTGTGCGTGCGCATGACCTCACCGGGACCGGCGCTTTACTGGTCGAACCGCGTGGGCCGCCGCAACAGGATCTTCCGGATGCCGAAATTCCGCAGCATGCGAATTGACACGCCGACGGTCGCTACGCATCTGCTCGATGACCCCTCCCGCTACCTGACGCCGATCGGCGGCTTCCTGCGCAAGTCGAGCCTCGATGAACTGCCGCAGCTCTGGTGTATCCTGAAAGGCGAGATGAGTTTCGTCGGCCCGCGCCCGGCGCTCTATAACCAGGACGACCTGATCGCGCTGCGAACGGCCGAAGGTGTCGATGCGCTGCTGCCGGGGCTGACAGGCTGGGCGCAGGTCAATGGCCGTGACGAGCTGCCGATTTCCGAAAAGGTAAAGTTCGACGTTGATTATCTGAACCGCCGCTCCTTCTTCATGGATATGCGCATACTGGCCATGACTGTTGGCAAGGTATTGGGCAGCAAAGGCATAACCCATTGAGGTTACGACCTAAGGTTATGAACAGGTTGCTCACGCGACTACAGATTATTCGGTTGCACTTGAAATCGAAAAGGACAAGAAGAAGTTAGGCTGGAATGATGGGTGGACAGTATAAAAATGCATGATGATCCCTCAAGCGACGGATCAAAGACCAGCCGGTCCTGGACGTCGATGCAGGCATTGGTTGGACCGCTGCTGGCGATGCCGCGTCCGGCCAAGCGTATTATTGCGCTTCTCGTCGATTCCAGCCTCTGTGTTCTCACCATCTGGCTTGCCTATTGTTTCCGCCTGAACGAGTGGACCATCCTGACGGGCGTGCAGTGGCTCGCCGTTCTGGTGTCGCTGTGTCTGGCGCTGCCGATCTTCATCGTCATGGGCATGTACCGGGCGATCTTTCGTTATGCCGGCATTGCCGCTTTCCTGGCGGTGCTGAAGGCGATTGCAATCTATGGCGTTGCCTTCGCGACGATCTTCACCGCGCTCAGCGTTCCCGGCATTCCGCGCACGGTCGGCATCCTGCAGCCGCTGCTGCTGTTGATCGCGATCGGCCTTTCCCGGCTCGGCATCCGCTACTGGCTGGGCGATACCTATCAGCGCATCCTGCATAAGGGCGCGATGGCAAAAGTGCTGATCTATGGCGCAGGCAGTTCCGGCCGGCAGCTTGCTGCCGCGCTGACCAACAGCGATGAACTCAGCGTTGTCGGCTATCTCGATGACGACACCAAGCTGAAAGGCGGCATCATGGGCGGCCTGCCGATCTATGATCCTTCCGATCTCCAGGCGCTCGTCCAGACGCTCAATGTCCACAATGTGCTTCTGGCTCTTCCCTCGGCATCGCGCCAGCGCCGCAACGAGATCCTCGAGCAGATCCGCAACGCGCGGGTGAATGTGCGCACGCTGCCGGATATGACGGCACTCGCTCAGGGCCGCATCGCCGTTTCCGATATCCGCGAACTCGAAATCGAGGATCTGC
>NZ_JBFTNV010000032.1:0-88035 GCF_056397645.1 Rhizobium sp. 05L429 | reverse complement strand
GCAATCATGATCGCAATAATATTCAACGAAAAATATGTCGAGATTCCGAGCCGTGACGACAGGTTTATCGAAAATGAAAGTACGACCGGGTGCACAAGGTAAAGGGCGTAAGAGGAGGCGCCGAAGGCAAGGAGAAATCTTGGCACGTTCAGCGAACGATGGCGTTCGATTTCCACTGCTCCAAGAACGAACAGCATGGACGCGGTACCGAAAGCCAGACGTCCAACCAACGGATCGTCCTGAATGTTCACGAAGAACCACGTCAAGATGAAGAAGCCGACGACGCCTAGAGTAGCGATGAGGTATGGCACCGGTATTCTCGCATGCCGCAATATCATTGCCGCGCCGRCACCCATGATAAATTCGATATTGAATGGGCTCAAAATGAACGAGAATGGAAAGGCCAGCRATCCGATCGCCTGGAACGTCACCAGAAGATTTGCTGMGACGATAGCCACTGCCCATGCGGGCAAGATCCACAATGCCTTACGGCCGGCCCAGATGATCACGGCAAAAAGCGCGTAGAAGAAGATCTCATGTGTCAACGTCCAGGCCACACCGAGGACAGGTGGAATCACATTGGGCAGGAGAAGGATGGACAGGATAATGTTGATCGGGTCGCGCTGGCTTGGCTGCCCCGCCCCCGTGAAGACCAAATATAGGATAACAAGCGGAACGAGGATGAACCAGTAGGGCGGATAAATGCGGACAAACCGCTTCGCCGCAAAAGAGCGGATCCGCTCTTTGCGACCTATATCGCTCCAGTGAATCCAAGTGATGATGAAGCCGCTAAGAACGAAAAAGAAATCCACGCCAACATTGAAATTGTTGAAATGGCTGTTGAACGGCTCGGCTCCAAAAAACCGGGGTTCGGACATGATGCTGCCAGTGTGGTGGAGCACAACGAGCAGTGCAGCGATCCCACGCCCGATTTCGATGCTGCCGAACTTATCGCGATTGGCACTCCTGCTAACGCCACTCATGCAAGCACCTCACAATAAGATTTCGCGCATCTGGCAACACTGAATGTTTGCCCCCTCACCTGAAGTGCCGCGACATCAACTGGGCGACCCAAGCTGTCGATAACGGCCTTCTCCAAAGCAGCGGCGTCGCCGACAGGCACGAGAGAGCCAAAACGGCCGCCATCCAGAATCTCGGCCGGACCATGCGGACAATCGGTACTAACGACTGGCGTACCGCAAGCAAGTGCCTCGGCGACCACGTTTCCGAATCCCTCAAATCGGGAAGAAAGCACAAAAAGCTTCGCGCGCTTCAAGTAGGCGAGCGCGTTCTCGCTGAACCCCGGCATGGAAACACGGTCTTGGAGATCCAGACTTTTTACGAGTGCCTCCAGCTCTCCCCGCATCGGGCCATCGCCCAAGATGAGAAGCCTTGCGTCACTCTGCTTTGAAACGCCTGCAAAAGCTTTGATCAGGGTCGTGAAATCCTTCTGAGGTACCAGCCGTCCCATTGCCAGAACAACTGGTCGGGGATCAGCAAACCACGGATGTTCCGGCGTCCTCGACGTGCGCTCTTCGAAATCTTCGGTGACGACACCGTTGTAGATGACACGTATCTTCGAACGATTGATGCCCGCCCTCGCGGCAAGGTCATCGGCGACACCCGCCGACACTGCGACGATAACGTCTGCGAAAGGCATCGCCATGCGATAAAGCGCCGGCAGCACTCGGAATTGCCAGGAGCGCCGCTTCACCTGCTCGGAAAACGTATTGTGCTGAGTTACGAGAATGCGTGTGCGAACACCGGCCAGCCTTCGGGCTAGAACCGCCATTACGTTCATGTGCTCCATATTCGCTATCAGAATGTCGGGCTTTTCGTCTTTCAGATAGCGGACGAGCTTGGGCAAGGCGCTGAGCTGCCGTTTTGCATCAAGGGCAACTATCCGCGCGCCCTGCTCTTTCACCGGGTCTGTTAGTTCTCCTCCCTCGCGGTCGAGGAGAAAGGTGACGTTGAAGCCTGCCTGGGAGAATTGCGGCAGCAGGCGCGCATGCAAGCGCTCCGCGCCACCGCCGGAAAGATCGGGGAGATAGATGGCCAGGGAAGCCCGCTTTGCGTCGTTCTCGGTCATGCTTCTCGCTTTCAGAACATCAAGGGTATTAACCGGCAAAATTTAACGCCCGGCCGGAGACTACGACGGTCGCGACCTCACGCCTGCCGGCTTTGAAGCTCGTCAGCCTCGGCTTCACTGGGGACTTGCTCTACGACCCTTGGAATACGACCATAGGGATCAAGCCCATCATTGGAGCGTATAACGCGTGCGGGATTGCCTGCGATGATCGAATAGGCCGGCATGTCCTTTGTCACGACGCTTCCAGATCCGACGATGCAATGATCTCCGATCGTCACCCCAGGCAAAATGATGCTTCTGGCACCAATGAAGCAGCGTTTGCCGATGCGTGTGTCGCGATACATTCGACGCGTCGTGTCGTGCGCGAGGATAGCAGCGTCAAAAGCGACATAGCTTTCCTCTCCGACATAGATGCCTTTGGGGTGTGTCTTATCAAACCGTGCAGAGAGCGAAAAATCGGCCGTCGGATGGATGTTCATCCCCCAGAAACGGTTCAGATAAAACCGTCGCGCATCGACCACGATCCGGCGAAGCTTCAAAAATCGGTTCAAACCAGGCAATTCGATGCTCTCCTAATTCTTGCTGCCGTCCATTTCACTCTTCGGAAATGGCGCCTTCAGGTGTGAGTATGTCTTAGCAGAGGAGCCAATTCGGGGCGGAAAACCGCTATGCAGAAAGAGCTAAGTCATAGGGCCGCAGGACGGTGGTTCGACTTTCAATGGTGCAACGCAGCATTTGCTTTCCGATAACACGTACCTTAGCTTGAAGCAACAAAATGGCCAAGGAAAGTCGAATAGATCGACATATCTCACACTTGTGCCGATCCGGCGGTCAAAGCACTCCGCCGGATCGGAAATAGATTTTTCGACACAATCAGGCCGGCAGGCCTTCGGCGCCTGAAGTCTCGCCGGATACAATATCAAGCAGCTTGATCGCCCGATTTCTCCAGTTGTATACCGAGGCGGTTGACCCGCCATTGCGGCGCGCGATCGTACCTTCAGCAAGCCCGCGAACCAGTGGCCCCACTTCAGCAGGGTCTTCCACGCAATGCAGGACACTGCCGAAATCGCGAGCCTTGGGAATACCGGTCGAAATCACTTCCATTCCGGAATTCAGGCAATGATAGAAACGCAACGGATCGATATAATCGGTCAGTGGCGAGCCGACGACGTAAGGCGCAAGGGTGACGGCATAGGCGCCGAGGACCGTAGGCAGTTCGCTGTTAACATAAGGTCCCAGATAGTCGATGTTTGGGTGCGCCGCTGTCAGTTGATCGACTTTTTGCTTAACTTTCGGGTCGTCGCTAGCAATGTGTCCGCGGATATCGAAACGCAGTCCCGGATTTGCCGTTGCCGCCGCTCCCAGGAAATCGAAATCAAGCCGCTCGTCCACACTCGCCAGAATCAGAACTTTTTCCCAATCGGGCGCTGGCCGCTCGATAGCTGTGACCGAGGAAGCATTACCGAGATGACGCGACGTCGGGAAAAGTCGCTTGAGTGTCGGCGCGGCATGAACAACGACATCCGAGCCGCCGAGAAGAATGGTCTGCGCGATCTGCGCCTTCACGCGCGCGTAACCGGTGCGCCCATACAGCAGGTCATCATGCATATCCAGGCACCATAAGCCGCCACAAAGCGCCCGCAGCATTCGGCTCATTGCCGGGAAAACAAGATTGGTGGAATTGACGAAGAGCAACGGCTTGTGGCCGCTGAAGTTATGACGCATGAAGCTCAGGAATTTCGGCAGCGAGAACACTCGCTTCTCCTGGCTATTGTCCATATCGATGACGACGGGGCGCCGCTTCAAAAAGATATAGAAGACCTTATGCCCGAGAAGATGCAGCTMTTCCGCAAGCGGCAGGCGGAAATCCTTGGCAGGATCACGGCAGGTTAAGAGGACGATGGTCCATCGACCCTTGTTCTCTTTCAATGTCAATGTCCTCCTGATCGAATATGGGAAACCGGTTCACGCAAGATATGCCCGCATGGCATATCAGCAGAAGCCAGCGAGAATATGAAAGATAACAAGTTCCGCCAATCTTTTGCTCGCATCCTGGAGAGGCGGCCGACCGGCCGCGGATGCTCTGTCTCCGTGCTCATGCAATGCCTTATCTCAAAAGCTTCATTTTGAATGCAGACAGGAAATCATGTTCAGCATATGGGAAAGAGCGACGGATAATTGTCGTTTTCATCAGCCAACATTCGACAGGATATTTTCTTGCACGTCAACGACCGTGCTGCGAATAAACTGCTTGTTCCGAAAACCTATCGGATGGGATCATAGATGAACCGACGACCTGCGACACGCCGCGAACTCCTGCAAGGAGGGGCTGCGATGATCGGAATCGGCTTTGCTTTTTCTCCAGAGGCAGCAATGGCCGCGGCTTCCCCACTTCCATTATCCGACGCCGCTATCGATGATGACTCGGTCACYGGCGCAACCGAGACCCACCGTCCGCTGCCTRCTCTGCCCCTTCCGGTCGGAACCAGGGTATCTGCGATCGGCGACAGCCATATCGGCTACGGCGTCTATGCGGGCTCTCCTCTGGTTCCAAGCTCAGGTAATACCTTTGCGGTAAGCTACAGCATGGCGAACGGTTTCATCGAATGGGCCCGCGCCCTCGATCCCCGCTTCGACCATGATAGCTGGTACGACACAGCCGACCCGACAGGTCGCAATATTTCCGGAGCAAACCAGGGGATATTCGGAGCCCATCTCGAATGGAGTAATGAAGAACCTACCGGCATTCTCACCCGCCTCCCTGCGCTTCTTGCGAAACACCCTGCTGTTATCATCCTGGAGGGAGGGACCAATTCCGTAAATTCAGGCGATGTTGCCGGAAAAAACAGACCTGCAGCGGCAGCGGAAATCATCGCTAAGCTCGACAAGGGGCTGCGGCYGGCGCGAGCCGGAGGTGCATGGGTCATCCTCATGACGATCTATCCGAGAGGTGATTGGCCCAAAAACGATGCCCGCCATAAGGCAATTGCCGATTCAAACAATTGGATAAAAGCCCAGCAAGGACGCGATGGCGTACTCGGGATTGTCGACGGCAACGACGATATTCTTGCACCGGGCGGGGTCCAAGATCTCAGCATGTACGAGAAAGACAAAATTCATCTCGCACCGAAAGGCGCACGGCGGATCGGCAAGGAAAAATTGCTGCCTATCCTCCAGGCTGCCATTAGCGCCGGCTCTACGTTCAATTCGGATCCAGCTGCGGAAAATCTTGCGGGCGCAAGCATGGGACGATTGGACGGAGCAGCGGGCGGCAAAGCCAGCCCGGMAATCACGGGCCAGATTCCGACCGGTTTCCGGTGCGGCATCGGGCGCAATGCCGGGAGCGTTGCCTGCTCCATCGACGAACTCGAAGGCGCCATCAGGGGCGCGCGTCTGGCTGTGACGCCGACCGACAATAACGATGCAGCCTACACGCATGTGCAGTTCAACGCCAATCCGATCGCAACTTCAGGGAAACTGGCGCCAGGCGACTGGATATACGCTGCTATGTTCGTTGAACAGTTAGCCGGTGATCAGCTGGGTACAGCGCGAATCATCTTCAAATTGCAACAGGACAAACAGCTCCTCCAGAGCACCGGAGGGCTTTGGACCTCGTCTGGCGATTTCGCGCATCCGGTCGGAGCTACCAGCGAAGGCTGGTGGATCAAGACCAACCCCTTCCTGATGCCCGATTTGCCCTTCAACAATCTGAAATGCGACCTGGACATCACGTCAGACAAGAATGGCACGCCTTTTACAGTCAGGCTGTCCCGTTTCATCATTCGAAAAATCGCTGATCCGCGACTGGTATAGCGACCGTTCAATCAAAACAGGTTTCTCCGAGCATTCAAGAAGCGCTCGGAGAAGCTGTCCTGGCTGATGCAATTCGCCGCAACGAAACGGCAACCTACGGCCGACCTTCCAGTGTTTGGCGGCTGGCGGCTCCCTGCCGTCTTCCCGCGCCTGAGGCTTCTTCATAAATGCGGTGGAGCAAGGGCAGTATGACGCGATCGCTATAATGGTTTTCCACCCGAAGTCTGCCGGCTTCGGCGAGGCGCGTGCGAAGGCCCTCATCGCTGACGAGAGCAGAGATTGCATTCGCGAGCCCTTCTTTATCGCCGGCATCGATCAACAGACCATCGATGCCGTCGGTGATCAGTTCCGGTATACCGCCGACACGCGTGGTGATGACGGCAACCCCGGCGGCCATCGCTTCGAGCACGCTCATAGGCAATCCCTCGTTATAAGAGGGAAGAATATAGATGCCGCTTGCCTCAAGCAGCGCCTGTTTCTTCTGCCCATCGACCCAGCCCGCCAATATAACGCGACCTTCCATGGAGAGGGTTCTTACGAGCTTGTTTGCCTCTTCGACTTGGCCATTGCCACCAATCACCAGCTTCGCATCCGGATGATGTGGAGCTATCTCGGCGAAAGCCGGGATGAGGTCGAAAGTTCCTTTGCGTGGTCCGATCAGGCCGAGGAACAGAAGATCATGCGCCTTCCTTATCCGTGGATCTGCAGGCGGCGGAACGAGCACATAATTCGGAACGACAACGATACGCGCGGCTGGCGCGATCCCACCGACGAACTCCCGCCAGCTTTCCGAAAGCACGATGACGAATGTCGCCTTCTCAAGGTGACGCCGGATAAGCCGGCGAAGCAACGGACGCTGGCTCTCATAGAACGGCTTCATCTCCGAACCATGCAAATGCAGGACCACCGGTATGCCGAAAAGCCTTGCGAGGGCTGTGAACAGCCCCTTGCGCCAAAAACTGCCGCGCATTGCTGAGTGAGCATGAACAAGCTCGACACGCTTCGTCGTCAACAGCCAGAGATAGACGATAAGTGCGCGCAGCAGCACGAGCTGCTTTACAACAAAATTGCCATCCACATAGGAAGCGACGAGGCGGACATCTTCTTTTTCAAGAAAACCGTCACGTTCATAGGCTTCGACGACGCTGCGCATACCACCGCGCGCGGCGCACCAAACCATAATCTTCATAAGCTTGTCCCTTCGATAAGGTCGACTGGTTCAATTCTGACATTTGCCCGATGCGATCTCCTGGGTCAAACCAGGCACGATGACGGCGGATGCCGCCTCCGGCAATGGATGCGACCCGTCCGGAATGGCTGCAGAGAGTTCATCCGGAGAGAGCTCGGCCCAGGCCGGCCGGTTGTCATAGAAATCAAGGCCCATCTCGTTCGCAAGCTGATGATGAGCATCGATATAGCTATTGATGAACGGACGAATGAAGCCCCTGATTCCAAAAATCGGATTCATTCCCATGACGATGATGCGCGCATGAGGCAATTGCTGTTTCAGTTGCCCGAGGATCGTAGCCATGTTCTGACGACTGCGCTCCACGGTCATGAAGCGATTAAGCGCAGCGTCGTTAGCATAGAATTCAACGAGTACGATATCAGGCTTCGCCGCGATCACGTCCCCTATTTTTTCCAGAGCCCATTCAGATGTAGCACCGCTGCGTGCAACTGAATCCACCAGAACCGGGACCTTAAGGCATTTAGTCAGCGCCTCCTGCAAAGGCAACTGCCAACCGCCGCGCGCGGTCAGAGAAGTCCCGAAGGTCACGATTTTGTAAGTCATGTCGTTTGCTCTGCTGATGGAGGCAGCTTGGCCAGAAATCACACCCAGCACGAGCACAAGGCTAAGGCCAATTCCGAGCCCTATCTGCTTCATCTCCTCACCTGTTTGCGCAAATGATGTCTTCTCACCGTTCCAATTTTCTCAGCTGTCAGCCAACCCCAAGGGACGGCACTGAGGTCCGCACTCAGTCGGCACATTAACCGCGCACCCCAAAAAAAGCCTCACTTCGATGGCATTTTTTTTGCACTGCAGCGAAGAATACGATAACGTCATGCTTGATTAGGTGTGAAGAGCCTTTGCAACAAAGTTTGTGCGATAGGTTGGAAGCCCTTGATTTAATTGTTGACGTTAGGCGTTGTTAACAGACGGATACGCAAGTCAATTGGTGAAACGACACGCTGCATCGAGTACCCTCACACATCGCTAGGCTTTGCCCTGACGTGAGGGGCGGCCATTGGGGCCAAGTACTGCGGCTTCAGATCAGCCCTAATTCAATTCGAATCATAGGACCAGATATGCCTTCCTGCGTGATTATCGTTGAAAATCTTCCAGTCCCGTTCGATCGACGAGTATGGCAAGAGGCATGCGCGTTGCGGGATGCAGGCTGGCAGGTTTCCGTGATATGCCCGAAAACAGAACAGTATCCCGAGAAGTTCGAGATCATTGACGATATTGAGATCTTTCGTCATCCGCTCCCGCTCGAGGCTCGCGGAAAACTTGCCTTTATTGCCGAATATAGTGTCGCACTGTTCTACGAATTCACTCTGCTTTTCAAAGTGCTTCGGAGAAGAGGATTCGATGTCATTCAGGCCTGCAATCCTCCGGATCTGATTTTTCTGGTTGCGCTCCCCTTCAAGCTATTGGGCAAAAGCTTTGTTTTTGACCACCACGATGTAAGCCCGGAGCTCTTTGTTGCAAAATACGCGAAGCGCGGCTTCTTCTATCATCTGCTGAGACTTGCCGAACGACTGACTTTCCTCACGGCGGACCTCGTGATCTCGTCCAATGAGACGCACCGCGAATTGGCAATGTCGCGAGGAGGAAAGAAGGGCGAAGATGTTGTATCCGTTTACAGCATCCCAGATAAATCGCGAATTCGCCGTGTTGCGCCGAATCTGGAACTTCGTGCCGGCGCGCGGGTAGTTCTGGGCTATGTCGGAATTATCGCCGATCAGGACGGTGTCGACCACCTGATCCGCTGCGTTCATCAGCTCGTAAAGGTGCACGCAATCACCGATATAAAAGCAGTCGTCGTGGGAGATGGCCCGGCACTTGAGACGGTTAGAAATCTTGCTGCAGAACTAGAGATAGAAGACTTTGTAACTTTCACTGGATATCTGCGCGGAGAGCAGCTACTTGCCGCGTTAAGTACCTTTGACATAGGTATCATTCCGGATCCAGTAAATGAATACAACGACAAGATAAGCATGAACAAGGTTTTCGAATATTCCGCGCTTGGAATACCTTCCGTTTCCTATGATTTGCGCGAAACAAAACGTTTGCTTAAATCGGCAGGGCGTTACGCTGACGCACCGACACCGGAAGCGCTTGCAAAAGCTTGTTTGACGCTAATAACCGATGACAATGCCAGGGCAGAAGCCGGCCAGCGCGCAAAAGCATTGGCGGAAGCTGACTTCAATTGGGATCACGAAGCGCAAAAGTACGTCGGCGCTTATTCTCGATTTCTTAAACAGGAAGAAGTTAGTCTTCAGACTGGCACTTGATGAAGAGTAGTCATGTTTCATCGCGAGTGCTGTTGCTTCAGACAATTGCGTTGCCTGGAGATGGGCGCTTTTAATGTGTTCGATCGTATATTCACTTGAGCTTGTTAACTAACGGAGGCCCGGATTGCTATCGCCAGATAAGGTCTCGGCGCATGCCGATGAAGATTGGGAAAACGCCGGAGCCGGCGATACCATCGATGTTGAAAGACTGATTGCAGTTGTACGCCGTCAGTGGCGTGTAGTCGCGATCTGCATTGTTATCTTCGCAATCCTGGGCCTCGTCTATATCCTGACGGCTGTACCGCGCTACACCGCTTTGACCAGCGTTCTTATCGACCGCGGTAACAGCGAAATCGTCAATCAGATGTCGTCTAACGTCGGCATTCCGATAGAGGACGATGCCTCTGTGCTCAGTGAAGTCGAGCTCTTTAAATCCGACTCTATCAGTCTGACGGTCGTTGATAAGCTGAAGCTGCTTGATAATCCCGAGTTCACTTCGCCCGCTCGCTCGCCGATCAGCATGCTTCGCTCGCTATTGAATTTCCGTACCTGGTTCGCCAGTGACGATGTAGCAGCCGAMGACGCTGATACAAAGCGCCACAACGCGGCCGACAAGATCGTTACCGAAATGGACGTCGAGCGCATTGGCCGTTCCTACGCGTTGTCGATCAGCTACACCTCGACCTCCCCGGAACTCGCATCGAGCGTCGCGACCGCCATCGCGGAAGCTTACCTCGTTGACAAGCTGAACTCGAAATATGACGCCACCCGCCGGGCAAGCGACTGGTTGCAGGAACGTATAKACGAACTCAAACAGAAGGCACTCGAGTCGGACCTCGCGGTCCAGAAGTTCCGCACTGCCAACGGCCTTGTCGCTGCCGGGGGCCAGTTTCAGCTCCTCAGCGACCAGCAGCTCTCTGAGTTGACGACGCAGTTGATCGGCGCGCAGGCCGATACAGCAAGAGCGCGGGCAAAATACGAACGCGTCAAGTCGATCATCGACAGCAAGCGCACTGATGCAATCGTGACCGACGTTCTCGACAACTCGATCTCTAACGACTTGCGCAAGAAGTATCTGGAAGCCTCGAAGCTTGAGGCCGAAATATCTGCCCGTCTCGGACCGGATCACGTGCAGGCCGTTCGCCTTCGCAGCGAAATGGCTGAGTACCAGCGACTGATGTTCGAGGAACTGAACCGTATCGCTGAAAGCTACCAGAGCGAGCTCCAGGTGGCGGAAAGCCGCGAGAAGTCACTGCAGGCGAGCGTTTCCCAGGCAACCGGCGTAACGACCGCGGCCGGTGAAACTCAGGTTCAGCTTCGCGAGCTCGAGCGCACTGCAGATACCTATCGCAACCTCTACCAGACCTTCCTCGCCCGCTTCCAGGAAGCGACACAGCAACAGTCATTCCCGATCACCGACGCGCGTATCATCACCAGAGCACAGGTACCGACGACTCCGAGCGCGCCGAAGAAGCCATTGATCCTCGCTCTGGCCATGGCGCTCGGCGCAGCCTTCGGCGGCGGGATCGGCGCCTTCCGCGAATTCCGTGACCGCTTCTTCCGCACGGGCGAGCAGGTCCGGGATGTTTTGTCGCTCGAATATATTGGCCATGTACCGGCCGTCGACGCGAAGGAAGCAACCAGCAGCACCAACGAGCCTGAATCGGCGCGCGGGCTGCAAAACGGCAACGGCATTACCAATTACGTGGTCAACCATCCACTGTCAGCCTTCGCTGAAACGATGCGTAGCGCCAAGATCGCCGTCGACATGGAAAATCCGAGCTCGCGCTGCAAGGTCATCGGCGTTGTCTCCTGCCTTCCCGGTGAAGGAAAGTCGACTGTCGCCATCAACCTTGCCCAGCTTCTTGCCATGCAGGGCGCGCGGACCTTGCTGATCGATGYCGACCTTCGCAATCCAGGCGCGACGCGCGCTATCGGCCGCCATGCGGAACAAGGCATTCTGGAAGCGTTGCTGGAAGGCAAGCCGCTCAAGGATCTGCTGCTGCTTGACAGCAAGACAAGGCTCGCCTTCCTGCCGGCAGTCGTCAAGCGCCGCGTGCCGCACTCCTCCGATCTGCTTTCTTCCTCCATCATGGTCAATCTGCTGGAAGAGCTGAAGGCGCACTTCGACTACATCGTTCTGGACCTGCCGCCGCTCGGCCCGGTCGTCGATGCCCGCGCGGTCAGTCCGATGCTGGATGCATCGCTCGCCGTTATCGAGTGGGGCCGCACGTCGCGGCGCGTCGTTCGCACCACCTTCGCAGTTCAACCCGAGCTTATGCAAAAGTGCATCGGCGTTGTCCTGAACAAGGTCGACACCGAAAAGCTGAAGCTCTATCGCTCTTATGGTTCCGGCGAGTACTATTACAACCGCTACTCGGCCTATTACCACGAAGCGTAAGAACGCTTTCGACCAAAATCTGAAATGAATTATGCGGCGAAATTCGCCGCATAATTTTTTGTCAGGCGTATTCCGCAAAGAACGACTGAATGGCCTCAATTTCATTAGGCCGGATATCGTGGCCACCGGAATGCCACTCCGTCCGTACGTCAGCCTTCTGCTCGGCAAAATAGCCGTCTAGCGCTTCCGTCAGCGCGACCGGTGAGATCGGATCTCGCTGACCGGCCGTGATCAGTATTCTTCGCCCGCGAAGATCGGGATTGGCGCGCGGTCGGAAAGGGATGAGCGGATGAAGCAGTGCTGCTGCATCGAACACACCTTTTTCGACGAGCACGTTTGCCAGAATATTGGCGCCATTCGAAAATCCCAGCCCAAGAATTTTGGATGCACCGTGGGAAGCCGCCAGATCCCGGACGTAACCCGCCATTTTTTCGGTCGCCCGTTCAAGGTCGACCATATCATAGACGCCTTCCCCCGTGCGCTTGAAAAAACGGGCTGCACCGTACTCGGAGACATCGCCGCGTGGCGAAACGATCGTTGCTTCCGGCAGCAATCGCCTGCCGAAGTCGAAGAACTGGTTCTCGTCGCCGCCTGTTCCGTGAAGCACGAAGAGGATGGGCTTTCCGGATGCACCGGCATGCAGCCGGTGCACATAATCTTTGTCAATCATTGTTCTATCTCCGCTTAGGCTTCGAGCGGCTGCAAATGCTGCTCGATAAGGGCGCGCAAATGAGCGTGCTGCTGCGGCAGCTTCAATGCCTCGCCGAGATGAGCAGTATCTTCGTCGCGGTCGAAACCTGGCTCGTTGGTTGCGATTTCGAACAACACGCCGCCAGGCGTACGGAAATAAATCGCCCAGAAGTAATCGCGATCGATGACCGGGGTGACCTGATAGCCGGTGTCCATCAGCGCCTTGCGCACCTCAAGCTGCTTTTCGCGGTTTTCAACGGCGAAGGCGACATGGTGAACGGAGCCGGCGCCTGGGAGTGCACGAGCGATGCTGGGCATGGTTTCGAGGTCGACGAGATGCGCCCCGTTGCCGCCGGGGATGACGAGCCGTTTGACACCGTCCTGTTCTTCCTGAACCTCATAGCCCATGAACTTCAAAAGCTCGGCAGTAGCGCCATCATCCTTCAGCCGCATGGCGACCGAGTGGAAGCCTCTGATAGCCTGATCTTCGCTGATACCGCCATGTGTCCAGGGAGCGCGGGCATCGTCCTTGACCTCGACGAGCGCGAAGCCGTCTCCGTCCGGACCGGCAAAATTCAGGCGCTTTTCACCGAAGATTTCCTCGGCTTTCAGACCGCCGACGTTGAGCTTGGTCAGCCGATCGCTCCAGAAACCGAGCGAGCCCTGCGGGACCGAGTAGACCGTGGTGCCGACTTCACCGGTACCCGGGCGGCCTTGTGCCATCTTCGGGAACGGGAAGTAGGTCATGACCGTACCCGGCGAACCGGTCTCGTCACCGTAGTAGAGGTGATAGACGTCGGGAGCGTCGAAATTGACAGTCTTCTTGACGCGGCGCAGTCCGAGCGCATTGGTGAAGAACTGGTTGTTGGTGCGGGCGTCCTCCGCCATCGATGTGACGTGGTGCAGACCCTTGATTTGATCGAGCATTTGAGACCCCTTTCTGCCCGCATTCGGCGGGCTTTCGATGGGTCATAGATGAGCGCTTCCCGCCGTTTCTCATAGCCCGGCAAGCCGACACGCATTGTCTCCAATTTGTGAACAACAATGCAAAAGCGTTCAAGGATTGGCGGGAAGCTGCCAGTMGATCGGCTCGCGACCGTGCGACTGCAGGAATGCATTCGCCTTGGAGAAATGCCGGGATCCAAAGAAACCGTTATGGGCCGAGAGCGGAGACGGATGCGGCGCCTTCAGCACCAGATGCCGCCTTGAGTCGACAAAAGCCGCCTTCTTTTGAGCATAGGAGCCCCAGAGCATGAAAACGGCAGCTTCGCACTCAACGTTCACCTTGCGGATAACGGCATCGGTAAACCGTTCCCAGCCCTTGCCCTGATGCGAGGCGGCCTGCGCCTCCTCCACGGTCAGCACGCTGTTGAGCAGCAGTACGCCCTGCTGAGCCCAATGTTCCAGAAAGCCGTGCCGTGCCGGGGGAATGCCGAGATCCGTCTCCATTTCCTTGTAGATGTTGACAAGCGAGGGTGGAATGCGCACGCCCGGCCGCACACTGAAACATAGCCCATGCGCCTGCCCTGCGCCGTGATAGGGATCCTGTCCGAGGATCACGACCTTGAGCTTTTCAAGCGGGGTCAGGTCGAGCGCGCGGAAATATTCGCTGCCTTTGGGGAAAATCCGCCGGCCGAGTTCCTTTTGCTCCAGCAGGAAGGTCTTGAGCTGCTGCATGTAAGGACTTGCAAACTCGCCTTCGAGCGCAGCCTTCCAGCTCTCTTCTAGAGTGACCGACGTCTCGTTCACGACGCAAACCTCCGGGATCAACGCAGTTGATGTAGGACAGCCGTTCTAACAAAAATGTCTATACCTGCAATACGCAACGTTGCGACGGATATTTCCATCTCGCAAAGACGAACAACTGTCATAAATCGGAAATTTATTCATATTAGCAAAAACTCTGGTAACGATGCTTAAATGATGGCAATACTTCGCTTATGCCGCCCGCCGGTTTAACTATGTCCTAATTTTGCTGTTTACCCAAGCAAATCAGCACAGTAGAAACGGTTGTTCAGAGCGCGAGGGTGTTTTCGCATGAAGTTTGGGACAAGCGGCCTTCGCGGTCTGTCGGCGGATCTGAAAGGACGCCCATCGGCGCTATATGCCGCGGCTTTCGGCAAATATTTGCTGCAGAGCAAGAAAGCAGAACAGGGCGATGTCATCCTGATCGGGCGTGACTACCGCGACTCCAGCCCGGAGATCGCGGGCAATTGCGCTGGCGCACTGGCAAGCCTCGGGTTCAAAATTCTCGACTGCGGCGCCGTTCCGACGCCGGCCCTTGCCCTTTATGGCCTTGAGAGAAAGGCCGCGTGCCTGATGATAACGGGTTCGCATATTCCGGCGGACCGCAACGGCATCAAATTCTATCGCCCCGACGGCGAAATCGACAAAGCAGACGAAGCCGCCATTACCCATTTTGCCGCCGACATCGAAGCCTCCGGCGAGACTGTCGTCAGTGCACGCGCAGTCTCAGAGGATCACTCTGCGCCGTGCCTGCAATTCTTCTTCGAGCGCAATACGGCCCTCTTGCCTGAAGTTGCGCTCGCAGGGATGAAGATCGGTGTCTATCAGCACAGCACCGTCGCCCGAGATCTGATGGTCGACATCCTTGCTTATTACGGTGCAGAGGTCATCGCCCTTGGTCGGTCCGAAACCTTCATCCCCGTCGACACCGAAGCCGTTTCCGAAGAGACGATCGCCCTTCTGAAGAGCTGGGTCTCAGCGCATGGCCTTGACGCGATTGTTTCCACCGATGGCGATGGCGACCGTCCGTTGGTTGCCGACGAGACCGGAATGCCGTTGCGCGGCGATCTTCTCGGGCTGATTGCGGCCAACTTCCTAGGCKCCGGGACTGTCGTCACGCCGGTCACCTCCAATTCCGGCATCGAGACAGCCGGGCCTTTCAGCGTCGTCCGCACCCGTGTTGGTTCCCCTTTCGTCATTGCCGGCATGGAAGAGGCGGTTGCCGCCGGCAAGGATCTGGTTATGGGCTTCGAGGCGAATGGTGGAATGCTGACGGCAACGCCTTTCGACATCAACGGTCGCAACGTGCGTGCATTGCCGACACGCGATTGTTTCCTGCCGATGCTGGCGACACTCTCGCTTGCCGCGATCCGCAAGGAGCCGCTTTCGGTCGTTGCTGCGTCCTACAAGCTGCCTTTTGCAGCGGCCGATCGTCTTGAGAATTTCCCTGTCGAAACCAGCACCGCATTAATGACTTTCCTGCGCGCATCCGATGCTAATCTCACGGAGTTCCTGCAACCCATCGGGGACGTCGCTTCGAAAAGCGATATTGATGGATTGCGGGTAGCGTTGCGTGACGGCCGTATTATTCATCTCCGTCCTTCCGGCAATGCGCCGGAGATGCGTTGTTACGTGGAAGCGGAAGGCGAGGCAGCCGCCTTGGAACTCTTGAATGCGGGATTGACCCGAATTAAGCGCTGGGCAGAAGCCCGGTAAGCATGTGACAAACCTGGCCGTTCATTTCGAGGAAGAACACCCTATGACACAGAAAATCGTCCCCGTGATCATGGCCGGCGGCAAGGGCACGCGCCTTTGGCCGCTCTCGCGCGCAACCGCGCCGAAGCAGTTTATACAGTTCGTCGGGGACAAGACGCTGTTTCAGGAAACCCTGGTCCGCGTTTCCGATCCGGCGCTTTACGAAGCCCCCATCGTCGTGACCAATGAGGACTTTCGCTTCCTCGTTGCAGAACAGGCCCGCGAACTCGATATTCCGCTCGCCGCAGTCTTGCTGGAGCCTGTTGCCCGCAACACCGCTGCTGCAGTGGCAGCAGCAGCAGGTCTGGCCTCCGAGCATTTCGGCAAGGAAGCCATCATTCAGATGCTGGCTTCCGATCATGAAATCCTGGCCGATGAAGCCTATTTCGATGCTATCCGCACAGCCCGTGATGCGGCAGCCAAGGGCAAGCTCGTTACCTTCGGCATCACGCCGACCGAGCCGGCGACCGGCTACGGTTATATAGAGATCGGCAAGCAACTTTCGGGCGGCGCACACGAGGTCAAGCGCTTCGTTGAAAAGCCAGTTCGCGAAAAGGCCGAGGAAATGTTGGCCGCCGGTGGTTTCTATTGGAATTCCGGTATCTTCATGTTCCCAGTCACCGAATTGTTGTCCGAAATGCAGAACTATGCACCGGATGTTCTGAAAGCGGCCAGCAAGGCCGTTTCGAAGGCGACGCGTGATCTGGACTTCACGCGCCTCGATGCAGAGCACTTCGCAAAAAGCCCCGACATTTCCATCGATTACGCAATTATGGAGAAGACGTCCAAAGCGGTGGTCGTGCCGTCCGCCTTCAAGTGGTCGGATCTGGGTAGCTGGGATGCCATATGGAAAACCGGCATTCAGGATGAAAACGGCAACATTGCCGCCGCCAACACAACTGTCGTCAATACCCGCAACTCGCTCGTCATGACCCATGGTGTGCATCTTGCCGTCCAGGGCATGGACGATGTCGCCGTTATTGCTAGCGAGGACGCAGTCTATGTCGGACCGCTGAAGGAAAGCCAGCAAGTCGGCAACCTCGTCAAGCTGCTTGCCGGCCAGAAGAAGACGTCGAAGCTGACAGAGACGCATCCCACCTCTTATCGCCCCTGGGGCGGCTACACCTCGATCTTCAACGGCGACCGTTTCCAGGTGAAGCGTATTTTCGTCACACCCGGCAAGAAGCTGTCRCTGCAGAAGCACCATCACCGCTCTGAGCACTGGATCGTCGTCAAGGGGACCGCGGAGGTCACGATCGGCGAGAACGTGCAGATGCTGCGCGAAAACGAATCGGTCTATATTCCGCTCGGAGAGGTCCACCGTCTCGCAAATCCTGGCAAGATTCTTCTGGAACTCATCGAAGTTCAGACCGGCTCCTACCTCGGCGAAGACGACATCATTCGCATTGTCGACGAGTTCGGCCGCTCTTAACGTTTCCTTAAAACGCCATTTAGGCTTGATTTGTTGCGTTGCAGCATATAGCCCAAGTGGCGTTATTTTAACTTGGAGATAGCTTCATGCGTATCGTTATGATTGGTTCTGGCTATGTCGGTCTCGTTTCAGGTGCCTGCTTCGCCGACTTTGGTCACCATGTGACTTGCGTCGATAAGTCCGAGGCAAAAATAACAGCGCTGGAAGCCGGCGAAGTGCCGATTTTTGAACCTGGGCTCGAGGCCATCATTCAGCAGAACCGCGAAGCTGGACGCCTGGATTTCTCTAAAGACCTCGCCCCTTCCGTCGGTGAAGCAGATGTCGTCTTCATCGCCGTCGGCACGCCCTCACGCCGCGGCGACGGCCACGCGGATCTGACCTATGTCTATGCTGCAGCGCGCGAAATTGCTGCCGCTATCAAGGGCTTCACCGTCGTCGTTACCAAATCGACCGTTCCCGTGGGCACCGGGGACGAAATCGAACGCATCTTCCGTGAAGAATTTCCCGAAAAGGATATTGCAGTCGTCTCCAATCCTGAATTCTTGCGGGAAGGTGCAGCGATCACCGACTTCAAACGTCCCGACCGTATCGTGATCGGCACGGAGGATGCCCGTGCGATCGAGGTCATGCGCGAGGTATATCGCCCGCTCTATCTCAACGAAGCGCCGCTCTACTTCTGCGAACGCCGCACCTCCGAGCTCATCAAATACGCCGCCAACGCATTCCTCGCGATGAAGATCACCTTCATCAACGAGATCGCCGATCTCTCAGAAAAGATCGGCGCTGACGTCCAGAAAGTTGCTAAGGGCATCGGTATGGACAAGCGTATCGGCGACAAATTCCTGCATGCTGGCCCGGGCTACGGTGGGTCGTGCTTCCCCAAGGATACGCTCGCCCTCGTCAAGACCGCGCAGGACTTTGACAGCCCCGTACGTCTCATCGAGACGACGGTCGCGATCAACGACAATCGCAAGCGCGCCATGGGTCGCAAGGTTATCGCCGCCTGCGATGGTGACGTGCGCGGCAAGAAGATTGCCGTTCTCGGCCTTACTTTCAAGCCGAACACCGACGACATGCGTGACGCGCCGTCGATCACCATCGTTCAGGCCCTGCTCGATGGCGGGGCCACGGTCCACGCCTACGATCCCGAAGGCATGGAAGCGGCAAAGGACATGCTCGGCCCCATCACTTACGGGAAAGATCCTTATGAGATCGCCGTGGATGCCGACGCGATTGTCATTGTCACCGAATGGGACGAATTCCGCGCACTCGACCTCAAACGCCTCAAAAGCGTCATGAGAGATTCGGTTATTGTCGATCTCCGAAACATTTACCCGGCAAGTGAAGTTGCCAAGCATGGGTTCGGTTATTTTGCCATCGGACGGAAGCCCGAGAAAAGGTAAGCTCGGTTCCTTCATCAGCGAGAGCGCCGGGCTGGTGGCTTTCATCCGGCCCGCGCCTGTTGCAGAATGGGCATCAGGTAGACCTCGCCAAACCTCCTGATGGGAGTACCGTCATCTTTTCTGCGTCACCGACGACGAGACATCTCTCTACACAAAGAGGAAGTCGTCGGAAGACAGGTTCGCGATTGCGACCTTGGAGATCAGCACACTGTTATGATCGTCGAAGGTGATGAGCGTTCCGGCGGAGGTGGAGCTCATTAACGCATGCAGGCTGGCGTAATCGTCCACCAGCGAGCTGTCGAAGGCGATTCGGTCATGGATATTTCCCCCATGCGCCTGGAAACCAGAAACCGTATCCTGGCCTGCCTGAGCGTGGAAGAGGAAAACATCGTTGGCGATGCTGGAACCGACCAGCGTGTCTTTCACCCCCTCATGCGACGTCAGGGTCACACCGGCAGCAAATGCTGTTTGTGTGTGCGAGCCGTCGACATTCGTTTTGTCCGTCCATTGCTTGTTGCCGACGACGCCGTAGTGGGTCTGCTCGGTCGTGCTYGGCGACGCTCCATCTCCGGCATATGTAAACAGGATGTAGTCGCGCGAATGGTCCGAATGCGTCGTATCCGATACCGTTTGCCGGMCCTTCGTGTCGAAGTTGTTGCACTCCTGCGATCCATCCGCATTCAAATGGTATGACTGCGAAACGGTGTGAGTAGCGTCACCGTATTTGCGGACGCTATCGATGAGCTTTCCGGCGGCATCATATGTCTGAATTTGTTGGGCATAGTCCTTGCCAGTGATCGCAAGGCTTGCTTCGACACGCCCACCGTCAGCATAGCGAATGCTATAACCGGTCTCGTGCCCAGTGGCAGGATCGAATCTGTGGGTCTCCTTCGATCCGTCGCTATTGTAAGCCGTGAACTCCTTGAGGTGATCACCCGGCGCGTAGGTTTCGGTTTTGATCAGTTTCTGCCCTGCAGTATAGAACAGCGCAGTTGTAAGCTGGCCAGTCACGTCGAAATTTCGGATCTCGCCGGCGCCGGTGCTGTCAAAATGTTCAGTATGGGCGATCGTATGGCTAGGATCGCCGTACTTGCGCACCAGATCGATAATCTTGCCCTTGGAATCGTAGCTGATGATCTGTTCGACATAATCCTTGCCTTTGACAGCCAAGTTAGCCTCGGTGCGGCTGCCGTCGGCATTGCGGATATAATAGCTGAGCTCCCTGCCGGTATCAGCATCGTACCGATGCCCCTCTTTCGACCCGTCGCTGTTTCGAATTTCCTGATAATAGGTGTTCGTCACGGGATCGTAAGTGCCAAGCGAGGGATCCGGTATGAGAATATCTGTTCCGATCAGGTTGCCGTTAGCGTCGTAGTGGCTGAGCTTTGCGACGTTTGTCGTGCCGGCGGCATAAGTGGCCACGTCATAGGAATGGTCTGCGGCATAGAGAGTGTAACCCGTGGCGGGACCGGTGCTGTTTGCATAAGCAAAGACCTTCAGCGCTGGGTTTATTCCGAATGTTTCTGTGCTGATGAGCCGGCCGTTCTGGTCGAGCAGATCCTTGGAGACCATCTTGTTACTGGTGTCATAGCTGATGATCTGACCGGAATAGGGCTGACCGGTGATGCCGAAAGTGCCTTCGACATGCGACTTGTCGGCKTGGACGATTGAGAAACTCGTTTCCTGACCGGCGGCGTTATAGCGGTGCGTTTCCGTCGTTCCGTCGGGCTCCCAACTGGTGGACATGATCTTCGTGTGCCCGGGTGCGAAACGCTCCTGAAGGATCAGCTTGYCCGTTGCATCGTAGGTATAGGCTTCCTCGACATAGTCTTTGCCGGTGATGCCATACGTGGTGCGGGTCGAACTCTTGTCGGCGTTATAGACGGTTTCGATCGTTTTTGCCCCGGAGGCCGGATCGAAATAGGTGACAGTCTTGCGGGAACCGTCATCGTTGAAGGTCTGCTCGAACTTCAGCCGGTTCAAAGAATCATATTGCTCGTACTCAATCAGGACGCCGTTCTTGGTGATGTTGATATCCGACGAACCGTCCGTCTTCCAGGTCTGGGTCGTGGTGACGCCATCGGCGCCGATTTTCTGGTCGAAGACCAGCTTGCTTCCGAGATAACGCTCGGATTCGATGACCTTGCCTTGTTCGTTGTAAATATAGACCTGCCGGTCGTAGCTTCCGCCTAAGAMCGCCGTGCTGGTCTTGAAGGTAACATCGTCGCCCGCGATCTTGTTCAGGACCCCTGAATTTATGTAGAGGCGCATCAMATAATCGGAGGGAACCGTCAGCATATGMGTGTCGGTGAGGATAATTGATTGAACGCTGGCATCCGTCATGATGCTGTCCATGCGTCCAACGATTTCCGCAGCGGTGCCGATCTCGATACCCGCCGGGGCGGCAATGATACCGTAGCGGCCCGATGAATCGACGGCGACCGCGCTGAGGTTATGCTCTCCTGTCGTCGAAAAGACGATGTCGGCGGTGTAGCGGCCCATTGAGTCTGTCTCGGCCGTCGCGATCACTTTGCCGTTCTCGTAAATGACGACGGTGGTGCCAAGCTTGGCTGAGCCGCTAATCGTTACCGAATTGCCGCCCGATGGATCATGCATGGCATCGCTCACCAGAACGGTCGGAGCGGCGATATAAGCATCGGGATCTGGAAAGTTGACCGTAGAACCGGTCTCTATATCCAGATCACCGTAGACGGCTGCAACGCTCTCCGTGGCGTTCGCATGGCGGTAGATGCCTTCGGCCCAGTAGACCCCCTGGTCCTGAATATAACCGAGCGGCCCCATGTAATCGACAATCGTCACGCCATCTCGCGTTACGACAAGCCGTCCGTTTCCATCAGGATCGAAGGTCGCCTTGATATCTATGTCGTAGTTGTGCCCGCGTTGGATATCGTAGGCGTCGGTGAAAATTACCTGCTGAACCGGATTTCCATTTGCATCGCTGTAACCGATGCTGATGCCCATCTTCTCGCCCGTCAGCGTCACCGAAAAGGGTGGCGGGACGACCAGTGCACCCTCGTGCACATTCTGATGAAGCTGGCCGAGCACCATGAAATGGGCCGTATTGGGCGGCCCCTGCTCGAGCATGAAGTCATAGGAAACCTGCAGCGGCGTTCCGTAGGTGATTGGTTGCCTGTCGGCGATCTCAACGCGCTCGGAGGCGTGATTGTTCGCCACATCCCACGGAGCCTGGTCTCCGTCGTGCAGCTCGAACCGGATAGCCCCCTCCCGCGGCACCGACAGGGCATAGTCCTTGGCTCCGCCCTGATATTCAAAGGGTTGATCATCCACCTCAATTGAATAGTAACCCGTTAGGGAGCTGTTCCAGTCTTCCGGCTGAATTATGGTGGCCATTTGCCCGCCGCTTCCTGTTGGTTTCGATGCCAATAGGGTCCCAAATGAACGTTAAAGAGGACAAAAACAAAAAATTAAAATACGACATTTCCCCCACTATTCAGAGTCGTTTTTTAGAAAATCAAACAACCCCTGGTGATTGAGGCGATTCCTTGTCACCAAAACTTCATACGGCCTTTAAGAAACTGTCTCGTCTGCGCGCTACTCCTCGCCCAAACGGAATGCAATTTTTTTTGCAGAGGAGAAAGTTATGTCAATGAAATTGCAGAATACGGTTGCGGCCAGTGTTGTCGCCTTGATGTCCATGGTTGGCTCAGCGCATGCCGATACGACGGTGAAATTCTGGCACAGCTTCAGCAAATCCTCCGGCGAGGCGCTCAACAAGATCATCGCAAATTTCGAGGCCGCCAACCCCGGGATTCATATCGAAGGCGAGTTCGTCGGCGACTACAACGACATCGTCGCCAAGTTGCAGGCGGCCATCCCCGCGAAACGTGCACCTGATGCCGTCATCATGGAAGTCACCCGCTACGGCCTCTTCGCCGACCGCGGCGCGCTGATCGACCTCACGCCCTATTTCAATGCCGACCCGCTGAAGGACGACCTCTACGACTACGCCCGTGAGGTTGGCGTCTACAACGGCAAGAACTACATCGTGCCGTTCAACTCCTCGACKCCGGTCCTCTATTACAACAAGGATATCCTCGCGCGTGCCGGCTTCACGACGGAACCGCCGCTGAAGACTTTCGCAGATATTCTTGCCGTTTCGAAGACAATCACCGAAAAGCTCGGCTCGGAAGGCATTACCGGCATTGCAGCCCCCGGCCAGTTCGCCCGCTGGGGTCTCGTCATGTCCAACGACAGCGAGCTGATCGATTCCAAGACCAACGACATCCTGCTCGACTCGCCGAACACGATCGAGGCCTATCAGTGGATGGCTTCGCTGGTTCATGACCAGAAGGTCGCCTCTCCCGATGGCGTCACCGACGAGGATGTCGGCCGCGACGCTTTTTACGCCGGCAAGGTCGGCATATCCCTGAACTCGACAGGTGACTATGGCGGCGCCAGGAAGGCGCTCGGCGACAAGCTCGCAGTCCGCTCGATGCCCTGCAACAAGGTTTGCTCTGTTCCGATCGGCGGCGCCGGCATCGGCATCCTGGCAACCTCGCCGAAGGACGTTCAGGATGCTGCCTACAAGTTCATCAGCTATGCCGCTTCGCCGGAAGCCAATGCCGTCTGGTTCGCCGCGACCGGCTACCTGCCGATCAACAAGAAGAGTGCCGCCCAGCCAGTTGCCGCCGAGGCGCTTGCCAAAAAGCAGGGCATCGACGTTGCCATCAAGCAGCTCGACTTCGCCCATGGTCGCGCCCGTCCGCCGGTCGTCACCTGGATGCGCGCGACGGAGTACAAGATGTGGGAAGCCATGGCGCTCGGCCAGCGCGATGTCACTGAAACGATGAAAGACTTCGCGACCCAGACCCGCGAAGAAGCCAAGCGTTCCGGCAACTAAGCCTCCCCCTTCAGCAAGACGGCGGGCCTTAAACAGCTCGTCGTCTCAACTGTCTCGGTCCCATGCTGCGGAAACTCACGCCTTATTTCCTCGTCGCACCGCTGATCATCTTCATCACGGTCTTCACCTATATCCCCGTTATTACCAGTGTGAACCTCAGCTTCCGGCACTGGGACTTTCTGTCGCCGACCATGCCCTTCGTCGGTTTCGAGAACTACCGCCTGCTGCTGAATTCCCGCGACTTCTGGAATGCGCTGCAGGTGACTGCACTCTTTGCGCTGATTTCCGTACCGATCAGGCTGGCGCTGGCGCTCGCGGTCGCGAGCTATCTCGTCCGCGAGACATTGCCGTCGCGGCTTCTGCGCGGGGCGCTGTTTCTGCCTTCCGTTACCTCAACCGTCTCGATTGCGGTCGTCTTCTCCTGGCTCTTCGCTACCGATTACGGCATGGTGAACGCCGTCCTCACCTCGCTCGGCCTCGGGAAAGTGCCGTGGCTGCAGGATCCGCAGCTTGCCCTCTGGGTGCTGATTTTCGTCAATACGTGGAAACAGCTCGGCTACGATATCGTCATCTATATTGCCGGCCTGCAGGCTGTGCCGCAGGAGCTTTATGATGCCGCTGCCATCGATGGCGGCAGGYGTTTCCATGTCTTCCGCCGGGTCACCGTCCCGCTCGTCATGCCGACCACCTATTTCCTGCTGGTGATTTCGGTGATCGAAGCCTTCCAGGTTTTCACCATCGTCAACATCATGACCCATGGCGGCCCCGCGGGTGCTACCGACATGCTCGTCAACCTGCTTTATCGCGTGGGTTTCACTCTCTTCGACATCGGCAGGGGCTCGGCACTCGCCGTCCTGCTCTTCATTTTCCTGATCGTGCTGGCGCTGATCAAATCCTTCGTCATCGGCCGGAAGGTGCATTATGAAGCTTGAAAACCCGCTCTTGACCGGCCTCGCGCTGCTTGCCGGGCTGATCTTTTTGTCGCCMGTTCTTTACTCCATCTGGATGTCCTTCGAGACGGCGCAATCCTATTATACCGGCAGGTACGAGTTCACGCTGGACAACTATGTCCGCGCCGTCACCGAGTACAATTTCGCCCGTTATCTCGCAAACAGCATCATCGTTTCGGGTCTGGTGACGCTGCTCGGCATCACGATCGCCACCATGGCCGCCTTCGCCTTAGCGCGCTTCCAGTTCCGCGGCGGCAACCTGCTCTTCGGCGCGACGGTCGCCACATTGATGATCCCGAGCCATATCAGCCTGATCCCCAACTATCTGACGCTTGCCAAGGCCGGCCTGCTCGACACTTACGCCGGCCTCATCCTGCCGGCGATCTCGAACGGCTTTGCTGCCTTCTTCCTGCGCCAGTACATCAAGGGCATTCCGAAGGCTCTGGACGAGGCCGCCTATATGGACGGAGCCACACCGCTGCAGGTGCTCTGGCGGGTGATCGTGCCGATCGCCAGGCCGGCGATCTTCTCGATGGGTCTCTACATCTTCATCAGCGAATGGAACAACTACATCTGGCCGCTGGTGGCCGTCGGCAAGGAAGACCTCTACACGCTGCAGATCGGCCTTGCCCGCCTCTATCGTATCAATCCCGGCGAGGGCCTGGTCGACTGGCCGCTCGTCATGGCCGCCTGCACCCTCAGCATCCTGCCGGTGCTGCTCGGCTTTCTGCTGGTCGAGCGCCATCTCGTGCGCGGCATTACGCTCGGCGCGGTCAAATAGATCCATGAAGAAGGACAAGCATAGAATGACACGCATCGCATCGCACCGCGGCGGCACTCTGGAATTCGGCGACAGCACGCCGCAAGGCTTTGCTGCGACGGCAAGAATGCTACTGGAGGAGGTGGAATTCGACGTCCATCCGACAGCCGATGGCGCGATCATGGTCCATCACGACGCAACGCTGGACGGGACGACGGACCGTAGCGGTGCGATCGCCGCCATGAGCGAAGCAGAAGTCCGGGTCGCTATCATCAACTACGGCAACGGTGGGCATCCGATCTCGCTTGCCGAGCTTTGCACCCTCTACGCCGACAGCACGGTGGATTTCCGCTGCGAGATAAAGCCTGGCGTCGACGGTCGCCCCTATGAGAATTTTGTGCCTCGCGTCGTCGAAACCCTCGCCCGTCACGGCATGCTGGAAAGAACGATCTTCTCCTCCTTTCTGGTGGAGTCGCAGGATGCGCTTTCGGCGGCTACCAGCCGGCCAAAACTCTGGCTCGTCAGCCCGCCGGTCTTGCGTCAGCTCGGACCAGCAGCTGTCATCGAAGTCGCCAAAGCTCACGACATCCCCGAACTCGGCGTCCATGTTGATACGGCCGATTCCATATTGATGGCCGAGATCGAGAACGCCGGGCTCGATTTCGGCTGCTGGGCTGCCCATTCGGCCAGACAGATCGAGAAGGTGCTGGCGCTCGGCATCAAGGTCTTCACGACGGACAGGCCTAGCCTTGCAATCGCCATTCGCGACCGCTTCCGGGCAGAGGCCGCCCAATGAGCGGCATCATCCTTCGAGACATCAGGAAATCCTATCCCGGCGGGCCGGAAATCCTGCATGGCGTTTCCATGGATATCAAATCAGGCGAATTCATCGTCATCGTCGGCCCGTCCGGCTGCGGCAAGTCCACGTTGTTGCGCCTGATTGCCGGCCTGGAACGCTGCGAACAGGGCGATATCGAAATAGGTGGAAAGCGAGCAAATGATCTCGCCCCGCAGGATCGTGACATCGCCATGATCTTCCAGAACTACGCGCTCTATCCGCATATGACGGTGCGCGAGAATATCGCTTTCGGTTTGGAACTGCGCGGCATGCCGAAAGCCGAACGCAATGCGCGCGCCCAAAATGTGGCCAGAACGCTGCAGCTCGAAGCCTATCTTGATCRCAAGCCGGGCGCGCTGTCCGGCGGCCAGCGTCAGCGTGTGGCGATGGGCCGCGCCATGGCGCGCAACAGCTCCATCTTCCTGATGGACGAGCCGCTGTCGAACCTCGACAACGCACTGCGCATTGCAATGCGCACCGAGATCAAGGAGTTGCATCGCCAGCTCGGCGCCACCATCGTCTATGTCACGCATGATCAGACCGAGGCGCTTTCGTTGGCCGACAGGATTGCCGTGATGAAGGATGGCGACCTCTTGCAGTTCGACACACCGGAAGCGATCTACGACCAGCCGCAGAACCGCTTTGTTGCTGGTTTCCTCGGCGTTCCCGCGATGAATTTCCTGCCTGTCGAACATCTCCCCGGCTGGCAGGGCCGAGCAAACTTGACGGCTGGGCTGAGGCCCGAATGCATGGCGATCCGCGCCGAAAAGCCGCGTGAGCCTGCCCTGCCCGCTCGGCTTATGCTGTCTGAAATGACAGGTTCTGATATGATCCTGCACTGTGACAGTCCAGCCGGACGCATTACGCTCATCAGTCCCCGCAAGGACGTGCCACGCCACGCCGACAACTTCTGGGTCACGTGCGACCTTGACCGGGCCGTGTTTTTCGATAACCAGAGCGGGAGCCGCGTCGATCTTTCAGCTGGAGATCGCCGAATTTAGACGCCGCTGACTGGTCCCGGCCCCGAAAAGCTGCTCCATGAGACGTGATGCGATGGAAAGACCGAACGAAATTCCGCAACTTCTCGGCGATCTTATCAGCCGCAATTCGACAAAGCTCACCGAGKCCGACACACGCCTTCTCGACGTGATGATGCAGGACCCGATCCGCGCAGCGATGGAAAACGGCAAGACTGTCTCCTTCCGCGCCGGTGTGCATCCGGCTTCGGCCGTACGGCTGGCGCGCCGTCTCGGTTTCAAGGGCTATCCTGAATTCAGGACTTTCCTGCAGGCCAATCTCATCGAAGGTGGCGGCGATTTCGAAAGCCCGGCCGCCCGCATGGCCGCCCGTCTCGTCCGGGCGGAGGAAGGCGGTGTCCTTTCCTCTGTGCTCGACAGTGAAATTGCTGCACTTCAGCAGGTCAGAAACGCTGTAGCGGACGCCGATGTCAGGGGGTTTTCTGAAGTGTTGCGCGATTGTCGCCGGGTGTTTGTCTTCGGGCGCGGTCATTCCGCCGCCCTTTCCTCACTCATCGCACTCAGGCTCAATCGGTCTGGCTATCCGTCAATCGATCTCGGGAGCCAGATGCACCTGATCGCTGAAGCGCTGGCGACGTTGGGACCGGGCGATGTCGTCTGGCTCTTCGCCTTCCGCAAGGCTTCACCACTCATCCATCAGATCAGGAAGGTCGCAGCCGAAGGAGGCGCCAAGGTTCTGGCACTGACTGATCTGCTCAGCGCCCGCATCGACCCCGCGCCCGATCGGCAGATCTCGGTTTCCCGTGGCGAAGCTGGCGAATCGCAGTCTCTTGTCGTTCCCATGACGATCGCCAACGCCGTCATTCTCGATCTTGCCGCCATTGATGACGGCCGCTCGCTGCGGGCACTCAGCAGTTTCAAGGCGTTCCGCGCGGACCGCGGTCTATCGCCGGTGATTCTGTAGCGCCAAAACCCTGGAAACGACTGACCGCGCCTGCGGTTCACCCGATGATCGCCGAGTTGTATCCGGGAAGCATTTCCGTCTCCCGGATACCTGCATTCGAAGCTCAAGCCGCCCGAGCGGCCTTGGCTGGAATCTCCACATCGATTTCGAGAATCGAAAAATTCTCGCCGCGATCGATCCTTATCTGCAGGCGATCACCTTCGATTTCGACGTGTTTGGCGATAACCGCGAGGATCTCCTCTCTGAGAAGAGACACGAGATCCGAGCCGGGGGACACGCGTTCGTGCGCTAGCAGCAGTTGCAGGCGCTCGCGCGCGATCGGCGCAGTTTTCTTCTTCTGAAAGAAATCAAATACGCTCATGCTGCCCTCCGTCCGAAGATCTTGCCGAACAGGCCGCGCTTCTCGCCGGGTACCGTCACCGGGAGAACTTCGCCCGRAAGGCGACGGACCGCTTCGAAATAGGCCCTTGCCGGGGCGCTATTCTGGTCCGCAAGCGTGACCGGAGCGCCGAGGTTGGAAGCGCGCAGCACATCCATGCTTTCCGGAATGATGCCGAGCAGCGGGATCGACAGGATCTCGAGCACGTCATCCACCTTCAGCATATCGCCGCGTTCGGCGCGGGTGACATCGTAGCGGGTCAGAAGCAGGTGCTTTTCAATGCGCTCGCCTCTTTCTGCCTTTTCCGTCTTGGCATCCAGAAGACCGATGATGCGATCGGCATCGCGCACCGAGGAGACTTCCGGATTGGTGACGATGACGGCGATATCGGCATGGCGCATCGCAAGCGTTGCGCCGCGCTCGATGCCGGCGGGGCTGTCGCAGATAACCCAGTCGAAATGCGTCTTCAATTCGTTGACGACGCGCTCGACACCTTCAGCGGTGAGGCAATCCTTATCGCGAGTCTGCGATGCGGGCAGTAGAAACAGCGTTTCCAACCGCTTGTCGCGGATCAGCGCCTGGGTCAGCTTCGCCTCGCCCTGGATGACATTGATCATGTCATAGACGACACGACGCTCAGCGCCCATGACGAGATCGAGGTTGCGAAGGCCGACGTCGAAGTCGACGACGACGACCTTCTCGTTCCTTTGCGCCAGCGCCGCCCCCAACGCTGCAGTCGAGGTTGTCTTGCCAACGCCACCTTTACCCGAGGTTACAACAATGACTTTTCCCATATCCCTCTCCTGTTTCAACCATTCACCCTGTTAGACCAGTCGCGATGCCATGATCGCGTCGTCCTCAAGCCACAATTGCGCAGGCTGACCGCGCAAGTTTGCCGGCAGATCGTCTGCCGTCTTGTAAATCCCGTCGATCGCCAGAAGCTCGGCCTCCAGTTTGCGGCAGAAAATTCGCGCCGCCGAATTGCCGATCGATCCGGCGAGCGCCCGTCCGCGAAGCGCGCCATAAACATGGATCGAGCCACCAGCGATCACCTCCGCTCCCGAAGCGATAGATCCGATGACCGTCACGTCGCCTTCCGGAAACACGATCGACTGGCCGGAACGCACAGGCTCGTGCAGAACCAGCGACGACGGAGCAGCGCGCACAACCGATGGCGCAGCAACCTCCCGACGAACCTCCGCAGGCTCCGCCTTGCGTGGCTTCTGCGCTTCAGCCTGGGCATCAGCTGCGGGCATTTCTACGTCAGCCGCGGGGCGACCTCCGACCATGCCCGGCGGCATGCTGGCGTCGAGCTGCGATGGCCGTGCGCCTTCGATACCCATAACCCTCACGCCACGCTCGCCGAGAGCTGCAACCATCGCTTTCAATGCGGCGCGGTCGAGAGAGAGCTCGCTCACATCGAGAACGACAGGCCTGCCAAGAAAGAACCCGGCAGAGCGTGCAGCGAGGTCGTCAAGCCGCGTGAGCCAATCCTCGAACGGCAGATCCGGTGTGAGCACGACCGCCAGAAACGACCTGCCTTTGATACGAATGGAGCGTGCGTCAGTTAACACGTTAGTAAACTTGGTTAATTTCGATTTAAAAGCAGTAGCTGCTTCATGGTTAACAAATCGTTAACGCGGGGCTCGTGAGGCAAAAAAATGGCTCCATGAGCGGCGGAAACCCATCCGCTAAATCTCCTGCCCCTGGCCGAATTCAGCAAGAACTTCGCCCATAAAATCAAAGCCTTCCACCCCATGTTCACCGCTCCTCGAGGGCCGACTACAGCGCTGCAGGCAAAATTAACGCTTGCGCATGCATTTTAATTAGGTAAGTTGCCTAACAAATGGATGGATACAAATGATTGCTGGTATTGATATCGGAGGCACCAAGACGCAGATCCTCACTGAGGAAAATGGCGGCGTCGTTGGCGAAAGGCATGTGCTGACGACGGAATGGCGCGGCAGGACCGATCACGATTCGGATGCCAGAGCTCTTGCTTCATTGATTCTCGCAACGGCTGGCGAATCGATGCCGACGGCAACGGTCGTCGGCGCACACGGATGCGACAGTGACGAGGACCGGCTTGCGCTTCAGGCGAGACTTTCACAGCTGCTGACGGGCAATGTTCTCGTGCTCAATGATTCCGAACTGCTGCTGCCGGCCTCCGGCAAGACAAGCGGCATTTCGGTCATCAGCGGCACGGGGTCGATAGCGGTCTCTCGCGATCAGCAGAGGCGGATGATCGCGGCCGGCGGATGGGGCTGGTATCTTGGCGACGAGGGAAGTGCTAGCGGGCTGGTCCGCGAAGCGGCCCGTTCCGTTCGCCTGTCGCTTGACGAGGGCAACACGCTGGATCCACTCGGTCAAACCCTTCTTGATGCGCTGTCTATCTCCTCGCCGATCGAGATCGGCCGCGCACTTGCGGAGTTCGGGACCGCCGCCGGTATCGGACAATTCGCACCCCTGGTTTTCGAAGCGGCCGAAGGCGGCTCGAAGATCGGCGGCAAGGTCATCACCGACGCGGGCGCTTCGCTTTCCCGGCTTGTCGAGCAGCTCGTCGCACGCGGTGCGCCGCAGAACGCCGTCGTGACCGGAGGCGGCGTCATCATCAACCAGCCCCGGCTGCTTTCCGCCTTCCAAGCCGCCCTCGCCCACCGACTACCCGACATGGAGCTGACGCTGCTGAGAGATCCGCCCGTTTTCGGAGCCATCGCGCTCGCGCGGAAACTGAACGCCGGCGGCCTGCCTGAGGATTTGCCATTGCCGCATGCCGGTGGAGTGCTGAAAGCCGACAATGACGGGAGAKCTGCATGACGCCACAGAAGATCATCCCGGCGAGAAACTGGGGGCAGCGCGTAGCAGCGGCCCTTCTCATAGCCATCGTCGCTCTGCTGATATTCATGGTGGGCACGAGCCGGCACGTCACTTGGTCTGCCATTCCGCAATATCTCTTCGACGAGACGATCCTTGACGGCATCAGGCTGACAATCCTCTTTACCGTCCTGTCGATGGTCATCAGTATCGTGGCTGGCGCGATCCTCGCAACCATGCGGCTTTCGCCCAACCCCGTCCTATCAGGCTTTGCGAGCCTTTATATCTGGTTCTTTCGCGGCACACCGTTGCTCGTCCAGATCATCTTCTGGTTCAACATCCAGCTCTTCATCCCGAGCATCGACATCGGCTCGTTTCACCTCGACACCAATGTGATCGTGACCGCTTTCGTCGCCGCGCTGCTCGCCCTCAGCCTCAACGAGGCGGCCTATATGGCGGAGATCATTCGCGGCGGGTTACTTGCAGTCGACAGCGGCCAGCATGAAGCTGCCAAGGCACTCGGCTATACGCCGGCCCAATCCATGGTGCGGATCATCTTTCCGCAGGCGCTTCGCGTCATCATTCCGCCGATCGGCAATCAGACGATCTCCATGCTGAAGACGACCTCGCTCGTTTCGGTCGTCGCGGCCCAGGATCTGTTGACCCGCGCGCAGAACATCTACGCGCGAAACTTCCTGATCATCGAGCTGCTGATTGTGGCAAGCATTTGGTACCTCGTCATGACGACGGTAGCGTCGGCCATCCAATACCTCATCGAGCGACGTCTCGGAAAATCGRCACAACAGGCGCCCGGCCTCTGGCGGAGCGCTCTTCGCCTCATGCGCGCCGACGGGAGAAACGGATGAGCGCCCTCAGCACCCCCTCCCCAACCTCGCCCATCATCGAGGCGATCGACGTCCACAAGTCTTTCGGCTCACTCGAAGTACTCAAAGGCATCAATCTCTCGGTCAAAAAAGGAGAGGTCGTCTGCCTGCTTGGACCTTCTGGCAGTGGCAAATCGACCTTTCTTCGGTGCATCAACCATCTGGAGCGGATGACGAGCGGCCGCATTCTCGTCGATGGCCAGCTCATCGGCTATCGCGAGCGCGGCGGCACGCTGCATGAAATGAGTGGCAAGGAGCTGGCGGTCCAGCGTCGTGACATCGGCATGGTGTTCCAGCGCTTCAATCTCTTTGCTCATCAAGATGCCCTGACCAACATTTCCCAGGCACCGATCCTCAATCGCGGCCTGACGGGTGAAGAGGCGCACACCGACGCCCGGAAACTTTTGAAGATGGTGGACCTTGAGGGGCGCGGCGACGCATACCCCTATCAATTGTCCGGAGGACAGCAGCAGCGCGTGGCAATCGCCCGGGCGCTCGCCATGAACCCGAAGCTCATGCTTTTCGACGAACCCACCTCCGCACTCGACCCCGAACTTGTCGGCGAAGTGCTTGGTGTCATGCGCAAGCTCGCTTCCGACGGCATGACGATGATCGTCGTCACTCACGAACTCACCTTCGCCCGCGAGGTCGCCGACCGCGTGGTCTTCATGGATCAGGGCGTTGTCGTCGAGGAGGGACCGGCACGCGAGGTCCTCGACAATCCGAGACAGGAACGAACCCAAGCATTCTTGCGACGGATGCACTGACCGCGGGCAGGCACCAGAGCAAAAGGCCGCACGTCCTCCACGTGCATCAAGAAAAGGGGAATGACATGACAGGGAAGACCAATCTGGCGATCATGATCGCAGCTGCAGCCATACTTGCCAACAGCACCGCCTTTGCGGCCGGCGTCGATCAGAAGCTGCACGATATGTTGCCGGAGAAGATCAAATCGGCCGGCGAGATCAAGAACGGTACCGAGCCACAAACGCCCCCCTATGACTTTTACGGCGAAGACAACAAGACGATCATCGGCCTCGAGCGCGAGCTTCGCGAGGAAATGGGCGCACGCCTCGGCGTCAAGTTCACTGACATGCCGGCGCAGTTCGCCAGCATCATTCCGGGCATCCAGGCCGGCCGTTTCGACATGGGCATGTCGGCTTTCGGCGATTTCGCCGAGCGCGAAAAGATCGTCGATGTGGTCAACTACATGCTTGAAGGCACCAGCATCATCGTTCTCGAAGGTAATCCCAAGGGCGTGCACAAGCTGAAGGATGCCTGCGGTCTGAATGCCGGCGCCGTCCAGGGATCGATCCCTCTTCAGCTTCTCGACAAGCAGAAGGGCCTGTGCCCGGCTGACAGGCCGCTCAACGTCATGCAGTTCCCGTCGAACGACCAGATCAAGATCGCTCTCCAGAGCGGCCGCGTCGATCTTTCCATGGATACGACCGGTGTCGCCGCCTACAGCCTGCAGCACCAGCCGGAAAGCAACAAGAAACTGGAGCTCATCACGGGCGCTCAATATGCMGTCGGCTAMCAGGCGATGCTCGTCAGCAAGGAGAGCCCGGAGCTTCGCGATGCGCTTGCCGCAACCATGCAGTCGATGATCGATGACGGAAGCTATGCCAAAATCTTCGAGAAGTGGGGCCTCGGCGAAAACAAGCTCGACAAGGTCACCATCAATGATGCTGCCCGCTTTGCCGACTACATGAAGCTCGATTGAGAGATGCACCAAAGCAGGTGACCGGAGCCATCTATCCGGTCACCACCTCTACACATATGGGAATGATCATGACAGACAGAGTGCCCTATCGCGAGGCGATCGCGCTGCAGCCAGCCGCCCTCAATACCTGCTTCCGGACCGTCTCCACGCGGATTGAGACACTGGATGTCGAGCCGATAAAAGCCGGGCCGACAGTTCTGGTCGGCATCGGTGCCAGCCTCTATGCCGCCGTCGCGGCTGCCGCTCAGATGCGCGCACAGGGCCTGCGGGCCTTCGCCCTGCCGGGCACCGATCTCTATGATGCATCGATCGATGCGGGCGGTGCCTATATCGCATTTTCCGCCTCTGGCCGCAGTGAGGAGCCTGCGCGCGCGATGGAGCTTCGCCCCTTGGCCAACTCCTATGGCATCGCCAAGTCAGACGGCACGCCGATCTCGCGAGTGGTCAAGCATATGATCGCCACTGAAAGCGGCACCGACAGCGGCCCGAACACGACGAGCTACCTCGGTTCGCTCCTAAGCGCAGCCCTTGTGGCAGACAAGGCCGGGCGCCCTGCAGGCACGAACTGGGCCGAGATTTCGGCCAGGGCTGAAGCCGTACTCAAGCAAACGCGGGCGCAAGCCGACAAGGCGGCCAGACTTCTGGCCGGCAAGAAGTCCATCGACTGCGTTGGCGCCGGTGTTGCGCTCGGCACGGCGGGATATGCGGCCCTGCTCATTCGCGAGGCGGCCCGCGTTTCGGCCCAGGATTGGGACACGCTGAACTTCCTGCATGGACCGATGGAGCCGAACGACAAGGATAGTGGTGTGCTGCTCTTCGGCAACGGCCGTGAGGTCAAACTCGCTCAGGATCTGGCCACCTTCGGCATTCCCTCGGTTCTGGTGACCGCTCGCGAGGACGTGGTCGAAGCCGACAATCTAGTCGTTATCCATGTTCCCGCCTTTTCGGAAGGCATCGGCGATGCCATCCTGCAGGCCCTCCCGGCGCAACTCTTCATCGCTACATTGTCGGAAGAAGCCGGCCTGCCCGTCTGCGAATTCCGCTATCGTCAGACGGACACGAAACGCGGCGTCTAAAGAGATCAGGCGCTGACCTGATCCGATGTCTGCGCATCGGAATAGAGATAGGCGGGTTTTCCCTCCTCCCCGAGCAGTCTTGCCATCGCATAGTCCATGGCGAGACGCACGGCGCCGAGCACGGTCGCCTGATTAGACAAGCGGCCATTCACGACCTCTACGGGCCAGCACAATTCCTTCACGACATTCCTGACCCCCGGCAACAGCAGTGGGTTCTGCCCCACGCCGCCACCAAGGACGATGAGCTGCGGATCGAGAACACTGACACAGGCAGCGGCAAGATTGCCGATGTCACGCGCATGCTGCTCGACGAAGGCGCGTGCGGTCGGCGACTGCCCCGCACGAGCAAACAGCTCGCTAGCACTTTCCGGCGGCTTGCCTTCGTCGGCCGGCCATCTGGCGATTGTACGCTCCAGGAGGGATGCCGACCCCATATAAGTTTCGACTTGCTGCCATTTCGGTTGCTCCCGCTCTGACCAGGGAAATGGCAGATGGCCGATTTCACCCGCGCCGCCCTTGAAGCCACGAAACAGACGCCCGTCCAGAACGATGCCCATGCCGGTCTTCACGCCGATCTGCATGTAGATCGCAAAGGAATGATCTTTTGCCGCGCCCTCGTGATATTCGGCGAGCGCGGCACAATTGACGTTGTTTTCCAGCAGGACAGGTGCCCCATAGGTCGCGTGAAGACGCTCCAGAACCGGGATCAGCACCTCGCGCCCGGGCATTCTGTCGAGCGACGCCGAAATGATATTCGGAAGCGCGATAACCAAAGCACGCAACGGCATGGATTGTGCCTCGAACTGCGAAAGCAGTCGGGCGATCACTTCTTCCACCGCAAKGAAGCGCTCATCAGCTGATTTGTCGATGAGCGGCTGCTCCACAGTCGCTAAGGTGATGCCATCGAGACCGCGCGCGACGGCATTGATATGTGTCGTGCCGCAGTCGATCCCGACAACGAAGCCGGCTTTGGGGCCAAGCCCGTAAGCAACGGACGTGCGCCCGACCGAGCCGCGATTGATGCCGGCGGGCGCGAGAAGATCGAAACGTTCAAGCTCGCTGACAGCCGCAGACATGGTCGGCTTAGAGAACATGAGGGCCGCACTGAGTTGCGGCCTGGTCGCCGGACCGCTGCCTGCGATGGTTCTCAGCACTGCCCGCGCGCTATCGGTCAGCGGTGGCGCTTCGATCCTGGCCTTTTGCCAAACTGTGTTCAAGAGACACCTGGAACAATGATATTATTCGTAAGGCTCCCTTACCATTGGTATCTCAGGAATGACAGGCAGATTGCCGCCTGCGATTGTCGGTTTGTCTATGATTCAAACGCGGCAAGACATCGAGAGCTGCCATTCGACTGAAGAGCCATGTTCTTGCTAAAGTCGTGCCTGCACCCACAGAGTGATGCAGTCCATAGGGTGAGCTCAAAAATAAGAGTATGCGGGAAAATAATGACAAGCTTTTTGATTACGGGACCGGAAACAGCCAGCCTAACAATTCTCCTTGCGCATGGCGCTGGCGGAGCGATGGATTCCGCGTCGATGACGGTTCTATCGAAAGCGCTCGCAGACGGCGGTTTCAGGGTAGCACGCTTCGAGTTCGCCTATATGGCGCAGCGTCGCCTGACCGGAGCGGTCAAACCTCCGCTGCGCGCCGACCATCTTCTCGGCGAGTATCGCACCGCGATCGGCGAACTGGACGCCGGCAAACTGATCATCGGTGGTAAGTCGATGGGAGGCCGTGTCGCAAGCATGATCGCCGATGAGAGTTTTACGGCGAAGAAAGTCCGGGGCCTGCTTTGCCTCGGATATCCGTTTCACCCACCGGGAAGGCTGGATCAGCTTCGCACCGCGCATCTGGAAAACCTGCGCACGCCCACTTTGATCTGCCAGGGAACGCGTGATCCCTTCGGATCAAAGGAAGAAGTCGAATCGTATACGCTCTCAGATCATATCGATCTCCTCTGGCTGGAAGATGGCGACCACGATCTCAAGCCACGAAAGAAGATCTCCGGCTATTCCGCCGATGACCATCTGCGGCGGCTGTCCGAATACGCGACCACCTGGGCGATGCGGTTGTAGCGAGTGACATACTCTCGCAATGCGAGATATTTCTTCCGATATCAGCCGCTTATTCAATATTTGAGCTTATTCAGTAAACAATTTTACAGGTTTGCTTGATCGAATAGCGCCTTCGCGCATCAGCGCAGAAATCAGTTCCTGACAAAGCGACTCCAAGCTGAACATACGCTTTGTCATCCGACGGGAAATCAGTCATGGGCGCGATCGAAGCCAGGAAGATTGACGGCAATCTTTCCATCTATCTTGATTTGCTGCGGCTGGGCGCAGCCGTTGTCGTATTTCTCTCCCATGCGCATGTCTTCCTGCTCCCCTCCATCAAGATCGGACCTCTGGGTTGGGGACGGGAAGCAGTGGCGGTTTTCTTCGTTCTCTCCGGATTTGTCATCAGTTACGTTGGGCAGGTGAGCGAAAAGGAATGGCGCGTATACCTCGTCGCCCGCCTCGCCCGAATAATGCCCGTCGCTCTGCTGGCGATCGCGGTGATTTTCGTGKCAGACAGCATCGGGATGCATACGAACGCCTTCTACTATGATTTCATCAACACCGGATTTTTCGCTCCCGTGTCGGTCGAAGCCGCACTCGCCTACGTGACCTTCACCAATCAGTTGTGGTTTGCACATGCCGTTTTTGGCAGCGGCGAACCTTACTGGTCTCTCGGCTTCGAAGTTCAGTACTACCTGTTCTTCGGGCTGTTCGCGTTTTCGCCGCGGCGCGCGAAAACACCGTTGCTGTGCCTTTGGGCCGCTATCGCTGGCCCAAAAATCCTGATGTATATGCCGCTGTGGMTCATGGGCTGGTTGACGATGAAGTGCGTCATCGAACGTCCACCATTTCGGCGCCCCATCTCCATCGCAATGATCGGCACATCGGTCGCGCTCTTCATCAGCCTGAAATTTTTCTCCGATCGCGCTGCGACCAACATGTACGAGACTTGGTCACTGTCTCAAGAAGCGATCAATTTCGTCTACTTCAATCTCATCGGCGTTGCCGTCGTCCTGCACCTCATCGGCGCCGCATCACTGCTTAACCAGGCTCCGGTACTGTTCGAGAAAATAGGCCCGGCGATCAAATGGCTGGCCGGCGGCAGCTTTACGCTCTATCTTGTCCACCAGCCGCTCATCCTCATGTTTGCGTCCTTCCTGCATCCTGTGGAGGAGCATATTCCGATGGCAGCGGCCCTGCTCGTCGTCTGCTTCATCCTCTGTTTCGTGCTGGCGGAAGTCGCCGAACGGCGAAAGAAGTTCTTCGCCGCACTCGTCGTAACCCTGCTACCGGTGCTGTCGCGAACGGGCCAGAAAACGCCCGCCAATATTGCTTCGGACACAGTCCCTTCTGACGATACAGCGTCCTCGACGTCGCAGCTCATTCGGGTTCTTGAGGAAATGCAAAACGCGCTCGATGGAGAAGAAGAAGTGAGCGCCATCCGTGATGCACCGCCTCACGATCGCGCATCGCGCGCTTGAGTAGTTGGAACCTAGAACGCCTCTGAGAGAGCCTGATTCCGGCGTGCACGCAACCGCTGACCGATCTTCCGCCTCAGTGAACGCTCCGGAGCTTCATCACGGAGGCGAAATCTTCCGCCACCAGTTCGCTGATCGCAATCAACGTTTCCTCGATGGTGAAGCCGGAGGCGACGATGGCATCGATCAGGTCCTGCAGATCCGGTCCGATAGCCTCACGGCAATCGTCAAGCCGATCATCGGAAACCGTCAAACTACGCAACTCTTCCATGATGTGCCTTTCCAGAACAGAGAGCCAGAACAAAGGGCCGCCGGCATATGACGGCGGCGCTGCAATTATCGGCGTGCGGACGCGCGGCGTCTTGCGGTCGGCAGAAGCCCTTCGCGTTGCATCTTCTTGCGTGCAGCCTTGCGCTGCCGGGCAATTGCCTGGGCTTTTTCGCGGACACGCCGCTCAGAGGGCTTCTCATAGGCCCGACGCTCCTTCATTTCGCGAAATAGCCCTTCGCGTTGCATTTTCTTCTTCAGGGCGCGGAGCGCCTGTTCAACATTGTTGTCTCTGACAATGACTTGCATATTTTCTCCTTGCGGATGATGTTTTGGGGCCAGCTCGCCTGGCAAATCCTCGGCATTCGTTCTGCGACAATTGCGCAATCGAAGGCAGCCCTCGATGGACGGAGCACAAGATCATGCTTTACCACCGCGCTGCATCAGCGCGGCTGCAATGTGTGCTGAACCAGCCAATGGTCGATATTTGCGAAAATCTTGGCCAGACCGCGCATCTCCTTTTCAAAAGGAGACCTCGTCGTCCTGTGGGTTGTTACCCAATCGATAGCGGTGATGTGAGGTAAATAAGAAAGGCATACCGGCATTGCAAGGTAGCCTGATCCGCCTCGACGACAGCGCAACGGGAACTTTCTGAAGTCGCGCACATTCCCTTCGCCGAGCGCGGACCGTGTCAACCGGACGTGATAGGGATGGTGAACATGGCGATTTTTCCGGTTTCTCGCCACGGCTAACGAAATGGCAGACGAGCACCCAACCTCTCCGGTCCGCCTCACCCGTCTGATGGTCTCAGTGACTTCTCAATCTTCTGTAAATACTGGAGAAACTCATTCGCACAGGACGCGCCGACGCGGGTCGATCATGTTCTTCGGAGTCCCGATGTCGCTGGGCATCTTCTCTGACGGCGTCCGACACACTCCACGAGGCTGGGACCACAGGAGCGATCATGCGCCCGTCATGATTGAGCTCGACCTGCCTTATGAGACCGGCGGGAGCCCGTGAGTCCGCAATTATAGAGTGCCGGCGAAACCTCTTCGTCCGCACGTTCCGGAAAAAGTTGACGACGCATGCGATCGAGAGCCTCTGCTTCCTTGCGCGTTCTTGCAAGCAGATCGGTGGTGACATCGCCGTAGCGTGAGCCGTCTGCCGGAGCAACGCCGACAGTACCGCCGCTCGACAGGAAGTCGCAGAAGGATCGTACCGATCGAAGACGCGTGGTGATCTCGATATAGTAGCTATCGTGTCCGGCCATGCTCATCTCCTTTCGTCGTCAAAGGTTAACGCCCACTGCGTCAATATGATGGCACTGTTTGCGCCTTTCAACGGTACCATACCGAAAGCACCGCGTCATGTTGCGGCCATCGGTTKCCACGCCAGCATCGGAAGTTATTCTCTTCCGGCAGGAACATTCACCGCCCGGCCGCCTTTGTCCCCTCAAGGAGAATTGTCATGGCCGACGCTCGCACCACCTTCCATGAAGTCGTCTCGGAGATCGAGGCGCTCGCGACCCCAAATGCAACAGACCATTCCGGTCGCTGGACGGTCGAATATCTGACTCGACGCGAGGTCTTCTACCAGTTTTCGGGAAATCGCAGTCTCGCAGGCGAGGACGCGTCGGGGCATCGGTTTGACGGTACACGCGATACGCTGACGGCCCTGCCCGCAAATCTGCTCGTTCCCGCCATCGCCGACTTCGATAACAATACAATTATGGCATTCTATATCGGAGCAAGCACGTCGGTGACGACAATCGCTCGGGAAGCAGTCGATTGCTCCGTGCGGGCGCCGGAAGTGCTATTGGTGGACATCAGCGTCGATGACGAAGATCTGCTCGCAGGCACGAGATCCCTGACAAGACTGGCCTTCGTCGGGCTCGCTGCCAACGAAGGATCGTGCCCCCTTGTTCCATGCGCCGATGTCCTGACCATCAGTGACATGATCCATCCGTTCTGGTGCCACGGCAGACAGGTGGCCCGAGGTGGTCTACTGCAGATCAGGATCTGATGAGACAACTTCGTGCCAGATTAAATCGCTCGTCCTGTTGCAAGCCACCGCCGGGTCGTCGCTCAATCAAATAACTCGCCACGTCCAATCTGTCCTTGCTTCGCATCGATATCGCTGATTGGCGGATCGTTGGCAGGATCTGGATCTCTGGCGTTTGCGTCCTTGAGAGACCGTGCCGCCTCAACCAGCGCAACGGCCATTTCATCCGTGCCCCAACCCGCGGCGTTAGCATCGGCGATAAGCGCCTCCAGGGCAACGCGGGCAGCATCGGTCGCGTCCTGAAAACGACGCGTGGGATCATTGCTTGTCGGTGCTGGAAAACTCATATGCGTTCCTTTCAAGGGTTCGAACAAAGATGTGGTCCTCGAAGTGAACGCAGAGGACTGCAAATAGATGCGTCAAGCATCTCGACGTGAGACCCAAGCCAAAGCCGTGTCGACCACTGCTCCTCACGAACGCACATATTCTTCGGCAGATTCCAGTAGAGTGCAGCCTTGGGTGAACCACGCCGACGGCACCCTTCGGTGCACAACCGAAGGAGGGAAGGCTCCGGAACCAATCGCCAGCATATCAGTTGATACAGTGAATCTCCACGCCGCKAGAGAAGCGAAACCAGCGGAAAGCCCGAAGGGAGGTTTCAATGCATCTAAACGAGGCAAAGGTAACCCATCAGCAAGAGGCTTGGCACGTCGATTTCGTTGGCGATGCCGGCGAACGACTGACGGTGCGCCTTCCCGAGGCGGCCGCGCTGAGCGAAGAAGATGCGATCGACCGCGCCAAGGAAATGATGGTGCAGCTGACGCCCTTCGGCACCCGAGGCGGCGAGCCGAGCCTCAATCGCTACGACAGTTTGAGCAACGGCAATTTCGACGACGATCAACCGCCCTTCAGGGTGAAACATTAAGGAGGGCCTTAAATGACCATACGGCACGGTAGCTGCAATTGCGGCAAGGTGCGCTATCAGTTGGAGGGCGAACCCAAGCGCATCGGCCTTTGCCATTGCACCGACTGCCGACAGGAGAGCGGCGCAGCCTTTACCTATTACGCGATCTGGCAGACGGCCGCCTTCAAAACCACCGGGGAAACCGCAGATCATCGGGGCCGCCGCTTCTGCCCCACCTGTGGTTCGAGGGTCTTTGCCTACGACGCAGACGAGGCCGAGATCAAACTCGGAACCCTTCAGGACGCGCCGACCGGCCTCAAGCCCAMTTATGAGCTCTGGATCAAGCGCCGAGAACCTTGGCTGCAGCCGGTCGAGGGCGCTGAGCAATTCGCACAGGATCGGATTTGATAGCTGTCCGCCGTCGAGGGTTTGGCACTCCATGACAACTTTGGGTTAGCGGAAGACTAAGGGATACAGACGTCGGATAGCGATTTGAAGCATCCTCGTTGGCACAAGGATGCAATCATTCTCAATTGCAGTTCGCTGGATTAAAGAGCCGCCCTCCCTCGAGTTCATCAAAGCGAGGCATTTCCCGAAATTTCCGAAACCGACCACCGGCTGCCTTCCAGCCCCATGGTGGCTACTGACTGAGCTTTTTAGACTCAGAAAGCATGATCACGCTCGGCCGAAGCGCGAACGGGCGAAAGGCATCGTCGCCATTCCCGAAAGCGGCAGCGACCGCAACCGTCTTGCAGCCAGGAAAGTGATGAGGATAGCGCCGGCGAGCTTCAACCAGGGATAGTTTCCAAGCCGCTCATGGGCACTCGCATCTCTCCATTGGGCGTGTGGCGAGATCTCGCTATTCGCCTGCTCGCGGATGAGAGCGAGGCGTCTGCGCAGCAATGTCAGCTCCCCCTGCAATCTCGCAAGTTCCACGGCCTCCTCGTCCTCCACCATATCAACCGGAGGCAAATTGGCCTCGTCGGCCTCTGTGGCCCCTTCGATATCGGCAAGATGCTCGTCAAGCTCGGCCTTCGTCTTGAATCCGTGCGTGCGTATGTCCGTCATAGGCAGCTTCCTCATTCGGCGGGTCAATTATCGCAAGATGAGAACGCACTCAGCCGTCATAAGTTCGAAGCCCGCCTATACATCCCGCGTTGCTCTGGATCGATCCGAACGCCCCTCTCCCTCCACCACGGCCGACRAAGCCTTCGAGAATATCGGCAGGTGGTTTCCCGGACAGATCTCACCCGCTCATTTGAGAATTAAGTCGATCCTCGCAAAGATATAGTTGCATGGTGGAACGGCTTTCGAGCCTTGAGACGATCAACGAAGGCTCGCCTTTAACAGGCAGCCGCATCGGTGCCGCTATCGCGCGCCCGTCACATGGTTGAGTTCCATCATCAAGGCGCGACCGCTGGACCAGGCAATGACGGCATAGGCAAGGCCCCCGACAGCAACTCCCATCAACAGATCCACGAAGGGAAGATGCAGACTGCCGTCTGCCATATGGAGAGCCAGACCGACGGCACCGACCATGACGCAGGCGCCCAGACCGGCGGGGAAAATCCTACGCAACAAGGATGACCAGTGGAATCCTGTGCCGCGCCGCAGGAAGTACAGGGACAAGGCAGTCGTCAATGCCGCAGCCACTACTTGCGCGACGGCGATATTGAGCAATTCCGGCCCGATCCAGCCCGCGACCGCGAGGCAGGCGAGACTGGTTGCCGTAAACAGCATGTTCAGGCGCGGCAGCAGTGCGACCCGACCGATGATGCTGAGTACTGGCTCGTTGAGCATCTGGATAACGCCAATGCCGCGCGCAGCCGCCAGCAGGATGAGGACCGGCGCCGCTGCGAGCCACTGCGCGCCGAGCAGCGTGCTGATGAGCTGTTCCGAGATCACGGCAAGGCCCATGAAGACCGGAAGTGCCGCAAAAGCMGTCGCGGCCATGATCAGTCCCGTGAGGCGGCTGAGGCCCTCCACACCGCCACCTGCTTCACCCTGTTGGCGCGAGAAGTAGCTCCATGCCAGCATCCGCACGGGTTCGGAAACCAGTTCCGTGACGGCGCCGACGATGCGGCTTGCCATCCTGTAGACGCCGACTTCCGCAGCGCCGATGAAGAACACGATCAGGAACTCCGCGCCATAACTTTGCGCAAATTGCATCAGGCGCGATGCCAGCAGCCGCGTGGAGTAGGCGAGCGCCTCGCGGGCGGTGGCAAGCTTGAATTCGAACCGGGGAAGCCATCGCGCAAAGCTTGTGGACATAAGGAGTGCAACAAGCACGACGCAACACCGTCCTGCCGCGAGCGCGACGATACCCCAGCCGAGCAGCAACCCTCCGGCAGTCACGACAAGACCCGAAAATTCCGAAGTCGACTGGTAACAGGCAAGTTCCCGGAGGCGTCGCCCCCTCACGAGCACGCCACTCTGGCAGATGATGAAGGTGCCGGGAACGATGGTGGCAATCAGGAGAAGAAGGGTGAGGAAAATTGATCCGGTTGGCGCCAACCAGACAAGGGAAACTGCAAGCCCGAGCAAGCCGAGAACGGTGAAGGCGAGGCCGCTCACCAGCGCGCAATAAAGAACAGTGCCAGGCAGCTCCCTATCATGCGGTGCAGCGATCAGATATTCACTCCATCCGGCTTCGRCAATCTTTGATTGCAACAAAACAGTCGAGGAGACCATGGCAAAGATCCCGACCTCGGCCGGAGAGAGGACCCGAGCGGCGACCAGCAGCGTTCCGATGCCGCAGAATTGGCTCACCAGGCGCGCGCCCGACACCCACAGTGCATCCCGTGATGTCGACGCGCTGCGTGGCTTCTGATCTTCTTCTGTGTCGGAGATTGCAGTTGATGCAACACTAGATGTGCCCATGGTCACACATTCTTTTTAGTTAAAACCGAGGTAAATTCTGCACTACTACGCGCCTTGCATGTGTTACCAAAGTAACAACTTTGGTGTATATTCTATATTGACGGTTTATACTCACTTCTGCATAGTTAAGACGAAATTACAATCATGCATATGAAGATTGGTCTGAGGGGCATCATCATGATGATACTCGCACATCGCGGCTGGTGGCATGCGCCCCATGAGCGGAACAGTTTAGGGGCATTCAACAAGGCATTTGCAGCCGGACACGGCGTCGAACTCGATGTTCGCGATCTGAATGGCGAACTGGTTATTTCACACGATCCTCCTACAACCGGGGCGCTGCCTTTCGAGCGCGTTCTTGAGTGCTATACGGCAAATGGCACCCCCGGACGGCTGGCCATCAACATAAAGGCTGACGGTCTCTGCCCGATCCTTGTGGCGATGCTCGAACAGTATGGGGTGACGAAACGCTCCTTCGTTTTCGACGCCTCGGTTCCCGATCTCAGGCCTTATCTCGACAGCGATATCCCCGTCTTCACCCGCTTCAGCGAGGTCGAGCTCTACCCGTCCTTCTACGAACGCTGCCAGGGTGTCTGGGTGGATTCATTCACCGAGAAGCCGGCGTCGATCGAACGCGCGATCGACGATCTCAGACACGGCAAATATGTCGCGATGGTTTCGCCGGAACTGCACAAGCGAGCGCATGAAGCGACCTGGGCCGCCTGGTCTGGCGAATTGCGGCAGGCTGCAAAGAGCGGTCTTCCACTCGAGCGGCTGATGATCTGTACCGATCTGCCCGATGCAGCCGAGCAGAGCTTTGCCTGGATGGTTGAGGAGGAAGTCACATGATCCGTGCTGTTTTGTTCGATATGGATGGCGTGCTGATCGATGCCAAGGAATGGCATTATGAAGCGCTGAACCGGGCGCTCGATCTTTTCGGCATGCCGATCGACCGCCAGGCGCATCTGACCACGTTCGATGGCCTGCCCACCCGTCGCAAGCTGGAGATCCTCTCTCGTTCCAATGGCCTCCCGAAAGGGCTGAACGAGCTGATCCACGAGCTGAAGCAAGACTATACGATGGAGCTGATCTACACCCGCTGCAAGCCGGTGTTTGCTCATCAGTATGCGTTGAGCCGCCTCAAGCACGATGGCTACAAGATCGCCGTCTGCTCGAATTCGATCCGTGTCACCATCGAATCCATGATGCGGCGCGCCGGATTGATGGAATATATCGACCTTATCGTTTCCAACGAGGACGTCACCCGCGCCAAGCCGGATCCGGAAATGTATGTGACGACGATGGAGCGCTTCGGCCTGAGGCCGGATGAGTGCCTGATCCTTGAGGACAATGAATACGGCCTGAAAGCCGCACGCGACAGCGGAGCTTACGTCATGCAGATCGGCACGCCGGCCGACGTCATCCATGGCCGGATCGTATCGGAGATCAAGCGTGTATCGGAGGTGATGGCATGATCGTCCTGTTTCCCACCACGGGTCCAAGCCCGCATTTCAGCCCGGAAGACTATGCTTATCCGCGCCCCCTCATCGAAGTCGCCGGAAAGCCGATGATCCTATGGGCCATCGAGAACTTGAAGTCGCTCGGCGGCGACACGCATTTCCTATTCGTCGTCGACCAGCAGGATGCCGTCAAATATTCCTATGAGCGGATCTTCGACCTGAGCACGAACGGCCGCTCCGAGGTGGTGATGCTGAAAGGCCCGACGGCTGGCGCGCTCTGCACTTGCCTGATGGCCATCGACAGGATCGATCCCACTGAGCCGCTGGTTATCGCCAACAGCGACCAGATCATCGACACCCGCCTTGCATCCGTGATTGCGGAATTCGAGGCGGCCGAGGCAGATGCCGGCGTCATCACTTTCGAGACGATCCACCCGCGCTGGTCCTATGCGACGCTCGGCGACGACGGTCTCGTCAACCGTACGTCCGAGAAGGATGTGATCAGCAACAAGGCAATCGCCGGATTCTACTATTTCCGCGAGGCCCAGATCTTCTTCAAGGCCGCGACTGCCGCCTTGCGGCACGGTGTCACGGTAGAAGACCGCTACTATGTCAGTTCCTCGTTGAACGAAGTGATCCTGGATGGCGGCCGCGTCGTTTCCGCAAGCATTCCCGCGGATCGCTACCACAGCTTCTACAACCCGAAAATGATCGAGAATTTCGAGGTGAACGGCGTACGCCGCCTGTCCTCCGCACAGGCCACACGGCCCGTGCAACTGGTGGTGCCGGCCGCCGGCCGGGGCAGCCGTTTTGCCAAGGTCGGCTTCGCCCGCCCGAAGCCCTTCATCGATGTGCTTGGCCGGCCGATGATCCAGCACGTGCTGGAAAATACCCTGCCGCCGGGCGGACAGCCGACGGTCTTGCTGCTGCGAGAACATCTGGACAGCCAGGCGGATGGGGTGGCCGAGCTTCGCTCGCGGGGTGTCGAGGTCGTTTCGGTCGACCATGTCACCGAGGGCACTGCCTGCACCGTTCTTCTGGCGCGCCAGCACCTTGACGAGGAGGCACCCCTTCTCATCGCCAATTCAGACCAGGTGGTGGACATGCGCATCGTCGATTTCATCGACGACTGCATGTCGCGCGATCTCGACGGGTCGATCCTCGTTTTCCGCGATCCGAAGCGCGATCCAAAATGGTCCTTCGCCGAAACCGATGCGGCAGGCTTCGTGCTCAGGGTTGCCGAAAAGCAGCCAATCTCCGAACTGGCGACGGTCGGCATCTACTTCTTCCGCCGCGCCGGCGATTTCATGAAGGGGGCGCTCGACATGATGGTGCACAACGACCGCACCAACAACGAGTTCTATGTCTGCCCCGCCTATAATTACGCCATCCGCAACGGCGCTCGCATCGGCGTTTACGAGATCGACGTCAGGAGCATGCATGGGCTTGGCACACCCGAGGACCTGGCCGAATATCTGCAAGGCCGCGAGCCTGCCTATGCATGATGTCGCCACCAGACCGGACGCGACAGCGCCGCTAAACATCATCATTCCCATGGCCGGGAATGATTTTGAACGGGCTGACGGCTCGGTGAAGGCGGAAATGCCGGTGGAAGAGACGACACTGCTCGGCGCCACGCTGGAAGCGCGCGCTTGGTGGAACGGCGGCGCGGTGCCTGTTTTCGTACTAAGGGACAAGCCCGTATCGCGGCGCTACGCCGGGGAAACATTGTTGACACGCTATCCGGCAGCGCGGATCGTCTGGCTGTCCGAAATGAGCGGCGGGGCGGCCTGGAGTGCTGCGGCCGGTGCGGCACTCGTCGCTTTTCCGGATGCGCCCGTCGTCGTCGATCTCTGCGACATCATGTTCGACAGCGATGCGGACATTGCTGCAATTTTTGCAACGGACCCCAATCTCGGCGGTCTTGCACTGACATTTGGCTCCCGCCATCCGCAATACAGCTATCTTAGCATTGGAGATGATGGCCGGGTGCTGGAAGCGCGGGAGAAGGTCGTCATTTCCGATAATGCATCGGCAGGCGTCTATGCCTTCCGCAACGTCGCCGTCTTTCATCTGGCTCTGGCCCAMAGTCTGCAGAACCGGGCGAGCCTCTCGCATAACGGTCTGCTTTTTGTCTGCCCTATGCTGAATGGCGTTGTCGCGCACGGTTTGGATGTCCGGACTTTGCCGGTGCGTGACGTGTTCGATGTCAAGATCGCAGATACGGCCCTTGCCGGCTAGGCGTCGACGACGGGGGGAAGAGACGGGTCCCTTCTGCTTCCTCGACACGCGTTCACGGGATCAGAGACCGAGTAAACGGGAGTTCACCATGACAGCCGGGACATTGAACAAATTACCCTCTCTCGCCATTATCATACCCTGCTTCAACAATGTTGAGACACTTGCCGAGGCGCTCGATAGCGCTCTCGCACAGGATTATCCTGACTTCGAGGTACATATCTGCGACAACGGCTCCACGGACGGCAGTCGGGAAATGATCGCATCCTACTCGTCTCCACTGCTGAAGCCGGCCCTGCACCCGGACACCGTGCCGCGCACGGACAACTGGAATCGCGCCTATACCGCCGGTGCGAACGCCGATTACCTCGTCACGCTGCATGCCGACGACCGTCTCGCGCCGGGCGCGCTACACGCCATCGGGCGCGCGGCAATGCGCCACCCTGCCCTGATCCACGGCCGTTTCCGTCAGATCACCTATGAGGGTGATCCCATTCCCGGCCGCCGCTTCGGATGGAGTTACAGCAACAGCGGTGAGGCGTTCCGGGAATTGCTGCTGCTCAACAATATGGTCGCGATGCCGGGCGCAACCATCCGTACCGACGTCTTCTTCAAGGCCGGTCGCTGGGATCCCGCCTGGCAGTACCTCCAGGACATGGAGCTCTGGTGGCGCTGCGGCGAACTCGGAGAAGTGGCATTCGTCGCCGATATGCTTGGTGACCACAGAGCCTATAAGCATCCGCAGGCGCTACACCGACATGCCCAGGAGCATCTGCGTTGGGCGACGCGTAGCCTGCGGAATGCCCCGACCCGGCGGCTGCGGCAGGCCGCCGCAGATGGGCTCAATGCCTATCTCACACGCCTCGAGGCCGAAGTGGATGACTTGCCCGAAGTTGCGGCCAGTCTGGTGGATCCGGTGAGAGATGCCCGAGCAGCTCTTGCAAAGGCACCGGGAACGCGCGTCGATGCCCTTCGCCGGCAAAGACTGTTGCGCATGCGGGCTGCCTCGCTCTCGGCCATCGCCAACTTCTTTGGAAGAATTTCGCCCTGGCAAGCCTTATCGCGTTGAAAGCCGGCAGCATCCGTCCGCTCCAGATTGACGTGAGCGATGCCCTTCGCTCGCCTTTATGGCACGGCTGCCGGCTGGCCTGAATACTTCTCATTCGAAAKCCATTTAACAGTGGCATGCGATAGCCGTCATCGCGGGCATTCGCATTCAACCGCGGCGCCGACCGGGCTGCCGACAACCGCGCCGGTCACGGCACCAGCAGCGGCTCCGTTGACCGTCGGAAGCCCGGTCGACCGCCGCCAGACCAACGACCCGCATTCCCGGTGTTTCGAGGCTCGGACCTCAGTCGGATTTGCTTCGGACTTTGGTCTGATGACGGTCGGACTGAAGTCCCGCAGCCGGAACGCACTCTCTCCCCACTCGTTCGGCTCTCCATCGAAAGAGGAGTTCAATCATGGACGACAGGAACGACATCCCAGAAATTTCCAGCGCATGGAACGCATCCCTGCTGGCGCTCGTCATCTTTCTTGCCGCCATACTCTATGTTTTCGGTACGGCCATGTCGGGCGACACGGGCCAGTTGACCGCCAGCGTCGCGGGCGCAGACCTCATCGAGGCCAGGTGAACTGGAAAAGTCCGGCCAATGCGATAGTTTGAATGAATCGTCGCAACTCAGGTTGGAAATGAACTGGCTCTTACGCTGGAACGCCCGCTCCCTCGCCTCCCAATTCCTCATCATGGGAGGGCTTGTATCCCTCGGTGCAATGTTCGTCATCGGGCTTATCGTCACCCATCTCATCGAGGATGCCGTCATTCACAATTCCGGGGCTGCAACGGCGCTCTACGTCGATAGCGTCGTCGCACCATTGCTTCCGGACATGCAGCAGCAATCGCTGCTCGATGAAGCAAGCGCCCAGGCGCTCGACGAAACGCTCGGGCAGGGCGCACTCGGACGCCGTCTCGTGTCGTTCAAGCTATGGCGCCGTGACGGCACGATCCTCTACTCCAATGAAAAGGAATTGGTGGGGAAGACGTTTCCGGTCAATGGCAAGCTCGCCCAAGCATTTGCGGGCTCGCTTGTTGCACGTTACGAAGTCGCAAGCGACCCCGAAAGCGCCGAGGAGCGCAGGCTCGGCAGGGAGCTCATGGAAATTTACAATCCTGTTCTGCAGCCTTGGTCGGGAGAGGCTGTGGCAGTGCTTGAATTCTATGAAACGGCCGAAGGCCTGGAAGACAGCCTCACACGCGCACGGCTCTGGAGCTGGCTGGCCGTGGCCGGCCTGACCGCAATCTTCTTCCTCGTCCTCTCCATTCTCGTCTTTCGTGGCAGCCGAACGATCGAGGTCCAGCGCGAAGCGCTAAAGGCCAGAGTGGACGAACTCTCTGCGCTCCTCAGCGAAAATCGCGGGCTGCAACGCAGGCTTCAATTGTCCTCCCAGCGCGCCGCGGCCTTGAACGAAACCTATCTGCGCAGCATTGGCGCCGATCTGCATGACGGCCCCGCCCAGCACGTCGCCTATGCATCGTTGCGTCTCGACAGCAACCTGCTGGTCGATGCCGCCAYCCAGCCGGAGGCGCGGGAGAAGGAACTCGCCTGGATCCGTTCKAGCCTTGCCGAGGCGATGAAGGAGATCCGCGATATCTGCAAGGGACTGGTCCTGCCGCAAATCGAGAAGGCTTCGATTACGGAGATCGTCAAACGCGTTGTCGAAGCCCATCAGCAGAAGACCGGCACCACCGTCGATACAACAATTGACGAGGACGATCCGGAACTTGCCCCCGCTCTGAAGATTTGCATCTATCGCTTCATTCAGGAGGCACTCAACAATGCCTATCGCCACGGCGGTGGCGTTCAGCAGGCTGTCAGGGCAACATCACAGGGCGGCGGCGTCCGCATCGAAGTCAGTGACCGAGGCGAGGGTTTTGATCCGACGCAGGTGAGACCCGCGAGCCTCGGCCTTGTGGGGCTCAAAGAGCGTATCGATAGCCTTGGCGGCGAATTCGACATAAAAACCGGCGAAGGCGGAACGACTGTCATCATGACGTTCGCGCCGATGGAAGTGGAGGAATAGAATGACGTCCATCAAGATCGGCGTCGTAGACGACCATCCGCTGTTCCGCGAGGGGGTGACCCGCAGCCTCTCCGAGGTCAGCGATTTTGTCGTCGTTGGAGAAGGCGCCAACACATCTGATGCCGCAATGATCGCCGCCGATACCCGGCCGGACGTGCTGCTTCTCGATGTGTCGATGCCCGGCGACGGGCTCTCGGTGATCGATGAGATTCTTTCCATAAGCCCGGATACCAAAATCCTCATGCTCACGGCCTCAGAGGAAGTCGATACGCTCGTCGAAGCGCTGCAGCGAGGAGCAAAGGGCTACATTCTCAAGGGTGTTGGTTCACGCGGTCTGGCCGAAGCGATCCGCACAGTTTTCAAGGGAGCCCGCTACGTCTCCCCGGCGATGTCGGCCAAAGTCATGGAATATTCCTTGAGCGGCCAGGCATCGGACAGGGATGCACTTACCCCTCGGGAACGCGAGGTGATGGATCTCGTTGCGCAAGGCCTTTCAAACAAGCACATCGGCCTGCGTCTCGATCTACAGGAGAAAACGGTAAAGCATCATATGACCCAGATCCTGACAAAGCTCGGCGTMACGAACAGGACGGAAGCTGCCTTGCGGTGGCGTGAAAAACGCTAGCGCAGAAGGCGCGCGAGCCGGGCGCCGTCAGCAGATGTCGCCCGCCTGTTGATGATCGTGCGGCCTTTGCCGTCCTTCATGATGTAACGTCCCGCCCGAAGGGTTTCGGTTATTCCGTTCGTATGCCGGACGTCGATCGAGCCGTCCGTAGCTTCGCTCGCGCGTACTCCGGATGTCGAGGGCGCATTGTTCGCACTACCGGCGCCGTTTGAACTGGACCGGCTGTTCCCACTGCTATTGCCGTTGCCGCCCGAATTACCGTTTCCACCCCCCCCGCCATTGCCGTTTCCCCCACCGTTGCCATTTCCCCCGCTATTACCGTTTCCATTCCCGCCGCTATTACCACCGTTGCCGTTTCCATTCCCCCCTCCGTTGCCGTTTCCATTCCCCCCGCCATTGTTGTTTTCGTTCTTTGCGAATGCTGCCTGGATGGCGAGCGAGGGAAATGAACCCGGCACCTCGACCTTCAGCGGCGCAAACGTCGCAACGGCAAGAACACTCGCACCGCAGCCCTTCAGGAAATTACGTTTCGAGATCACCATCGTCCTGTGCCTTGTGCCTCGTCCAGACTGGCCTGTCGAAAACGGAAAGCATGAGATTGACCGCTTGTTCCGAAATTGCAAGACGGTCGGACATAGGTACCAGGCGCCCTAGGACTTTGGTCCCTGATGTGGTGCAACGCGCATTCCGAAGGACGGAACCTTCTACCGGGAAGAATTAGCGGCGTCGCTCAAATAACGGGAGAAACGCACTGACGTCTTGGCCCGCTGAACGGCTGGTAAGTATTGTCCGAAACGCGATAGGAATTATAGCGGGCAGCGCACGACGACATACGCGGGTCGGGGCTTGTATCCGCCGCCGGCAGTCCGACGGAAAGCGCTCCTTCGTCGGTCACGCACGGCTTGCGGGGTCCGCCGTCAAAAGGCTGGTACGTATTGTCAGCCACATTGTAGGACCGGTAGCGTTGTTGGCACAGGCTGAGATGACGGCTGTCAGCCATCCACTCCTGCTTCGGCTGCTCAATCTCCCCCGTCACGGCCGCTTCGGGTGGTGCAATGGCCGATATGCCAACCAGACCGCCAGGCGTGGAAGACGAAGCGTTGGCCGCAGCCTGAAGAGGTGGAAGCCGCTTGTAGTCTTGCGTTTTGGGATCAACGCGGGTTGGTGTCGTCGTCCAGAGCGGTGCATCGAGGTTGGCGAAATGATGTGGCTCCGCTTTGCGGAACCCATCGGACGCAAATCCAAGACCGCCAACCAGAACGGTCCCGGCCACTGCCAGACATATGGTTGGTGCAGCAAGCGACTTCATGACGCGGTCTCCCATTTCCACTCCACATGAAATTGAAAATGCGGGGCTCTGGTTCCGTGACGGCTCAAAAAATCGCAGTTTTTCGCGCATTTTTTTGCAGCTCCAGCCGGTCGCCTTTAGTGGAGCACAAATCCGTCGGTCGCGATCTCCAGCAATAACGTCAGCGATAGGAATTTATTGCCATCGCCCCGATTTTGACCGATAGCTGCTTTATCGGGGTGATCCGATCCATCACAGCAGGTCGCAGGCAGAAAGAGGAAGCATGTCGCAAAGAGCGGGCAGCGCCGACCTCCCCCTTCACGGAGGGCGCGTGCCGCCATGGCTGGGCAACCGCATGACGACGCTCGGCGCGCTGATAACCGAGGCAATCGTCCACCATTACGGGCGTGACGAGTTTCTGCGGCGGCTTTCCCATCCCTTCTGGTTTCAGTCCTTCGGCGCCGTCATGGGCATGGACTGGCATTCTTCGGGGATTACGACCAGTGTTCTGGGGGCGTTGAAGCGGGGGCTGAAGCCGCTTTCAAAGGAACTCGGACTGCATGTCTGCGGTGGCCGCGGCGCGCAATCGCGCAAGACGCCGGACGAGCTGATGGCGATCGGCGACCGCACCGGGCTGGATGGCGCCGGCCTTGCCAAGACAAGCCGCCTGGTCGCCAAAGTGGACAGTGCAGCCGTGCAGGATGGTTTCGATCTCTATCTCCACGGCTTCATCGTCGCCGATGACGGTCACTGGGTCATCGTCCAGCAGGGCATGAACGGCGACAAGCGTCAGGCCAGGCGCTATCACTGGTTCTCGGAAGGATTGGAAAGTTTCGTCAATTCTCCGCATGCCGCCATCGAAGGCCGCTCGCAGGGCGAGATCATCAATCTGGCCGATCGGCGCGCGGAAAAATCCCGCCACGACCAACTCGATCTTCTCGCAACGCTCGGACCGGACCGTATTATCCGCGAGGCGGCAGCCCTTGCCCTGGCCGCCGATCCTGCACTCGAGCCGAAACCCGCCGAACAGCCGATGCTGCCGCATCTCATCATGCCCGCACATCACGATGTGCGCGAAAGTGACGTCAATATGCGGCGTCTCCACGGCAATCTTGCTGCAGCTGCCGATCGCGGACCGGTCGATTTCGAAGATCTGCTGCTCGTGCCCGGCGTTGGTGCCCGCACCGTTAAGGCGCTGGCGCTCGTTGCCGAAGTCGTGCACGGCGCGCCGTGCCGCTTTTCCGATCCCGCCCGCTTTTCGATCGCTCATGGCGGCAAGGACAGGCATCCCTTTCCCGTACCGCTCAAGGTCTATGACGAGACCATCAATGTGATGAAATCGGCAGTCCTGAAGGGAAAGCTCGGCCGCGAAGAGGAATTGCAGGCCTTGCGCCGGCTCGACGACCAGTCACGCAGCTTGGAGCGTTATGTCACCGGCCCCGACCTCAAGGAAATCGTCGCTGACGAATTCCGGCAATCCTCGGCCTTCGGCGGCCGAAGCGTCTTCGGCCGGGAGCCGCCGCCGGAAGATATGCCAGCGGATGAAACAGCGCGCGCCCATACCCGCCGCTGATGGCGAGCGCTCGGATCAGCTGCCTCGGACCGGATCTGTTATAGGTTCATCGTGGAAAACCGGCTGCGTTCAATGCGCTCCGCGCCAGACGCGAGCCCTGCTCCATGATGTCGGTCACCAAGCTGTTCTGAGTGTCCCGTCTAATCGAAGCAGCTAGCCGATGAGCAGCTTGACCCAGGTCTCAACATCATCGCCGCTGCTCATGTCCGGGCGCACCAGCCCGTCAATCATGAATGTCGGAGAGACGTGGATGCCGTTCTGCCGGGCATATTTGCAGTGCCATTTGATCTCCCGGTCGAGATCCGGAATGGCGAAGGCCTCTTTCAATTCGACACCGCTATAGCGCTCCAGGCGCCCGATGATCTGATTCGGCGTCACATCCATGTTCGGGCCGCCGGCGTGACGCTCGAACTCGAATTCTTCGCGATGGGCGGCGACACCCGCCATKACCTTCTTCGCAGTCTCCTTGCCGCCTTCCATCGTCGATGCCGCCAGAATAGAGCGTACGATCACGCCGGAGTAGAGATGCCATGGCTGCGACTGCAGCCGGATCTTCACGGTGATCTTGTCCGCACCGGCCTGCTCCAGAAGCGCGTCCAGCTTGTTGAACGTCCTGACGGAATAGGGGCAGGTCGGCTCCAGAAAGGCCTCGAAAACGCGTGATCCAGCCCCCCAAACGAGCGGGTCTGCCTGCCAGGAAGTCGCCGTCATATCCATGTCCTCTTGTCCTGCTGATCGATATTGCCTGCCACCATAATCACTGGCGCAGCCGGCGTCGCTGATGATGGGGGTTTTCCCATTCTATTTATTCACGGTGCCATGAAAGTCATAAGACTGTTTGGCCTGTCATGCCTCTTTCACAAATGCATAGAGCCGCTATGCTGTCGTCACGGATGAAATGATTGGTAAATCAGTGATGCAGGTACGGCGGGGCGAACTGCGGGAGCGAATGACGATCCTTGGCGAGGTCAATGCTGCATCGTTCGTCCCGTGGATCCGCCGCCATGCTGATAAGCTTGGACTTTCCCAGGATTTCTTTCACACAGGCGCCGACCGAATCGAACTTGAGGTCGCGGGGCCTGTAGAGCTGATCGACATGCTGGAAATGGGATGTTCACTTGGGCCGATCGATGTCTGGGTGGACGAGATTCAGCGCAGGATTGTAGATCCCGGCGACACACCGAAGCACGGATAAATTCATCCGCTGCCCTTTATTTAATCATTGTTGCCAATGCGATTTTTTTATGCAAGCCTCTGATAACTGAGATCACAAGCTCGGCAACAGTGCGCGGCCAGAAGCGCTAAAGCATTGGTAAAATTGAGGAAGTAGAGGTCATGCTATCTGATACGGCCGGCTCCTGGACGCCTGTCGCCCTTTCTGCTGATCTGCCGCCAGCAACCGTCCTGCCTGCCTGGACGCCAGCAGGATCGATCGCTCTCTGGCGCAGTCAATCCGGGCGCGCATCGGCATCCTCAGATCGCTGTCCGCACCGTGGAATGCGATTGTCCCACGGCTTCGTGCGTGGCGAGGCACTCTCCTGCATTTATCATGGCTGGAGCTATTCTCCGGCGGGAGGCTGCATTCGCATCCCCGCCCACCCCGATCTCGTTCCGCCGGAAACGATCCGTGTCGCGGTCCAGAAAGTTGAAGAATCGAATGGCCTTATATGGGTTGCTGTCGGCCAACCGGCGACACAACCGCCTCCCCTGGGCGATCTTGTCCCGTTGCGCTCTTTGACGGCCGAGGCCGGCATCGCGGCAATCGAAGCAGCGGCCGGCGCAAAAGCGGATGCCGACGGGCTTGTCAGTGTCGCAGATTTTCCGTTGATCCTGCTCCTGCCGATACAACAAGGAGATCGCACGCTCATTCATGTCATGATCGAGCAGGCGTGCAGCATCGCGGATCGGATTGCTGCATCCCGTATCGCCGAAGCCGTACGCCGTCAGGCGGAGGCACGCCAGAAGGAGGCCGCATGAGGAACGCCGGCGCTATGATCGATGAGTGGTATCCGGTCGGCCTTTTCAGCCAGCTCACCGAAACAGGAAGCAAGACAGCGCTGATGGGGGAGCCGATCGAGGTAGCGCGCGCGCCTGATGGCAAAGCGCGGGTAACATCCGGCGAAGGGCGCGCGCTCCCAGTTCGTGTCCGCTATGGCCATGTCTGGTCCTCTATCGGCAACCCCGCCAAGGAACTTTTTGCGATTCCCGAGGCTGACCAGCCCGGCCGCCGCTTCGTCGATGTCGGCGTGGTGCGGGTGCGCTGTTCGCCGCTGCGGGCGGTGGAGAACTTCCTCGACATCGCCCATTTCCCCTTCGTCCATACCGATATTCTCGGCGCTGAACCGCATACGGAAGTCGAAAATTACAAGGTGGAGATCCGGGAAGACGAGGATGAAGTCTGGGCGACGCAGGTGAAATTCTACCAGCCGCAGGCAGCCAAGTCGGCCGCCGGCGGCATCACCACCGAATATATGTACCGCGTGCCGGCACCCACCTGCTCGGTGCTCTACAAGACTTGCCCTCCCCGCCCGGGCGAATGGGATGTCATTACCCTCTTCGTGCAGCCGCTTGCAGAAGACCTTTGCGACGTATGGCCATGGATGGCCCTCTTTGACGACGAAACGCCCATGACAGACCTCATCCATTTTCAGCAGATGATCTTCCTGCAGGATCGCTCGATACTCGAGAACCAGATCCCAGCGCTTCTGCCGCTCGATCCCGGCATGGAAATCCCAACAAGGGCCGATCTGACATCGGTCGCCTATCGGCGCTGGCTCAAGCGCCATAACTATACCTACGGCGCACAGTTGGTGGCGCAATGAAGCTCTACGACTACATTCTCTCGCCGAGCTGCTACAAGATCCGCCTGATGGCCGCGATCCTCGGCATCAAGCTGGACATCAGGCCTGTCGATTTCCATCCCGGCGCCGAACATCGCGGACCGGAACTCCTGGCACTCAATCCGGCAGGCTCCATTCCGATCCTCGAGGATGTTGATCTCGTCCTGACGGAATCCTCGGCCATCCTCGCTTACCTCGCCGCCAAAAGCGCGCCGGAATGGCTGGGCACTAGCACGCCTGAGGAGACGGCACGGGTACAGCAGTGGCTCTCCTTCTCGCACCGGCTGACGGCGAACCTCGGCGGCGCGCGGCTGCACGAGATGCTGCTGCGCCCGGGCAATATCGAGACCCTGCAGGCGCAGGGGGTCGCAGCATTGCGCGAGCTGGAAGCCGGTCTCTTCGAACAGCAGCTTCGTGGCATGCGCTTCCTGGCATCGAACCATGCCACGATCGCCGATATCGCCTGCTTCCCCTACGTGGCGCTGGCACCTGATGGCGGCATCTCGCTCGATCCCTACCCAACGATCCGGTTGTGGCTGCGCGCCATCCGAAGCATCGGTGGCTTCATCGAAATGCCCGGCATCCACCGACTGCACGAGCTGAAGCCCGATCCCCATCCTGCGAAGGAGCAAAGCTGATATGGCCGGCTACCTCCTGAAAAACTGCGCAGCCGTCGTCGTCAACGAGGGCAACAGACCAAGCGTGCGCCGGAATGTGGACGTGCTGACCAATGGTCCGGCGATCCAAGCAATTGGCGCGAACCTGCCTGCCGAAACGCTGCCTGCCGGCACGATCGTGCAGGACGCGACCGGCTGGTTCGTCTATCCGGGCCTCGTCAACACGCATCACCATTTCTTCCAATGCTTCGTGCGCAACCGGGCCGATCTCGACTGGACGAAGCTGTCGGTCATCGAATGGCTGGACCGCATCTACCCGATCTTCTCGCGGCTGACAGAGGATTGCTTCTACCATTCCTCCGTCACGGCCATGGCCGAGATGATCAAGCATGGCTGCACAACGGCCTTCGACCATCAATACTGCTTCCCCCGACACGCGGGAAAGCGTCTGATCGATCGCCAGTTCGAAGCAGCCGAGCTTCTCGGCATGCGTTTCCATGCGGGGCGCGGCGGCAACACGCTGCCGAAATCCGAGGGCTCGACGATCCCCGACGCCATGCTGGAAACCACCGACGAATTCATTGCCGATTGCGCCCGGCTAATCGACAGCTACCACGATGCCGGCTCCTTCAGCATGCGGCAGGTGGTCGTCGCTCCCTGCCAGCCGGTCAATTGCTATCKGGAGACTTTCGTTGAATCCGTGGCACTTGCCCGTGACCGTGGGGTGTTTTTGCACACGCATGTCGGCGAAGGCGAAAGCCCTGTCATCGAGGCACGGCACGGCATGCGCACCGTCGATTACTGCACCGAACTCGGTTTTGCCGGCCCCGACACATTCTACGCCCATTGCTGGGAACTGACTCATGACGAACTGCGCAAAATGGCGGCAAGCGGCACTGGCGTCTCACATTGCCCAGAACCGGTGTATCTCGTCGGTGCCGAGGTAACGGACATTCCGGCGATGTCAGCCTTTGGTCTGCGCGTCGGGCTTGGCTGCGATGGGGCTGCCTCGAACGACAATTCAAACCTCATGCACTGCATTCATTCCGCCTACATGCTGCAATGCCTGACGGCATCGACGCGCGCTCATCCCGTTCCGCCGCCGGTCGACTTCCTGAGCTACGCAACAACGGGCGGCGCAAGCCTGCTCGGACGCAGCGATATCGGCCGTTTGGCGCCGGGCATGGCCGCCGATCTCTTCGCGATCGATACACGGCGGATGGATTATGTCGGCACGCGCCATGATCCACTGAGCCTGATCGCCAAGGTCGGGATCGGCATGCCGACTGACCTCACCATGATCAATGGACGCATCGTCTGGCAGGCTGGCGAATTTACCGGCCTCGACGAATTCAAGCTTTTTGCGGACGCCGAAGCAGCGCTCGCGACCGTAGAATTCTGAAAAACCAAAAGAGGGAACTGACATGTCCAACAATCTGACCCGCAGAACGCTCATGAAGAGCGCAGCCGCCGCCGGCCTCGCAACGGCCTTTGCAGGCCGAACTGCATTTGCTGCCGACGAACCGCTCGGCATCGCCCTTGTCGTTCCCTCGCCGATCGGCGATGTCGGCTGGGGTCATGCGCTTGCCGCCGGCATCGATCCGATCAAGGCCGCCTACGGCGACAAGGTCAAGGTCACGATCATTGAGAACATCGCCGAAGGCCCCGATGCCGATCGCATCATGAACAAGACGGTCGCCGACGGAAACCATTTCCTGATCGCCGGCTCCTTCGGCTATCAGAATGGCGCCCTGCAGATTGCCCGCCGTAATCCCAAGGTCACTGTCCTGCATGCGTCCGGTTTCCAGGTCGCACCGAATTTCTCGCCCTTCGCCGCCAAATATTTCCAGGGAACATACTTGCTCGGCATGGCGGCAGCGGCTGTTTCCAAGACCGGCAAGCTCGGCTCGGTTTCGGCCTTCGCCATTCCCGAACTGATCACCTCCATCAATGCCTTCACGCTCGGCGCACAGTCCGTCAAGCCTGACATCGAAGTCTCTGTCGTCTGGGTCAATTCCTGGTTCGATCCGGCCAAGGAGCAGGAAGCCGCAAAGGCGTTGATTGCGCAGGGCTGCGACGTAATCTTCTCGAATGCACAGGATACGCCCTCGGTGATCTCTGCCTGCGAGGATGCCGGCGTCTATGCCTTCAACCTCAACTCCTCAATGAAGAAATATGCCGAGAAGACCTATCTCGGCTGCGTTTCCACCGATTGGTCACCTTTCTTCAAGGCCTCGGTCGACGCGCATCTCGCCGGCACCTTCAAGGGCGCCAATACCTTCCTCGGTGTCGCCGACAAGGTCGTCGAAGTGGTCGACTGGAACCCGGCTATCCCGGCCGATACGATGACGAAAATCAAGGAGATCGAGGCCAAGATCGCCGACGGCAGCTTCTCGCCCTTCAGCGGCCCGATCACCAAGGCTGACGGCAGCGAAGGAGCTGCTTCGGGAGCCACGATGACGGACGCTCAGATCGTCGCGATGGACTGGCACGTCAAGGGTGTCAAGACGCCGCTGCCGAAGTAAGCCATGGCAAGCCCGCTCCTGTCGCTGCGCGGCATTTCCAAGAGCTACGGCCAGGTCCATGCTAACGAGCAGATCKACCTCGACGTCGCTCCCCACTCGATCCATGCCATTCTCGGAGAAAACGGGGCTGGTAAATCGACCCTGATGAAGCTGATCTACGGCGTCGAGCAGCCGGACAGCGGAACCATCGCCTGGAACGGGCAACCTCTCAGCCTTGCCTCTCCCGCAGAGGCAAGGCGCGCCGGCATCGGCATGGTCTTTCAGCATTTCTCGCTGTTCGAAAGCCTGACGGTCGTCGAGAATATCAGGCTCATCGTGGCCGGCAAGAAGGCCGAGTTGGCGGAGCGCATCAGCAAGCTGGGGCACGAGTTCGGCCTCGAAGTCGATCCGCTTGTCCATGTGCATTCGCTTTCCGTCGGCGAGCGGCAGCGGGTGGAAATCATCCGCTGCCTGATGACCAATCCGAAACTGTTGATCCTCGACGAGCCGACATCGGTCCTCCCGCCGCAGGCCGTGGAGAAGCTGTTCGAGACCTTGCGCCGGCTGCGAGACGGCGGCGTTTCCATCCTCTTCATCTCCCACAAGCTGGAAGAGATCCAGTCGCTTTGCGACCGCGCGACGATCCTGCGCGGCGGACGCGTGACCGGCCACGTTGATCCGCGCGAGCATGACGCCCATGACCTTGCCCGCATGATGATCGGCCGCGAGATGCCGGAATCCACGCCGGCATTGCCCTTGACCGAAGGCGAGAAGCGGCTGGAGCTCATCGGCCTCGACTACCGGGCGAATGATCCTTTCGCGGTACCGCTCTCCAATGTCAGCCTAACGGTGCGCGTCGGTGAGATCCTCGGCATTGCCGGGATTTCGGGAAACGGCCAAAGTGAACTCGCCGCACTGATTTCGGGCGAGACCACCCTGCCGCGAGAACGACGCGACCAGATCTTCATGATGGGCAAGGACGTCGGTATGCTGGACGCGGCCGCACGCCGGAAACTGGGCTTCGCCTTCGTTCCGGAAGATCGGCTTGGGCGCGGCGCAGTTCCTGAAATGTCGCTCACTCTCAACAGCCTGCTCACTGCCCATCCCCTGCATCTCGTCAAACGCGGCCTGCTCGACAAGGCGCAGGCGACCGCCTTCACTAATAAGTGCATCCGGGACTACGACGTGCGCACACGCGGCCCCGAGGCCGAAGCCGGCTCCCTCTCCGGCGGCAATTTGCAGAAGTTCATCGTCGGGCGCGAAATCATGCTGGCACCGAAACTGCTCTTCCTTGCCCAGCCCACGTGGGGCGTCGATATCGGCGCAGCCTCGGCAATCCGCAAGCGGCTGATCACGCTGCGCAACGAAGGCATGGCGATCCTCGTCATTTCCGAGGAACTCGAGGAATTGTTCGAACTCACTGATTTCATACAGGTTTTGCACCACGGCAGGCTGAGCCCGCCGCTCGTCACGCGCGACACCAAACCCGAGGAGATCGGCCGATACATGATCGGAGCACAGTTACCGCGCGAGAAGGTCACCGCATGAGCAGAGCCTCTTTCGCTGCCTTGCCCATACTGGTGCGCCGTGAGCGCGCCTCACTTGCCGCCACCCTGCTCGCCCCGCCGATCGCGCTGATCGTTACAATCATCCTCAATCTCGGCCTCTATGTCGTCATGGGGCGCGATCCGGCTGCAGTCATCTATGCGATGCTGATCGAGCCGTTCTTCTCTTGGGCGTCCTTCTCCGAGGTGCTGCTAAAGGCCGGACCGTTGCTGCTCATCGCGCAGGGACTTGCGATCGGCTTTCGCGCCAAGGTCTTCAATATCGGTGCTGAAGGGCAATTCGTACTTGGAGCGATCTTTGCCTCTGCCATTCCGATTTGGTGGCCTGAGGCCGCCGGACAGTGGATCTGGCCGGCAATGCTGCTGCTCGGCACCATCGGCGGCGCGGTTTGGGCATCCCTCACTGCCTTCTGGCGCGTCCGGCTCAATGCCAATGAAATCCTCGTCTCGCTGATGCTGAGCTTCGTTGCCGCACAGCTTCTCAACTATTTGTTGCTTGGCCCCTGGAAAGATCCGAACGGCTTCAATTTCCCGCAGTCGGTCATGTTCCAGTACGATGCCATGGTGCCGATCCTGATTGAGGGAACGCGCGTTAATGTCTCGCTMATCGTCGCCGTTCTGTTGTCAATGGCGGCATGGATCTTCATGCAGAAGAGCTTCATCGGCTATAAGTTACAGGTCGGCGGATTAGCCCCGCGTGCGGCAAGCTATGCCGGCTTCAAAGAGGGCTGGGCGATCTGGCTTTCGCTGCTGATCGGTGGCGCGGCCGCGGGTCTTGCGGGTGCAGCCGAAGTCGCCGGCCCGCTCGGCCAGTTGCAGCGCTCGATCTCGACCGGTTACGGCTATGCGGCGATCATCGTCGCCTATCTTGGCGGATTGCATCCGATCGGGATCGTCATATCCTCGGTCGTCATGGCGGCGCTCTATATTGGCGGAGACAACGCCATGGTCTCCGCCAACCTGCCGATTGCTGCCGTGCGCGTCTTCCAGGGTAGCTTGCTTCTGATCTACCTCATCGCCATCGCCTTTGTGCGTTACCGCCTCGCATGGCGACCGGACGCAATCAGGAGCCCGACATGAACGCCATCGAGTTCATTCTGGCCGGCATGCTAGCGGCCGCGACGCCCTTTCTGCTGGCGGCGCTCGGCGAATTGGTGGTCGAACGCGCCGGCGTGCTTAATCTCGGCGTCGAGGGCTTGATGGCATTCGGCGCCGTCATCGCCTTCATCATCGTCTATCACGGTGGCGGCCACATTCTGGCGTTTCTCGCGGCCGGGCTCGGCGGCATCCTGCTCTCGCTCGTCTTTGCCGGCATCATCCTTGGCTTCAACGCAAACCAGGTCGCGACGGGGCTTGCGATCGGCATTCTCGGCCAGGGCCTGTCGGCACTGTTCGGCAAGAGCTATGAAAGCCTGACGGTCAAGGCATTGCCAAAGATCACCATTCCCGGGCTTTCGGACATTCCCGTCATCGGCGGCTTCTTCACCCAGGATATCGTCGTATGGCTTTCGCTTTTGGTGACACTCGCGATCTGGGCGACGTTTGCCTATGGCAAGGTGGGCCTCGTCATTCGCGCCGTCGGCGAAAATCCGAAAGCCGCCCACGCCATTGGTTATCCGGTTATCGCCGTGCGTTTCGCCGCCGTGGGATTCGGCGGCATGATGGCGGGCTTTGCCGGCGCCTATGCATCGACGATCTATACGCCGCTCTGGGCGGATGGAATGATCGCCGGCCGCGGCTGGATCGCCATTGCGCTCGTCGTCTTCGGAACCTGGCTGACGGGCCGGATTTTCCTCGGCGCATGCCTCTTCGGTGCCGTATCGCTGATGGGGCTCGCCGCACAGGCAACCGGGCTCGACGTGCCTTCGCAGCTTTTGGCTTGCCTGCCCTATCTCGTGACGATCATCGTGCTCGGCATCATCTCGGCAGACCGCCGACTGCTGAAACTCAACGGCGTCGCCTCACTCGGCGAGCCGTTCGAGCGGTAACGAAACAGCGGCCGGGCCCAACAGCGCGGGCCGCTGAGTGCGATCAATCATGCCTGGTAAGGAAGGCCGAGACGACGTCGAGGCAAAGCTCCTTTTCCTCGACATGCGGCATGTGGCTGGAATTCTCGAAGAGCACCCATTCGCAGCCCTTGACCCGATCGACATAGGGTTTGACGACAAGCGGGGTCGCTTCATCATACTTGCCTGAAATCAACAAAGTTGGCATCTCGATGAGCGACAGCCGATCTTCGATCGTCCAATCCTTCATCGTGCCGATGACATGGAATTCGGTCGGACCGTTCATGTTGCGATAGACGGTATTGTCTTCGTCCATGGTTGCGAAGGTGCGCGCGACCTCAGGCGGCCAGGGCACGACGCGGCAGACATGCCGGTCGTAGAAAACACGCGAGGCTGCGACATAGTCCGGATCGGCGATGGTGCCAGCTTCCTCATGCTTCAGCAGCGTATCCTGCACTTCCTGCGGCAGTTCCTCGCGCAGACGGTTTGCCTCCGCCACCCAAGTATGCATGTTGGCGGGCGAATTGGCGATGACGAGCGCCTTCAGGCCCTTCGGCTGGCGCACGGCATGTTCTGCGCCGAGCATGCCACCCCAGGACTGACCGAGAAAGGCATAACGATCCTGAATTCCGAGATGCTTCAGCAGCGCATCGAGCTCTTCCAGGAAAAGCGCCGGCGTCCAGAAATCCGGCCCCTTCTCCGGCAGGCGTGTCGATTTGCCGTTGCCGAGCTGGTCGTAGTGAATGACGGCGCGGCCATCGAGCTCGGCGATGTCCTTGAAGGAATCCACATAATCATGCGTGCAGCCGGGGCCGCCATGGGCAACGACAAGCGGCAATTTGCCGGAATCGAGCGAACCAGTGATGCGATACCATGTGCGGTATTCGCGAAATGGCAGATAGGCTTCCTTCGTCGGAACTGCGGCCACAAGTCTCTCCATCCTGAGGGCAATGATGGAGAAGCATAGCGTCGCCGAAAAGGCGAAGGCAGCTATCAGAAGTTATAGGATGGGCGATCTTCCAGCAGGCGGTAATGCGTAGCGCGCACTACAGCCTGCGTGCGGTTGCGGGCGCCGAGTTTCTTGGCCGCCGCATTGAGATGCATGACGACGGTCGGCACCGACCGATCGATGATGCGCGAGATCTCCTTGGCCGAGAGACCTTCCGCGGAATAGCGCAGGCATTCGCGCTCCCGCTCCGTCAACCGGATCTTGCCGACGCTCAGCGCCTTGGCATCGAAAAGCGAATAGGCGGCCTCATGGAAGACATGGGCGAGAAGATTGAAATCGGCGATGTTGCGCAGCGCCTGATGCTCGAAATCACTGTTGGCGCCAAAGCGGATGCCGGTCACCGTCGCATAGTCCCCGCGGGGCATATGAACGGGCACGGTGACACCGGTCGACATGTCGCGTTCGCTGAGATAGCGCGTCACCGGCGCGGTGTCGTCGCTCATGAAACGATTGATGAGCGTGTCGGCATCCCGGTCGTAGTTCCAGAAGAAAGGCGCTGAGGTGCGCAACGCGACCTGCTGCACGGGATCGATGCGAAAATAGCCGCGATCGAACCAGTATTCCCGCATATCCTCCGAAATATTCCGCAACTTCAAGAGTGAAGGGATCATGATCCCGCCGTCGAGGTCATAAGGCACTGGCGTGTAATCGTAGATCAGGGCCTCGAAGCCTATCTCTTTCATCGCCCCGAAAATCTGATCGATGCGGCCGTCAAGGGTCTCATGGGCTACGAATTGCCGTCTGATCGTTCCGATTTCATCAAGCATGGCAGGCTCCGGTCGGGTTGGTTCCATACCCTATCACTTCTTATAGCTGGCGAAGACTATGGTTTAAGGTAAAAATTTAGCCATGCCMAATTATTGAGCAAGCGAAATCTTCTGCCGGAGCGGTCAATGTGGCGTGAAATCGAGCCCGAAGCGCGACATGAAATCGAGGTCGATGGCTATAAGGTGGTGGCTTACAGCTTCGGCAGCGGCAGCGAGACCATCTTCTGCCTGAACGGCGGCCCCGGCCTTCCCTGTGATTATTTGCGCGAGGCCCATTCCTGCCTCATCGACAAGGGCTACCGCGTCGTCGCCTTCGATCAGCTCGGCACCGGCGCCTCGGACCGGCCGACCGACGCGTCCCTCTGGACSATCGKCCGTTATGTCGAGGAAACCGAGACAGTGCGCAAGGCGCTCGGCCTCGGCAAAGTGCATATGCTCGGCCACTCCTGGGGCGGCTGGCTGGCGATCGACTATGCACTGACCTATCCGGAAAACCTGCAGACGCTGATCCTGGAAGACACAGTCGCCGACATGCCGCACCTGATTTCCGAACTGGAACGGCTGCGCGCCGCCCTCGGGCCTGAGACGGTGGCGATGATGCAGAAACACGAAGCGCAAGGCACTTACAATCATCCGGAATATCAGGCGGCGGTGACGATCCTCAATTATCGCCATGTCTGCCGCCTGCCGKAATGGCCGGCACCAGTGCGCCGCTCGCTCGACGACTGGAACATGGGTCCCTATGAGACCATGCAGGGGCCGAACGAATTCCTCTATATCGGCAATCTGAAGGACTGGAACCGCATCCCCGATCTGCCTGATGTGACGACGCCGGTGCTGATTACCGCGGGCGAACATGACGAACTGACGCCGGCCTGCGCGCTGCGCATGAAGCTGGCCCTGCCGAATGCCGAACTCAGGGTCTTCGCCAACGCCAGCCACATGCCGTTTTACGAAAATCCGCATGATTATTATCCCGCGCTGGTCGATTTCCTATCGCGGCACAGGGCAAGCTGATGCAGGGTAAGGTGATCGGAACCCGACGAAGACAAGGGGGCGAGCGCCGCCATGCATCGTTATAAGTTCATATTGACCCGGCCGGTCCAGTTTCTGCCTGTCATTTTTGGCATCAGCGTCATCACCTTCATCCTGGTGCGATTGATCCCCGGCGATCCCGCCCGCAACATTCTCGGCACACGCGCCACGCCGACGGCCCTTGCCAATATCCGCGCCCAATACGGCCTCGATCAGCCCATGTGGCTGCAATACTTTTATTTTCTCAAGAACCTCGCGAATGGCGAAATGGGCAAGTCGATCCTATACAAGATCGACGTATTTCCGCTGATCGCCACGCGCATCGAGCCGACGATCGCGCTGGTGCTGACAAGCGTCATCATGTCGATCCTGATCGCCGTACCGATGTCGGCGATTGCCGCTCGCAATGCTGGCCGGGCGCCTGATCATGCAGTACGGGTCATCTCCACATTCGGGATCGGCTTTCCGCCTTTCTGGCTCGGCCTGATGCTGATCATACTTTTCAGCGTCGAACTCGGCGTCCTGCCGGTCTCCGGCTACGGCACGACACTGGGTGACAAGCTCTCCCATCTCATCTTGCCGGCGTTGACGGTTGCATTGTCGCTCTCGACCGTGCTGACCCGAAGCCTGCGCGCCGCCATGATCGAGTCCCTGAAATCGGATGTAGCGACGGCCGCACGCGCCCGCGGCATGCCTGAGAGTATCGTCTTCTGGCGCCACGTCCTGCCGAATTCGCTGGTGCCGACAATCAATCTTCTCGCCGTCAATATCGGTTGGCTGATCGGCGGAACCGTCGTCGTGGAAAGCGTGTTTGCCCTGCCTGGCATGGGACAATTGCTGGTGCGCGCCATTTTCTCGCGCGATTATATGGTCGTTCAGGGCGTGGCGATGACATTTGCCTGCGCCACCGTGCTCGTCAATTTCATCGCCGATATCGTCACCGTCGCCGTCGACCCGAGGGTGAAGCTATGAGCGTCGAGACCCTAGCTCCCTCCCCGGTCGCATGGCGCCGCTTCCTCAGCCGGCGGCTGACGCTCGTCATCGGCGCCGGCATCCTGCTGTTCTTTCTGCTTCTGGCAATCGCAGCGCCCGTAATCGCACCCTATGATCCGATCCTGCAGAATGCCGATGTGCGGCTACAGGGACCGTCGCCTTACCATCTCTTCGGCACGGATAATTTCGGCCGCGATATCCTTTCGCGCGTCGTATGGGGCGCACGCATCGATCTGCAGATCGCCGTCATCGGCGTCATMTTCCCGTTCCTGATCGGCACGACGGTCGGCACCATCGCCGGTTTCTTTGGCGGTATCGTCGATGCGGTTTTCATGCGGCTCGTCGATATCATCCTCGCCTTTCCGTTCCTCGTCCTGATGTTGTCGATCATCGCCATCCTCGGGCCGGGCCTCAGCAGTTTCTACATCGCCATCGCGCTGGTCGGCTGGGTCTCTTATGCGCGCCTCATCCGCGCGCAGATGCTGGTTCTGAAAAGCAGCGACTACGCAGTCGCAGCCGTTAGCCTCGGCTTCAGCCGCTTCCGGATCATGTTCCGTCATCTCCTCCCAAATGCGATTGCCGGCTCCATCGTCTTTTCCATGTCGGATGCGACGCTGGTGCTGCTCAGCGGCGCAGCAGTCAGCTATCTCGGCCTCGGCGTGCAGCCGCCACTCGCCGAATGGGGCGTCATGGTCGCGGAGGGCCAGAGCTTCATCACCACTGCCTGGTGGATCACACTTTTCCCGGGCCTTTCGATCGTCTGCCTCGCCTTCGGTTTCAGCATGCTGGGTGATGCGCTCGGCGAACTTCTCGGAGTTCACGAATGAGCGCGTCAGTGCTTTCCGTCCGCGACCTGACGGTTAAAGTCCATCTCGATGGCGGCGCTCGAACGCTGATCGATAACGTTTCCCTGGATCTCGCCAAAGGAGAAATTCTCGGCCTCGTCGGCGAAAGCGGCTCGGGCAAGAGCCTGCTCTGCCGCTCGCTCGTCCGGCTCCTGCCCTCCTCGCTGATCAAGATCGAGGGCGGCACCGTGCTGCTCGAGGGGCGCGACCTGACGACGGCAAGCGATGCCGAGATGCTGGAAGTTCGCGGTGGCGAGATCGGCATGATCTTCCAGAACCCCACGAGCCATCTCGACCCGGTTATGCGCATAGGCGACCAGATTTCCGAGGGCATCCGCTACCACCAGGGGCTCGGCGCGAGGGAGGCGCGGACAGCGGCGATCGAAATCCTGACACAGGTGGGTTTTCCCGATCCCGTGCGCCAATATGACAGCTACCCGCACGAGTTTTCCGGCGGCATGCGCCAGCGCGCAATGATTGGCGTTGCACTCTCCTGCGACCCGAAGATCCTGATCGCCGACGAGCCGACGACGGCGCTCGATGTGACCATCCAGGCGCAGATCCTGAAGCTGCTACTGGAGATCCGCGACAAACGCGGCCTGTCGATCATTCTTATCACCCACGATCTCGGCATCGTCGCCCAGACCTGCGACCGCATCGCCGTCATGCGCAGTGGCAAGCTGCTCGAACAGGGGTCAAAACGGGCGGTCCTGTCCCGGCCGCAGGATCCCTATACGATCAACTTGATCAACAGCCATCCTTCCATGCCGGACGAGGCGCCGACACCTGTGCTGGAGGTCGCGTCCTCAGGTGCCTCGACGAAGCCGCTCCTCGAAATCGACGACCTGCATGTGMGCTTCAAGGTCGGCGGCAGCCTGTTCAAGGGCAGTGCGAAAAAAACGGTGAGCGCGGTTTCAGGCGTCAGCCTGCAGATCATGCCCGGCGAAACCATCGGTATTGTCGGCGAATCCGGCAGTGGCAAGAGCACACTTGCGCGCGCCGTGTTGGGCCTGACCCCGATTTCCTCTGGCCATGTGTCGTTCGACGGTATCGATCTGGCGCAGCATCGGTCCTCCGGTCTCGCCAAGCTGCGGCGCGAGACGGCCATGGTCTTTCAGGATCCGTACAACGCCCTCAATCCACGGCTCACCATCGGTCAGATGCTCGCCGAAGTGCTGAAGGTGCAGGGCAAGGTACCAGCCTCGGCCATTCCGGCTCGGATCGGCGAACTGCTTGATCTCGTCGGGCTGGAGCGGGAATTCGCTAGTCGCAAGCCCCGCAGCATGAGCGGCGGCCAATGTCAGCGTGCCGGCATCGCCCGGGCGCTCGCCGTCGATCCGAAGCTCGTCATTGCAGACGAATGCGTCGCAGCCCTCGACGTGACGATCCAGGCGCAGATCATCGCGCTCTTTCGCGAACTGACCGCGAAGATGAACCTGACGCTGATGTTCATCGCCCATGATCTGGCCATCGTGCGCAATCTCTGCGAACGCGTCGTCGTCATGTATCGCGGCGAGATCGTCGAGGAAGGCCGCTCGGAAGAAGTTTTCGCGCGGCCGAAGCATCCCTATACCGCGGCGCTGATCGCCGCCATTCCCGACATCGATCCGGACAAGCCGCTTCTGAGCAGCGCCAGTTTGGAAGACGAGCTGCAATCGATGCCGACCCTACCCGTCAAACGCATGCCATAACAACGAAGGGAACGAACGCATGATCACCAGATGGAAATCAATCGGACTTGCAGCGCTTCTTGCCGGGCTGACGCTCAGCGCAAGTTATGCCGAAGCCGCCGGCGTGCTGACCATTGGCCGACGCGAGGATTCGACGACATTCGATCCGATCAAGACGGCACAGAACATCGACAACTGGGTGTTTTCGAACGTCTATGACGTGCTGATCCGCGTCGACAAGACCGGCACCAAGCTCGAGCCCGGCCTCGCGGAAAGCTGGACCGTGTCGGACGACGGCCTGACCTATGTCTTCAAGATCCGCGACGCAAAATTCTCCGACGGTTCACCGCTGACGGCAGAAGATGCCGCCTTCAGCCTGCTGCGCATCCGTGATGACCAAGGCTCGCTCTGGAGCGATTCCTACAAGGTGATCGATACCGCCGTCGCCACCGATCCACACACGCTGACGATCAAGCTCAAGAACCCTTCGGCGCCTTTTCTGTCGACGCTGGCGCTGCCGAATGCCTCTGTCATTTCCAAGGCCGGCATCGAATCCATGGGCGCGGAAGCCTATGGCGAAAAGCCGATCGGATCCGGCGCCTTCGTGGTCGACGAATGGCGTCGCGGCGACCGCGTTATCCTGAAAAAGAACCCGAATTTCTGGCAGGCGGACCGCGTGAAGCTCGACGGCGTCGAATGGATCTCGGTGCCCGACGATAATACCCGCATGCTGAACGTGCAGGCGGGCCAGCTCGATGCAGCCATCTTCGTTCCCTTCTCGCGCGTCGAGGAACTCAAGAAGGATGCAGGCCTCAACGTGCTGATCGACCCCTCGACGCGCGAAGATCACCTGCTGATCAACCATGCGCATGGCGATCTCGGCAAGAAGGAAGTGCGTCAGGCACTCGATCTCGCAATCGACAAGAAGGCGATCGTCGATGCCGTCACCTTCGGCCAGGGCACGGTCGCCAATTCCTACATTCCGAAGGGCGCGCTTTATTACTACGCCGACAACCTGCAGCGCCCCTATGATCCGGAAAAGGCCAAGAAGCTGCTGGCCGATGCCGGTGTCTCCAACCTGACGTTGAACTACCTGATCCGCGCCGGCGACGAGGTGGATGAACAGACAGCCGTGCTGTTGCAGCAGCAACTCGCCAAGGCCGGCATCACCGCCAACCTGCAGAAGGTCGACCCCAGTCAGGAATGGGACATGACGGTTGCCGGCGACTATGACATCTCGGTCAACTATTGGACCAACGACATTCTCGACCCGGACCAGAAGACGACTTTCGTGCTCGGCCACGATTCCAACAACAACTACTTGACCAACTATAAGAATGAAGCGGTGAAGGAGCTGGTCGCCAAGGCCCGCCTGGAACTCGATCCGAAAAAGCGCGAGCAGATGTATATTGATCTGCAGAAGACGGCGAAGGACGACGTCAACTGGATCGATCTCTACTACAGCCCCTATATCAACGTTGCCCGCAAGAACATCGACAACTTCTACCAGAATCCGCTTGGCCGCTTCTTCCTGGAAGATACTGTCAAGAACTGAGCCTCAACCTTCCTATCATGCTCCGTCGCCCTGAAAGCGGCGGAGCATTGTCCTGACGGGAAATCGGTGATGACGGCGATCTTCCGGTATGAATAGCGCCTGCATTAGACGGCGCCTTGGAGATCAACGATCGCCGGTACAATGGTTGTTCAAACAGAGCGCAAATTGTCACTCGAAGGCGCCCGACTACGCCGACGGAAAATCGCTGCTCGCCGCCAGCCGGCGATAGGCTTCGACGGCATAAAGCACTGACCGCGTCTGCGCGTCATGGCAGTCGACGAAGATCTGCTCGTAAACCGTCTCGTCGGTCGCTTCGGTGATGATCGTCACCGGCGCCTGATAGAGTGTGCCCACCTGTTTCAGCACAGGAATGCCGTAACGCACCTCGAAGGGAGCGTTCGGCATGTGCAGACGCACGCAATCGATCTGCTTTGCGTTGAATTCGACGAGGCTCTTGTCTTCAGCCAGGCGTTCGGCCACCTCATCAAGGATCGCCTCGCCGATCGCTTCCCAGCCGGGATGGGTGGACACGATCAGGAAGAAGCCTTTCGGAATGGTCCAGAGTTCGAAACCGCGCGGCAAGTAGCCTGACATTGGCCGCGTCCACTCATGCGAAGGATAGCCGTGCAGATTGAGATGCAGCTTGGCGGACGAGAGATCAAGAGCCCTCCCGCGTGCCTCGCGCTCGTACATCGGCGGAGGAACGGTGAAGGAGAGGTCGTCACCGAAGGCCGTGTAGCGGGCTGCGTGATGCATATGGAACGGGTTTTCGACGATCAACCGCTGATGCAGCTCATATCCATCGATATTCTCCACCGGCACGACGGCAAAATGCTGGTCGGGATCGGCGGCAAGCTGCTGTGCCGCGCGCAGTGCTCCGACCGGACCGCTGGTCTCATTGGCATGCTGGCCGGATGATATCAGCACGGCCGGACCCGGTCCCTTGCGATAGCGGCCGAGCACCTCTCGACCTTCGCGTGATAGCGCCTTGATCGGCTCGCCTTCGATCTTCGCCAGTTCGCGACGGATCTGGCCGATCTTCAGCGGCCGCGTTGCCGTGGCAATGTCGACATCCTCGCCAGTCGTTTCCTCGTGCTCGCCGAAGTCTTCGACGGTCATGATGATGCGCGGATTGCCGTCCGTACCACGGATATCGGGAACGACCTGGCCTGGCCTTGCGCCACCCCGGCCTGCCATAGCGCCCATCTCGGCATCCAGGCATTCCCGCAGGCTGAAGAACAGGTCTTCATGCATGGCTTCGCGCAGGCTGATGCTCTCGCTGCAGAAATCGAGGTCGAGATCCCTGGCCGGCAAATCGACCGTGATGCGCAGCCGGTCGAAATAGGGCTGCTTGCGCTCCCATGTCTGCTGCTTGACGGCATCGACAGCGGCCAGGAATATCGCTTCGAAGTCGGTCTTGAGCCGTTCGCCATTGGCCCAGCCGCAGCATCGCAGAACCGGCTTGCCGACATGGTCATTCTCAACCACGTTTGGTGCAAAGACCGTATAGGTCTCCGTCTCTCCTGCTTTCGTCGTCAGCTTGATATCGTAGGTGAGATCGCGCCTGTTGGCGTGAAAAGCGACTTCTGCATCACCGACAAGTGCCGCCAGCGGATAGGATTCGATCAGGAAGCGTTGCGGGTCCGCGGCCGGATGAACTGGATAACCGATCTCCACCTTGGCAAGGGAAGCGATATGCAGCTCCTCAAGGAAGAAATAGACCAGCGGCTTGTAGGAACTGCGGATCCGCGCCGCGATACCCGCGGCGGCAAGTTTTTCTTCCACTGCCCGCCGCGAGGGCTCGTCATCGAAGACCCATGCTTCGACGGGCTTGCCCGGCGGGTTGGCAATCAGGCCGGAAACCAGCACGTCGAGCGTGCGCGGAATCTCGAGATTGAGGATGGTGCTCATTTTTCCCTCGTCGGATCGAGATAGTCGCGAAGCCAGTCACCGAACGGCCTGAAACTGGCCGGACCTGAAGTCGACGGAGAGTGAGCGGACCGAGAGGATGGCGGGGTTGGCGGCGCTGCTGCTCTCGGTCGATCTACTCATAAGGTTGCCGCTGACCTTGCCGCCTGTTCGTAGTATCCCGACAAGGCTCGCAGATGGGAGGCAATGTCGGAGAGTTCATCCTGTGAAAGGCCCGAGAGTTTTGTGGCCTCCACCAGCAATCGTTCGCGGATTTCCGAATAGCGGGTCAGCGCTTCCAGCCCCTTGTCGGTGACCTGGATCACTTTTTCCTTGCCGGATTTCCCGGTCTTAACCAGCCCCGCCGCATCGAGCTTCTTGACTGCATAATTGGCGACATGCGTGTCTTCGATGTCGAGCACGAGGCAGAGATCGGACAGCGTCTTCGGACGGCCGCGATGGCGCACCGAATGGATGATCAGGATCTCCACCGGCGACAGGCTCGGCGCGCCGGCGGCAGCCATGCAGCGCACCATCCAGCGGTTAAAAGCATGAGAAAAGAGGATCGATCCATATTCGAGTTCGGAGAGAGCCGGAGAACTGCCGAGCGCCAGATGGGCTGACGACACGATCAATTCGCGGGGAGCTTTTCGTTCCTTCGGTTTATCCAATGAACTCTCTCATCTCAGAACTGAAGTACGTCTGGCAGGTTAGCCAGAAGCGATAATTTGTCAACAAATTATCGCTAAGATTTCTCTATTCTGCCGCCGTTTCTCCGACCTTATTTTCCGATGCGTTCGGCATATAGGAACGCATCACTATCGCATTGATTTTAAATCGTTTTAACCGAATGCACTTTAAGCATCGGATGGTCCGTATCCGCCCCCTGTTGGCGTCACGACCGTAAAGGCTTCGCCGGCTTCCAGCACCGTATGAGCGGCACCAATCAATTCATCTACCGTACCATCGTTGCGCCGAACATAGTTGCGGCCGGTCTGCCCGGGCTCGCCACCTTTCAGGCCGAAGGGCGCGACACGGCGATGGCCGGAAAGAACGGCAAATTCCAGCGTTTCGAGTGTGCGGATCGTGCGCTGCGTGCCGTTGCCGGCATGCCATTGACCGCGGCCGCCGGAATCCGGCCGGATATGGAAATCTTCTAGCACCACAGGGAAGCGGCTCTCCAGGATTTCGGGATCGGTCAAACGCGAATTGGTCATGTGTGTATGCACGGCGTCCGCGYCATGGAAGCCGGGGCCGGCCGGAGCGCCTGAGCAGATGGTTTCGTAATATTGATATTTGTCGTTGCCGAAGGTCAGGTTGTTCATCGTCCCCTGCGCCGCGGCCATGGCACCGACGGCGCCGATCAGGCAGTTGGTCACGGCCTGGCTGACTTCGACATTGCCGGCAACGACGGCTGCCGGATATGCCGGCGTCAGCATGGTTCCCTCGGGGATGACGATACGGATCGGCCGCAGGCAGCCGGCATTCATCGGAATATCAGCCTCGACCAGCACACGGAAAACATAGAGAACGGCCGCCCGCGTGACCGGTGCCGGCGCGTTGAAATTGTCCGGCCTCTGTGCCGACGTGCCGGTAAAATCGACCGTCGCCTCGCGCTTGTCCCTGTTGATGGAGATCTTGACGACGATCTTGCAGCCCTGATCCATCTCATAGGAAAACTCGCCGTCGGGCAGGCGGTCGAGCACGCGGCGCACGCTTTCGGCGGCGTTGTCCTGAACATGGCCCATATAGGCGTCGACGACATCCTCGCCGAAGTGCACAATCATCTTCTTGAGTTCCGCCACACCCTTTTCATTGGCGGCGACCTGCGCCTTCAGGTCGTTGACGTTCTGCGCCAGCGCGCGCACCGGATAGCGCGCACCGGTGAGCAGATCGGCAAGCGCGTCCTCGCGAAAACGGCCGCGATCGAGCAGCTTGAAATTGTCGATATAGACGCCTTCTTCCTCGATATGCGTCGCAAGCGGCGACATGGAACCGGGCGAGATGCCGCCGATATCGGCGTGGTGACCGCGGCTCGCAACCCAGAAGCGGATGCGCTTGCCGGAATCGTCGAAGACAGGCGTGCAGACAGTGAGGTCAGGCAGATGCGTGCCGCCATTGTAGGGCGCGTTGATCAGGAAGACATCACCCGGATGAATGACCGGATTTTCGCGGATGGCGGTCGCCACGGATGCATCCATGGAACCGAGATGCACCGGCATATGCGGCGCGTTGGCAACGAGATTGCCTTCCGCATCGAAGACTGCGCAGGAGAAATCAAGCCGCTCCTTGATGTTGACGGAATAGGCGGTGTTCTGCAGCGTCACGCCCATCTGCTCGGCAATCGACATGAAGAGATTGTTGAAGATCTCCAGCATGRCCGGATCAGCCTTTGTGCCGATGGCCGTGCGCACCGGTAGGGCTTTGATGCGGGTCAGGACGACGTGATCGCGCATCGTCAGCCTCGCCTGCCAGCCATCCTCCACGACGATCGTCTGGTTCGGCTCGATGATGATAGCCGGTCCGGTGACCGTCTGGCCCGGAATGATGCCGTCGCGCAGAACGACCGCCGCATCGTGGCTACCGCCCTGCGAATGAAAGAGGGTCCGGCGAGCGGCCACGGCTTCGCCCTTGCCCGTCTCACCGCGATCGACATCGATCTCGGCCGCCGCACCGCCGATGCATTCGACTTCGACGGCTTCCACGACCAGCGGCTTGTCCTCGGCGACGAAACCGAAGCGGCGCTTGTGCAGCACTTCGAATTCCTTGCGAAGACGCGCCACCTTATCCGCTTGCGGGAACACCGCCTCGACCGCGAGCAGCGTATCGGTACCAGCGTAGCGGATATGTGCCCGAAGCACCGTTTTGATCTTGTCGGCCTCCACGCCCTGCGCAACCAGTTCCGGGAGACCTTCAGCCTGCAACTGCAGCCCGAGGGCGGCAATCGCTGCGGGAGCTTCTCCGTCGAGCGGCACGCCGAGCGCCTTCTGGCGCGTGGAACGGATATCGGCCAAGCCCATGCCATAGGCCGAAAGCAGCCCGGACATCGGATGCAGCAGGATGCTCTTCATGCCCAGCGCATCAGCCACCAGACAGGCATGCTGGCCGCCGGCGCCACCGAAGCAGTTGAGCGCATAGCGCGTCACGTCATAGCCGCGCTGGACGGAAATCTTCTTGATCGCCTCGACCATATTGGCAACGGCGATGCGGATGAATCCGTCAGCCACTTCTTCGGGGCTGCGCCCATCACCGATCTCCGATGCCAACTCGGCGAACTTTTGCCGCACCGCCTCGACATCGAGCGGCTGATCCTGCTTCGGGCCGAAGATCGCCGGGAAGAAATCGGGCAGCAGCTTGCCAGCCATGACATTGGCATCGGTCACAGCAAGAGGGCCGCCATTGCGGTAGCAGGCAGGACCTGGGAAAGCGCCGGCAGAATCAGGCCCGACGCGGAACCGGCCGCTCTCGAAATGCAGGACCGAACCACCGCCGGCAGCCACCGTATGGATCAGCATCATCGGCGCGCGGACACGCACGCCGGCGACTTCCGTTTCGAAAGCCCGCTCGTACTCGCCGTCGAAATGCGCCACGTCAGTCGAGGTGCCGCCCATATCGAAGCCGATCACATGGCCGAAACCTGCCTGCTCGCCGGTTTTGGCAAGACCGACGACGCCGCCGGCCGGCCCCGACAGGATGGCGTCCTTGCCCTGAAACATATCTGCGGCGGTCAGACCGCCTGACGACATCATGAACATGACGCGGGCACCTGTGCGCACCACATCGAGTTCATCGGAAACCTGGCGCACATAGCGGCCGAGCACCGGCGAGAGATAGGCATCGACAACGGTCGTATCGCCGCGGCCGACCAGCTTGATCAGCGGCGAGACTTCGTGGCTGACGGAGACCTGCTCGAAACCGATGGCGCGGGCAATGCGCGCAGCCGCTGCCTCATGCTCGGGATATTTATAGGCATGCATGAAGACGATCGCGACGGCGCGGTATCCCTTGGCGCGCAGATTGCGGAGCGCCGTTTCCGTTGCCGCCTCATCGAGCTCTATCTCGACCGTGCCGTCGGCCAGCACGCGCTCGTTCAGCTCGACCACGTCCTGATAGAGAGCTTCCGGTTTGATGATCTCGGTCGCGAAGATATTCTTGCGTTCCTGATAGCCGATGCGCAAAGCGTCGCGGAAACCCTTCGTAGTAATCAGGGCCAGACGCTCGCCCTTGCGCTCCAGTAGCGCATTGGTGGCGACCGTGGTGCCCATGCGCACCTCGCCGATCAGACCCACCGGGATCGCCTCACCGGCCGTCAGGCCGAGATGCTGCCGGATCCCGTGAACAGCGGCGTCACGATAAGCGTCCGGATTTTCAGAGAGCACCTTTCGGGCATGCAGCTCGCCGGAGGGGTCGCGCCCGACGATATCCGTGAAGGTACCCCCACGATCGATCCAGAAATCCCAGCTACCAGCCGCAGTGCCCAACAAAATCGCCTCCGACGTTCATTTGGAATATCACTAAGAAATTATCGATAAATCGTCAACGTTTTGTGGAAACCGAAATCGACGTAGGGTTCGCTTTTTGGAGGGCGTAGCATAGGCCCAATTCTAAGCCCAGAAAATCGAACGCCGCGGCCTCATCGGTCGCGGCGAGAAGATCAGCCGAAATGACGGTATTGTAGAGGGCCAGCGCGTGACAATGCCGGCCTCGCTACTCTCCTTAACGGGAGGTCAGGTCATCAGGCAGAGCAGCATTGTGGTACTTGCTATAGATGTCGCGTAGCACCTTGTTATCGAAGTTGGTCTTTACCCACTGGTCGAGCCAGGCCTTCAGATTGGCTTCGCCCTTGGGTATGCCGATGCCAAGGTTCGTTTCCTTCTGCGTGAACTTCACCTGCAGCGGATGGTCAGCCATCTTCTTGTTGATGCCATTGATTACGGCCGACTGGCTGGAAACGGTATCGACCTGGCCGGATACAACAGACGTGATCAGTGTTGCGTCATCCTCGAAGCGGACGATATCGGCGCCCTTTGCATTGGCGGTGATATCCTGGTCGTTGGTCGTGGCCCGGGTAACACCAATACGCTTGCCGTCAAGATCGGCATAATTCTTGATCTCGATAGTCGACGGCGCTGCCACGACGAGAGCGAGGGTCGCATAGGGGACGGAATAGTCGATCGCCTTCTTGCGCTCTTCGGTGATACCGAGCGAGGAGACGACCATGTCGGCCTTGCCGGTCTGCACAGAGGGGACACGGGCGGCGTTGGTGATTTCCACCAACTCGAGCTCGACGCCGAGGTCCTTGGCAATCAGCTTGGCGGTCTCAACGTCGGAGCCGGAAGGCTTCAGGTTCTCATCGACGAAGGAATATTCCGGAATGCCCATTGCCACGGCGATACGCACCTTGCCCGCCTTCTTGATGTTGTCGAGTACATCGGCATGCGCAACGCTCGCCAACGCCAGCAGCCCTGCGCCGGCMAAAATTGCCAGTTTCGAAATCATTGTCTTCGGCATGTTCCAAGTCTCCTCTACCTGATTGCCTCTGCCCGCTCTTTGTCGGGCCTCCTCTGAAACCCGCACCGGTCCATCCGGCGCAGGCATTTCCCTCCCGCGCTTGGCGGGGTCTAAAGCTCTGCGGCCATGAACTCCTTGAGTTCCGGCGTCTGCGGATTGCTCAGGATATCCGCACCACCCGTCTCCCAGACCTTGCCCGTGTGCATGTAGATGACGCGGTTGGCGGCGCGCTTGGCAAAACCCATCTCATGGGTGACGACGATCATCGTCATGCCACCACGGGCGAGATCTTCCATGACGCGCAGCACTTCGCCCGTCAGCTTCGGGTCGAGGGCGGAGGTCACCTCGTCGAACAGCATCACCTTGGGCTGCATGGCAAGCGAACGGGCGATCGCCACACGCTGCTGCTGGCCGCCGGAAAGCTGCTCTGGATAGGCATCAATTTTTTCGGAGAGGCCGACCTTGGCGAGTACCTGTTTGGCGATCTCGAAAGCCTGATCCTTGCGTATGCCCTTCACGCGGCGCAGCGCCAGCATGATGTTTTCGGCGACTGTCATATGCGGGAAGAGGTTGTAGCTCTGGAACACCATGCCGATGTCGCGCCGCAGGGTTCTGAGATCGAGCTTCGGATCCTCGACGCGGTGGCCGCACACCTCGATCGAGCCGTCCTGGATCGTCTCCAGCCGGTTGATGCAGCGAAGTGCTGTGCTCTTGCCGGAACCGGACTGGCCGATCAGCGCCACCACTTCGCCGGCATTGATCTCGAAGGAGACGCCCTTCAGCACTTCCAGCGCGCCGAAGCGCTTGACGACATTGGTGAGCTTAACGGCGACCGACATTGAGTTTCCTCTCAAGAGAGCGGCTCCAGACCGACAGCGGGTAGCAGACGCAGAAATACAAAAGCGCTGCGATGCCGAAGACCAGGAAGGGCTGGAACAGGGAGTTGTTGATGACCTGCGCCGCACGGGTCAGTTCCAGGAAACCGACGACCGAGGCGAGCGAGGTGTTCTTGATGAGCTGGACGAGGAAGCCGACCGTCGGCGGCGTGGCGATCTTCAGCGCCTGCGGCAGGATCACGTCCCTCAGAGCCTGCCAGCGCGTCAGGCCGAGGCACTCGGCGGCCTCGAACTGGGTGCGCGAGATGGATTCGACCGAACCGCGCCAGATCTCACCGAGATAGGAACTCGAATAGATCATCATGCCGAGACCGGCCGCCACCAGCGGCGGTACGGAGATGTTGATCACCCCGAGGCCGAAATAGAGGATGAACATCTGGATCAGGAGCGGCGTGCCCTGGACCAGCTGGATGTAAATAAGGGCAGCGCGGCGCAGCCACAGGAAGCGCGAGATACGGCATAGCATGACGAAAAAGCCCGCAATGCCGCCAAGCAGGAAGGCGAGAGCGGATAGCACGACGGTCCAGACAAGACCGTCAAGCAGATAGATCAGATGATTGAAGGAAAACCCACCGAGCATGGCGACCTCTAAAGCGACGTGCCGAGCCGACGGCGGCGCGGGAAAGCGATGAGACCGATGCCGTAGAAGCCGGCCCGCATCAGATAGGTGATGGCGATATAGAGGACGGCGACGACCATATAGGTTTCCAGCGAGCGGAACGTGTTCGACTGGATGTTGTTGGCGACACCCGTCAGCTCTTCTGCTGATATCTGCGAGGCGATCGAGGTCGACAGCATCATCAGGATGAACTGKCTGGAAAGTGCCGGATAGACGCGTTCGATGGCAGGCAGGAGAATGATGTCGCGGTAGATCTGCAGCTTCGACAGGCCAAGCGCTTCGGCTGCCTCGATCTGGCTCGGATGAATGGAATCCATGCCGGCACGCACGATCTCAGCCGTATAGGCGCCGACATTGATGACCATGGCGAAAACGGCAGCTGCGATGATAGGCAGACGGAAGCCGATCGAGGAAAGCCCGAAGAAAATGAAGAAGATCTGCACGATGAAAGGCGTGTTGCGCACAGTCTCGACATAGACGCTGACGAGGGTGCGGAGCGGGCCGATGTTCGAGCGGCGGGCAATGGCRCAAGCAACGCCGATGACAAGACCGATGATGACCGAAAAGACGGTGATCTCGATCGTGACGAGCGCGCCCGACAGGAAATCGCCCCAATAGGGCAAAAGGGCCGCAAAATCGAACTGGTACTGCATGTCCTCCTCCATTCCGGCCGTGTCAACTCCTTTGACGCGACCCCGCTTTCCCGTGGGAAAGCGTCATTTGTCCTCATGGCCGTCGCGTCAGCGCGCCAGCCAGCCTCCGTCGACCGGCAGCACGGTGCCGTGCACGTAGTCGGATGCTGATGATGCCAGGAACACCGCGGCACCGCCGATATCGCCTGGCTCACCCCAGCGGGCGGCCGGAATGCGGGCAAGGATGCTCGCATTGCGATCGGCATCTTCGCGCAGTGCCGTCGTGTTGTTGGTGACGAAATAGCCGGGCGCGATGGCATTGACGTTCACGCCCTTGCCGGCCCATTCACAGGCAAGTAGCCGCGTCAGTCCCGCAAGACCGCTCTTCGAGGCTGTGTAGGACGGAATGCGGATGCCRCCCTGAAAGGAGAGCAGCGAAGCGATATTGATGATCTTGCCGCGGCCCTGTTCAAGCATATGGCGGGCGGCGGCCTGAGACAGGAAGAAAGCCGTCTTCAGGTTGACGTTCATCACCGCATCCCAATCTTCCTCGGTGAAATCGATCGCATCAGCGCGGCGGATTATGCCGGCGTTGTTGATGAGGATGTCGAGCCTACCAAAACGCTCCAACGCCTCTGCAACGATCGGCTTGGCCGGCTCGATCGTGCCGAGATCGGCCTTGATGACGTGGAATTTCGCACCCGCCTTCGTCACCATCGCTTCCGTCTCATCCATCGACGAGCGGCCGACGGCGACGATCGACGCACCGGCTTGCGCCAATGCAGCGGCGATCCCCTGGCCGATGCCGGTATTGGCACCGGTGACGACGGCGGTTTTTCCCGAGAGGTCGAAAAGAGCCTGCATCGTCATCACCTCAGATCGCCGATGGCGATATGGTCCATGTCGGTGAAGCTCTTGTTGTCGCCGGCCATCGCCCAGATGAAGCTGTAGTTCTTGGTGCCGGCGCCGGAATGGATCGACCAGGGCGGCGAAATGATCGCCTGCTCGTTGGCGACGAGCATATGGCGCGTCTCACGCGGCTCGCCCATGAAATGGAAGACACGCTGGTCGGCATCGAGATCGAAATAGAGATAGGCTTCCATGCGCCGGTCATGCGTGTGGCTCGGCATGGTGTTCCAGATGCTGCCGGTCTCCAGGCTGGTGAAGCCCATGGTGAGCTGGCAGGACTGGCAGACCTCCGGATGGATATACTGGTAGATCGAACGCTTGTTGGCGGTTGCCGCCTCCCCCGGCGTCAGATGCCGCGCCTTGTCGCGCGTCAGAAGCACGGTCGGGTGGCTCGCATGGGCCGGCGTAGAAACAAGGTAGAATTTTGCCGGACTGCCGGCATCCGCACTTTCGAAGCGGACATCGACGGCGCCCCTGCCGACATAGAGGCAATCATACTTTGCCAGAGTGTAGGTCGTGCCATCGACGATCACGCGGCCGGAATTGCCGACATTCAGCACCCCGAGTTCACGCTCAGCCAGAAAGGTGTCCTGACCGATCGCCTTCGGCGCCGTCAGCGCCAGGCCCGCGCCGAGCGGCGAAGCACCGCCGATGACCATACGGTCATAGTGGGAATAGGTAAGCCTGATCTCGTCAGGTGCAAACACCGTCTCGACCAGGAAGTGACGCCGTAGCGTGTCCGTATCGAAGCCTCTGACTGCTTCGGGATGGGAGGCGTGTCGTACGTCAATCTKCATTGGAATGATCCTTCTCTCCTCCGGATGCCACCATCTGCGGGGCATCCTCAATGAAATAGGCTGGGTCGAGCATCTCGGCCTTTTCGACTTCGTGCAGCAGCTTGCCGAGATGGAACCCCATGGCGGCCTTGGCCCCTTCCTCGTCGCCGTTGCGCATGCAATCGATGACCGCGGCATGTTCCTCGATGACACGCGTCAGGCGGCCCTGCTGAGGCAGCGTCAGCAGGCGATAAYGGTCACTGTGAACCTTGACCTGCTGGATGATTGCCCAGATGCCTGGAAACCCGGCGATGTTGCTGATGAGCTGGTGGAAATCATTATCGATGACGTGGAAGCTCGCCACATCGCCTTCACGGTGGCAGGMATCCAGATCAGCAAGATTACGCTCCAGTGCCCTGAGGCCGGCCGGCGTCATCTTCTCGACGGCGATCGAAACCGTTGTGTCCTCCAGCGCCTTGCGCACGAGGATTGCCTCATAAAGCGCGCGGCGCGGAATGCGGGAAACGAAAGTGCCGGATTGCGGAAAGACGTCGACCAGGCCGTCATCGGAAAGCCGGATGATCGCCTCACGAATCGGCGTGCGGCTGACACCGAACTGCGCCTCCAACTCCTTCTCGTTCAGTAGTTCCATCGGCTTGCGACGCAGCGAGACGATATCGTCGAGAAGCGCATTATAGACCAGGGTCGCCGCCCGCGGGGCAGCCGCCCGCTGATGCGAAAGCACCGTGACCCCCTGCAGGGAGCGCTTCTTGCGCACGGTTGCGGAGGGCGAATTCATCGCATTCCTTCCAAGAAGCAGATCAGCAATCGCGCGTTTGAAATCATCGGGAACCGCCTCCACTCGGCCTGATGAAGAAAGTAATATATTAGTATCCAACTTCTGGCAAGCGCGTCGATAAGCCGTTTTTGCGATTGTGGAAAACGAGACCGAGGTGGGAATACGCCAAGCCAAAAAGGAAGAGGGTGTGACGCGATCTGTTCCAGCGATTCTCGCGAACCATCTGCAACAAGTGAATAGTGGTCCGCGTTCTCAGCCGATGGCCCTTCGAATGAAAAGCGCAACCAAGGCGCGACTACACCACGCCATCATTCCATCAGCGACGCCGTGTTTAAGACAGTATTGAAAGAAGGTTCTAATGCGCCATTTTCTGGCGCAACCAGAATGGCCGTTGCGGTCCTAAAGCAGGCTCAATGCAGGGGTCGGCGCACGCGGTGCCGCCGGCGCCCGGGTTAAGGATGCACCGCGGACCAGAGGGAACAAGAAAATGAAAGTACTTTTGGCATCCACCATCTTTGCCGCCGGCACGATGCTCGCAAGCGGCAGCGTTTTTGCAGCCGATTGCGGTAATGTCACGATTGCGAGCATGAACTGGCAGTCCGCGGAAGTGGCCGCAAGCCTCGACAAGATCATTCTCGAGGAAGGGTATGGCTGCACGGCCGAAATCGTCACCGGCGATACCGTCCCCACCCTGACCTCCATGGCAGAAAAAGGCGAACCGGATATCGCCCCGGAAGCCTGGGTCAGCCTTCAGCCGGAACTGGTCAAGCGTGGCCTTGAAGGCGGCAAGGTCGTCGAAGGCGCCAAGATCCTCTCCGATGGTGCAATCCAGGGCTGGTGGATCCCCAAATACATCGCCGACGCCCATCCCGACGTTAAGACCATCCCCGACCTTCTCAAGCATCCCGAACTCTTCCCGGCACCGGAAGACAAGAGCAAGGGCGCTGTCTTCAACGGCCCGCAGGGCTGGGGCGGCACTGTCGTCACATCTCAGCTCTTCAAGGCCTATGACGCAGAAAAAGCCGGCTTCACGCTTGTCGACACCGGTTCGGCCGCAGGCCTCGATGGCTCGATCGCCAAGGCCTATGAGGGCAAGCAGCCCTGGGTCGGTTATTATTGGGCACCGACCTCCCTGCTCGGCAAATACGAGATGGTCAAGCTCGGCTACGGCACGGAATATGATGCCGCCGAATGGAAGCGTTGCACCTCGGTTGCAGATTGCGCCGATCCCAAGCCGAATGCCTGGCCGGCCGATGACGTGAAGACGCTGATCAGCAAGAGCTTTGCCGATCGCGGCAGCCCGGCCATCGATTACCTGAAGAAGCGTGCCTGGACCAATGACACCGTCAACAAGCTGATCGCCTGGATGACCGACAACCAGGCAACCGGTGAAGACGGCGCGAAATACTTCCTGAAGAACAACGAACCCCTCTGGAAGGATTGGGTCTCCCCGGAAGCCGCCGAAAAGATCAAGGCTTCGCTCTAATCATTCAGACATGACATGGGCAGCCTTGCCGCTGCCCAGACAATCCTTCGGCGCGACGGCCAAAACAACAATCGGCCGCCGCCACTATCTATTTTGGGGAACCGTTATGGATTGGCTCTGGAAATTTCCGACAATGAACGACGACATGCTGCGCGAGCTGAAGAAGAGCGTGGATGAAGGATTTCGCGCCTTCACCCGCGCCTATGGCGACAGTATCGAAGCAGCCTTCAGCCCGTTGCAAAGTTTTCTCATCTGGGCTGAACGGCTGCTGACCGGCACGCCCTGGCCAATCATCCTGCTGGCTTTGGCCGCCATCGCCTGGTTTGCCACCCGCAGCTGGAAGATCGTTATCGGCTGCGTTCTGACGCTTCTGATCATCGGCTATTTCGACATGTGGCAGGACACGATGAAGACGGTGTCGATGATCCTCGTCTGCACTGTGCTGTCCATCGTTATCGGCCTGCCGCTCGGCATCCTGATGTCGCGCTCCAATGCCGTGCAAAGGGTCGTCAATCCGATCCTCGATGTCATGCAGACGATGCCGAGTTTCGTCTATCTTATCCCAGTCGTCATGCTTCTCGGCATCGGTCGCGTGCCCGGCGTCATCGCCGTCGTGATCTACGCCCTTCCCCCGATGATCCGTCTGACCAATCTCGGCATCCGCATGGTCGACGAGAATGTGCTGGAGGCGGCAGACGCTTTCGGCTCATCCAGCTGGCAGAAGCTTCGCAACGTTCAATTGCCGCTTGCGCTGCCGACCATCATGGCCGGCATCAATCAGACGATCATGATGGCGCTCGCCATGGTGGTCATTGCCTCCATGATCGGTGTTCAGGGCCTCGGCCAGCCGGTTCTTAAAGCCATTGCCAATCAGTACTTCACCCTCGGCGTCTTCAACGGTCTGGCAATCGTCGGCATTGCCATCATCTTCGACCGGATCAGCCAGGCCTATGGTCTGCGGCTCCAGAAGCACCGGGAGATCGTGCATGGATAGCAATTCGATCGAGATCCGGAACCTCTTCAAGATCTTCGGCCCGCGCGGCCGCGACTATGTGGAAGCCGTCAGCAAAGGCATGTCGAAGACCGAGCTCAATAAGGAGCATGGTCATGTGCTGGGGTTAAAGGACATCAACATCACTATACCGGGCGGCAGGATCACCGTGATCATGGGCCTTTCCGGTTCCGGCAAGTCTACGCTGATCCGCCATATCAACCGGCTGATCGACCCCACATCGGGAGAAGTCCTCTATGGCAGCGCGGATGTCTGTCGCATGGATGCGCTGCAGCTTCGCGAATTCCGACGCCGGAAGACCGCCATGGTGTTCCAGCGTTTTGGGCTCCTGCCGCACCGCAACGTGCTGCAGAACACCGTTTATGGGCTGGAGATCCAGGGCGTTGCGAAGGCAGAGCGCGAGGAACGAGCGAATGCCTGGATCAAGCGCGTCGGCCTGGAAGGCTTCGCCGAACATTATCCGAACCAGCTCTCGGGCGGCATGCAGCAGCGTGTCGGGCTTGCAAGGGCGTTGACCAACGATGCTGAAATCCTGCTGATGGACGAAGCCTATTCAGCACTCGATCCGCTGATCCGCGTCGATATGCAGACCGTCCTCCTCGACCTGCAGAAAGATCTGAAGAAGACGGTCGTCTTCATCACCCACGATCTCGACGAAGCACTGCGGCTCGGGGAGAAAATCGTCATCCTGCGGGACGGCGAGGTCATCCAGCAGGGTTCGGCGGCTGAAATCGTTCTCAATCCCGCCAACGATTACATTGCCGCCTTCGTCAAGGAGGTCAATCGCGGCCGGGTCATCAAGATCGGTGCGGTCGCCAAACAGGCCCCTGCCGAAAGCCGGCTTCAGCTTTCTGAGGACATGGATATCGAGGGAGCGTTGCGGGAAATGTCGCGCGCCGACGTCTCCTCTGCCGTTGTCATGTCACCAAGTGGCCAGCAGCTAGGCTGCGTTTCGCTGCAACAGTTGCTGGCGTTGCTTCTTCATCAGATCTGACAATTTTCCGCAATCGAGCGGCATTTGCCCCATGCAAATGCCGCTTGTTCAAACATGGTTAATTTTTTAACTATATTAGCCTTAAGGAAGGAACAGAACGACATACCTGCGTGTTGATAGCTCGCTGTGGAGGGACCCTG
>NZ_JBFTNV010000031.1:0-128795 GCF_056397645.1 Rhizobium sp. 05L429 | reverse complement strand
CTCTATCTACGGCGGTTACCAGACGGCGCCGCACAGCGATGTCGACGTTTCCGACGGCACGTCCTTCAGGGCCGGCTGGGAMGGCAAGTCCTTCGGCAGCCCGCCCTATTACGGCGGCCGCGTCACCTGGTGGCTGGGCGAYTTCAACCTGCCGAACTGGGGCGTGTCRCTCGATTACACCCATGACAAGGTCTATGCCGACGACGAAACCATGGCCCGTTCACCGGGCTGGACGCATTTCGAATTCACCGACGGCCTKAACCTCCTGACGSTCAACGGCCTCTACCGCTTCAAGGATCCRGCCCGTCGCTGGACACCCTATCTCGGCGCCGGTGTCGGCGTGAACGACTTCCGCGTCACCGACAACTGGTCGACCTTCGTGGAATACAAGGGCACCTATTCACGCGTCGACGTGCCGATCGACAGCGGCGACCGCCTGAAGACGAACATCGTCACAAACGCGGTCAATGTCGGTATTTCATACCACTGGTGATCTGGTGCAATTCCAGCAAGAGTGTGCAGCGGTTTTGCGTCAGAATTGCGTGAAAACAAAGAGATAGAGCTTTTCCGGAATTCGAAGAAAGACGGAAATTCTCTAGAATTGGAGTTGCGGGACTATTTCGTGCCGCAACTCACTTTGCCTCCCACAACGAAGAAGTTGGCACCGCTTTCGATCCGTAGCGCGTAGGTGCCGCCGAAATTCGGCGAAGGCTTGTCGTGCCCACCGGCGAGAACCGCCAGATCCAGCGTCTCGCTTGCGGCATCACCACCTTCCGTATCGAAGACTTCCAGGCGCAGATCGCCATCGCGCGACCAGCGGTTCGTGAGATCTTTCGATTCGAATATCCGCTTGTTGAAGTTTGGGGATTTGGCAGCATCCTTGAGCATCAGCGCGCCGCGGAAATGGATCAGCTTGTGGCCGCCTCCATCTTCAAAAGCGCTTTCGAGCGTAAAGCGCACGTCCTTGTCATCGGCAGAACAGAAATAACGGCTGTCGGCGTGCGCCGCACCAGCCGCGCCAAGCAATATGCCAAGCACCATAAATCCGCGCCACATAGCCATAACTCCCTGAGATCGACCGATGAATCGGTGATCTCAAACTAGCGGCAAACCTCTTAATTTTTCAGGCACAGAGCCCCCGTAAGCCCAGTCCAGGAGCTCGACCGTATGCAGGATCGGCGTTGGCGTGCCCGACCTTATTTGGGTGATGCAGCCGATATTGCCGGTCGCGATGATATCGGCCTTGGTCGCCTCGATGTTCTTGACCTTGCGGGCCTTCAGGACTGCGGAAATATCCGGCTGCATGATGTTGTAGGTGCCGGCCGAGCCGCAGCAGAGATGGCCTTCGGCCGGATCGCGAACGGTAAAACCTGCCGCCTTGAGCAGATGCTTCGGCGCCATGGTGATCTTCTGGCCGTGCTGCATGGAGCAGGCGGAATGATAGGCGACGGTAATGCCCCTCGGCATATGCGCAGGCAGTTCGAGGCCGGCAAGATATTCGGTGATGTCCTTGGCAAGGGCCGAGACGCGTGCCGCCTTGCCCGCATAGGCGGGGTCAAGGCGTAGCATGTGGCCGTAGTCCTTGACCGTCGTGCCGCACCCGGACGCGGTGATGATGATCGCGTCGAGGCCGCCAGCCTCGATCTCGCGGGTCCAGACATCGACATTGGCGCGGGCCGAAGCCAGAGCCTGTTCCTCGCGCCCCATATGGTGGACCAGCGCGCCGCAGCAGGCCTCTCCCTCGGGGACGATGACCTCTATACCAAGGCGGGTCAGCAGCCGGATGGTCGCCTCGTTGATGGCGGGATCGAGAACGGGCTGTGCGCAGCCGGTGAGGATCGCCACGCGTCMGCGCCGCTCGGCCTGCGGCTCATGCCGCCCGGGCCGAGCGAAGGGCGATGGTGCGGGAATGCTTGATGGCGCAAGCGCCAGCATGGCGGCGAACGGCTTCAGCGCCGGCCCGCGCATCAAGCCGGCAAAGGGGCGGCCGATCCGGGCAAGCGTCAGGGCTGCCCGAAAGCGGCCGGGATAGGGCAACACGGCCGCAAGGATGGCGCGCGTCAGCCGGTTCATGAACGGCCGCTTGTAGGTCTTTTCGATATGGGCTCGGGCATGGTCGACCAGATGCATGTAATCGACGCCCGAAGGACAGGTGGTCGTGCAGGCAAGGCAGGACAGACAGCGGTCGATATGGGTGACGACTTGCGTATCCGCCGCGCGGTCGTTTTCCAGCATGTCCTTGATGAGATAAATGCGCCCGCGGGGGCTATCAAGCTCGTTGCCGAGAGTGACGTAGGTCGGACAGGTGGCGGTGCAGAATCCGCAATGCACGCACTTGCGCAGGATCTGTTCGGATTCGGCTACATGCGGATCGGCAAGCTGGGCAAGAGTAAAGTTGGTCTGCATTTCAGTGTCCCGCCATCTTCCCCAGATTCAATATCCCCGCCGGATCGAACTTTTCCTTCACGCGGCGCGAAAGCAGTGCCACTGCCTCTTCCTCCGGTTGGAAGGCTGATATCGCCGCCCTTGCCTCAGCCGAGGCGCGGATCAGCGTCGCATGGCCGCCACCGAGCGCCCTGATGAAGCGGCGGATCAGACCGGCTTCCGKATCTGCCTCCATGCGCATCCAGACGAGACCACCCTGCCAATCATAGAAAGCATCGACGCCGGCTTCCAGCCTGAGGGCCGCGACAAGCTGATGGCCAGTGCCGGGCGCGACCGAAACCCGCCAGACGGGCCGTGCCGTTCCGTCAGCGTAAGGTGCGACGTCGCGGATCTCCTGCCAGAGCTGCCGGCTGGCGGCCTGATCCAGCCTTGCAGCCGGGCCAAACGACGCCATCGCCGACAGAAGCTTTACCGCGCGTGAGTCTACCGACCCCGGCAGGCCTTCGATGCGCAGCGCCGTCGCCTCTCCCTCGGGCAGTTTGCCACCGAGAAACTTCCACGTCACGGTCAATGGCAGATGTGCCGCGCCGGTGACGTCCATCGGCAGGGCCATCGCCGCTGCCATCGCATTTGCGGCCTCGGCATCGTTCAGACCGGAGATGACGACGGTCTCCTCGGTCTTCGCACGCGGCGGCACGCGGAAGGTAACCTCGGTCAGGAAACCCAACGTGCCATGCGAGCCAGCCAGCAGCTTCACCAGATCCAGACCCGTGACATTCTTCATCACCCGGCCACCGGCCTTGATGATCTCGCCCTTGCCATTGACGAAGCGGATGCCAAGCAGGCTGTCACGTGCGGCACCCGCCACGAAGCGTCGCGGACCGGAGACATTGGCGGCAAAGACACCGCCGATCGTCGGTTCACCCGATGTGCCCATGAGGGCGCGATGATCCATGGGCTCGAAGGCGAGCATCTGGCCGTTTTCGGCAAGGGCCGCCTCAACGTCGGCAAGCGGCGTGCCCGCTCTTGCGCTCATGACCATCTCGCCGGGATTATAGGCGACAATCCCGGATAGGCCGGTCGAGCGCAGACGATCTTCCGCCTCGACCGCATTCCCGAACCCGGACCGCGTTTCGCCGCCGCTGATGGCGAGCGCTCGGCCCTCTTGCGCATGCGCGCGGATGACCGCCGCGGCTTCCTCTTCGCTTGCAGGCACCAGATCGATCATGCGGCAGGACGCCCCTCGAGCGGGAAAACCTTGGAAGGGTTCAGCAACCATTGCGGATCGAAGGCGGCGCGCGCCGCCATCTGCTGGGCGAGATCGGCCTGCGAATATTGATGGCGCATCAGGTCGCGTTTTTCGATCCCAACGCCATGTTCGCCGGTCAGGCAGCCGCCGGCATCGACGCAGAGCTTGAGGATATCGTTGCCGGCCGCTTCGGCCTTTGCCGCCTCCTCGGGATCATTGGCATTGAAGAGGATCAGCGGATGCATGTTGCCATCACCGGCATGGAAGACGTTGGCGACCCGCAGGCCGTAATGTGCGACGATCTCCGATGTCCGCTTCAGCACATGGGAAAKCTGGCTCAGCGGGACAGTGCCGTCCATGCAGATATAATCGGCGATGCGACCGGTCGCGCCGAAGGCCGATTTGCGACCCTTCCAGATCAGCGCCGCCTCGGTTGCCGACTGGCATTCACGTACCGTCTTGACACCATGGGTACGGGCAATCTCGACAATGCTTTTCAGCATGTCGTCCATTTCCGCCTCCGATCCCTCGACCTCGACGATAAGCAGCGCACCGACATCGAGCGGATAACCGGCGTGGGCAAAGGCCTCGCAGATCTCGATCGCCGGCTTGTCCATGAATTCGATAGCGACGGGAATGATGCCGGCGGCGATGACATCGGCCACACAGCTGCCGGCCTCTTCCGAGCTTTCGAAACCGAAAAGAACCGGGCGGGCGCCCTCGGGCTTGGCAATCAGGCGCACCGTCGCTTCGGTGACGATGCCGAGCTGGCCCTCATGGCCGCAGACAAGGCCGAGCAGATCGTAGCCCGCCGCATCCAACGCCTTGCCGCCGAGATCGATCACCGTTCCATCGGTCAGCACCATCTTGACGCCGAGCAGGTTGTTGGTCGTCACGCCATATTTCAGGCAGTGAGCGCCACCGGAATTCATGCCGATATTGCCGCCGATCGTGCAGGCAAGCTGGGAACTCGGGTCGGGCGCATAGAAGAAACCGTCCGCGGAGACGGCTTCCGAAATGTTGAGATTGGTCACGCCGGCCTGAACGACCGCGCAGCGATTGGCGAAGTCGATGTCGAGAATACGGTTCATCTTCGACAGGCCGAGCACGACGGCGTCTTCCTGCGGGATCGCGCCGCCCGAAAGCGAGGTGCCGGCCCCACGAGGGACGACCGGAATGCCGTAGCGATGACAGTATTTCATGACAGCTGCCGCTTCCGCCGTCGATCGCGGCAGGGCGACTGCGAGCGGCAGGCGGCGGTAGGAAACGAAGGCATCCGTCTCGAAGGGCACGAGCTCGCGCGCTTCATGGATCAGACATTCCGGCGGCAGGAGATCGATGAGATCGGCGACGATTTCCCGGCGGCGCGCCAGAACATCGGGGCGTGGAGCGAGAAACGAAATGGCGTCGGACATGGCGTTCTCCCTCGGCCAACATGACGGAAACCGATGGCAATTCCTCCCGGTCACCGGTTCTTTGGGCTTAGCACTTTCCCGAAACCGGCGCAAATGTTAAGCACTTATGCCAAAAGGGAAAAAGTTACAAAAGCTTATGACCAATCTGGGTGATCTCGAAATCTTTGCCAAGGTCGTTTCGACCGGCAGCATGTCGCTCGCGGGCCGCGCGCTCGGCTTTTCCCCTGCCGTCGTTTCCAAGCGCATCAAGCGGCTGGAAGACCGGCTCGGCACGCGGCTTTTGCAGCGCACGACGCGGCAGATCTCGCTGACAGAGGCGGGCCAAGGTTTCTACGACCGTGTTCTCGGCATTCTGGCAGGGCTGGAGGAAGCGGAATTCTACATTTCCGGCCGCTCGGCGCAGATGCATGGCACGCTGAAAATCTCCGCCCCCACCTCCTTCGGCCGTATGCATATCGCGCCACATCTGAAATCCTTCATGGAGGCGCATCCGGAACTCACCATCAATCTGGTGCTGACCGACGAGTTCAGCGACATCGTCGGCGGCGGCTTCGATCTGGCCATCCGCATTGCGGAACTGACCGATTCCAGCCTTGTCGCGCGCCGCCTGGCTCCGGTGCGCCGGGTGCTCTGCGCCTCGCCGGATTATGTCGCCGCCCACGGCATGCCGGAACATATCGAAGAACTGAAACAGCATCGCTGTCTGCCGGCCCACAACAATGACGTCTGGCGGCTGGACGGACCAGACGGAGCATTCAGCCTGCGGCCCGAGGGCACGCTGATCACCAATTCGAGCGAGGTGATCCGCGAGACGGTCATTGCCGGCCTCGGCATTGCTCTCCGCTCCACCTGGGATATCGGTGAGGAGTTGAAGGACGGCAGGCTGATTCAGGTGCTGCCATCCTATGAAGGTTCGCACAATGTGACTCTCTCGGCGGTCTACCCCAGCCGCCAGTTCCTGCCGGCCAAGGTACGTCTGTTCATCGACTATCTGGCCGAGCTCTACGGCCCGGATCCCTACTGGGAGCACTGAGCGAACGAGTTCAACTGGCTAATGTGCCAGCCGTTCGATGACGAGATCAAGCAGCGCCCGCAGCCGGGCCAGCCGTTTCATGTCGCGATGATAGCCGACCCATGTATCGCGGCCGGGTGGTGCTTCGCCGAGATCGACATGTTCGATGGCCGCGATGGAATCGCCGAGCGGACGCGGCAGCACGGCAAGGCCGGCACCGTTGGCGCAAAGGGTCGCCTGTACATCTCTGTTATTGCTGCGCATGACGATATCGGCCTTCGGCAGCAGACGCCTCAGCCAGCCGACATCGGGCATTCCGCCGAAGGCCTCATCCATGGTGATGAGGCGTGCGCCGGTTCCATTGCCGGTTTCAGGATGAGTCAGGCCACGGAGGATATAGAGACCGTAATCGATATGCAGGAGCTTTCTGGATATGACCTCGGTCTCGGTGAAAGGCGCAATACGGAAGACGATATCAGCCTCGCGACGTGAGAGGCTCATCAAGCGGCTGTCGGTCAAAAGTTCAATGACGACCTTGGGATTGGCAGCCGAGAACTCCGCCAGGATGGGCGAGAGCACGTGAGCGCCGAACCAATCCGAGGAGGAAAGCCGTAGCAACCCATCGAGTTGTCCGTTCTGGCCGGCGAGTTCACGCTCCAGCCCGAGCGCTTCTTCTTCCATGCGTTCGGCGCGGGCAAAGACGGTCGTGCCTTCATCCGTCAGGACAAAACCATCGGCAGTTCGCTGAAAAAGCGTCTGGCCGAGCGATGTTTCCAGCACCCGGAGGCGGCGACCCATGGTTGGCTGCGTCAGTCCGAGGCTGCGCGCTGCCGCACCAAGGGTTCCAAGCCGCGCGATTGCCAGGAAGAGTTTCAGGTCGCTCCATTCCACGGCTTACACCCAAACGAAAATGCATGATCGATAGTCTTTATCTTTGGTTTCCATTCGAAATTCAATGCCGCATTCTTCGGCCCACAAACCAAGGAGAATTCCATGAGCACGATGAAAGCAGCGCTTGTAAAAACGCAGAATGCCGAATTCCAGGTCGTCGATATCGCCAGGCCGGTTGCCGGACCTGGCCAGATCCTCGTCCGCATCAAGGCCGCGGCGCTCAATCCGCTGGACCTTAAGATCCGCGCCGGCGAGGCCGCACATGCCCGCCACCCCCTGCCCGCCATCCTTGGCATCGACATGGCCGGTATCGTCGAAGCGGTCGGCCCCGGTGTGACAGGCTTTCGCCCCGGCGACGAAGTCTATGGCATGACCGGCGGTGTCGGTGGCCTGCAGGGATCGCTTGCCGAATTTGCAGCTGTCGATGCCGATCTCGTCGCGCTGAAGCCGCGCAATCTCTCCATGCGCCAGGCGGCAGCCCTGCCGCTGATCGTGATCACTGCCTGGGAGGGGCTGGAAGACCGCACACAGGTAAGGTCCGGGCAGAAGGTGCTGGTCATCGGCGGTGGCGGTGGCGTCGGCCACATCGCTGTGCAGATGGCGGTTGCTGCCGGTGCCGAGGTTTATGCCGTCGATGGCGGTTCGAAGGCCGATTACATCCGCAGCATCGGAGCGACGCCGATCGACTATGCGAAGGAGACGACCGAAGACTATGTTACCCGATATACCGGCGGCATAGGTTTCGACATCGTCTACGACACGATCGGCGGAAAGGGTCTTGACGCCGCCTTCCAGGCGGTCGCCAAGTTTGGCCACGTCGTCAGCAGCCTCGGCTGGGGCACACATGCTCTGGCGCCGCTCTCCTTCAAGGGAGCAAGCTATTCAGGCGTCTTCACGCTGGCGCCGCTCCTGACCGGCGACGACCGCGCCCATCATGGCGAGGTCCTCAAGCAGATAGCGTCACGCRTCGAAGCTGGAGCGCTGATGCCGAACCTCGACCAGCGGCGGTTTTCGCTTGCCGAGGCAGGCGATGCCTACCGGCTGCTCGAAAGCCGGCAGGCCGAAGGCAAGGTAGTCGTCGAGATCTAACGAGCCAGATCGAGATAGGCGCTCGCCACCATCGCATCGATGTCGGCGGGCACCGGCACGATGCAGGATTCGGCGCCGACACCGTGTTTTGCGACACGCTCCAGGCAGCGGGCCTGCAGCGTGAAGCCGAGGTCCATGGATTCCACCGAGTTGCCCAGGGGTCGTGGACCGGCGAGATTGGCCATATGGCCGCCGCCGAGCACGTGGAAGGAGCGGCCATCCTTCAGGTGGAAAGTCTCGATATGATCGGCCTCATATCGGTCGATGCCAACGACATCGGGATGGCTGCGAAAGGCTGCGACATCGATCTCACACGGGAAATGGCCGCCGTTCATCAGGATCGCGCCATCCTTGATGAGCGGCAGATCGGCTGCGGTGACGATATCAGGGAAACCCGTGACAGTTGCGATCACGTCCGCCGAGCGGATCGCCTGTTCGCGGAGCGGCGTGATGAAGCCGTCCAGATGCGCCTCCAGGCTGGTAACAGGATCGATATCGACGACGCTTACCGTCGAGAAGGCGTTGCGGAAGGCGGCGGCCGTGCCCTTGCCGCAGGCGCCGTAACCGAAGACGGTCACACGCTTGCCATTGGTAGAGCGGTTGGTGAAGCGCATGTAGCTTTCGAACAGGCTCTGGCCGACGGCATGCTTGTTTTCGGCGAATTGCTTGATCGGGCTGTCGTTGATGACGAGGATCGGCATTGCCAGCTTGTCGCGCATCGGCAGCAGGCGGGTCCGGCCGGAGGTCGTTTCTTCCGCACCGCCGAGCAAATTGGCGTAGGGCCTTTCGGCTGCGATGGCGAAGAGATCACCACCATTGTCCAGCAAGAGATCTGGCTTTTCTGCAACGACGGCTTCAAGGCTCCGGTGGTGGGCGACGGGATCGGTCGTCTGGGTCGCGAAGACGGTGATGCCCTGCGCGCGCAGGAATTCCACGGTCGCCGGCTGGGTGCTGTTCAGATTACCGGTGCAGATCAGGCGCGCGCCACCGGCCCGCAAGGTCAGCAACAGAGCGACYGTCTTCGGCTCCAGATGGATGCCGGTGCCGATGGACAAGCCTTCAAACGGCCGCGTGTTTTCAAATTCCGCCGCCGTTTCCTTCAGCAGGCGGCAGCTATTGCCGATCCAGTCGATGCGTATCGCAAGCTTTTCCATCTCATGCCCTTTCGTTGCCCTGATCTAGCGAGCAAAAGACAGGGCCGACATGGAGATATTTCTGACGAAAGGGCAGAAAAACTGCCCTTTCGTCACGCGCTGCCGGAGCGCAGCAGCCAGTTGCGGAGTGCCACGAAGGCCGGACGTTTCGCATCCGGCGTCCGGCAGCAGAGGCTATAGCCTGCCGGGCGGCGAATGAAGCCGTAAGGGGCAACCAGAATGCCGCGGGCAAGATCGTCTTCGATCGAGGCTTTCGGTGCCAGCGCGATACCGAGGCCGGAGCGGGCTGCCCCCAGCGCCAGAAGCAGATCCTCAAACTCGCGCCGGCGAGAAAAGACAACCGGCGGCGTGGTACTTTCGGCAAACCACTCCGCCCAGAGCTTCGGCGCACTGCGGCTGACGAGCACGGTCATATCCGCCGCCATGGCTTGGGGGTTGCCGGCAAGCCTGGCGGCGAGTTCCGGTGTGGCGACTGGGCCAAACTCATCCTCCATGAAACGCGTCTCCGACATCCCAGCAGAGGAGCGCTGCTCGCCGCCCATGATGACGGCATCGAAATCCGGATGATGGGAAAGCGGCTCAACCACGGGCATGGGTACGATATCGATCTCGATATCGCCAAGGCTTGCCTGCATGTCAGCCGCCCGCGGCATCAGCCACCAGACAGCGAAAGCCGAGGGCACTCCGAGGCGGATGCGCTTCCTGCCTGTCTCCTCGAATTCGGCGGCGGCGCGTCTCAAAATGGTAAGGGCAGCACCTGCCGCCTCGGCAAAGGCGCTCGCCTTCTCGGTCGGGACCAGCCTGCGGCCATCACGCACGAAGAGCTTTCTGCCGAGATGGTCTTCGAGTGTGTCAATCTGCTGACGCACCGCGCCGCGCACCACACCGAGCTCCTCGGCCGCCTTCAGAATGCTGCCATGGCGGCAGACGGCTTCGAAGGCGCGGATAGCGTTGAGGGGTGGGAGTCGCATAGTTACCACATTCCAAAAAATCGCGGTGGATCACCAGATCTTGGCATTGAAGAGAATGCAAGGCCGGACCATATTGTACAGCTGTGCAAGACGACGCGTTCGGGACAGGAAATGGCGGAATTTCCGAACCTGCCCCGCTTCGATTTTCCTATGTACAATGGATTAAATCGTGTCCGTCGTTTTGCACGTATGGATCGCGCAAGCTTTTCATATGATACTAATATTAAGCCGACTCAGATAACGACCCTAAAGGTGACCCGACAATTGACCCTTCTTGCCCGCCTGGCTTCTGATGTGCAACTCATGTTCCGGCGTCCGCCGCGTCAGCAATATGCTGCGCTCTGCTATCGGGTGAAAAAGAAGTCGGGCGATCTCGAAGTTTTGCTGATGACCAGCCGTGACACCGGCCGCTGGGTCATCCCCAAGGGCTGGCCGATGAACCGCAAATGCGCCTATGAAGTTGCGGCGCAGGAAGCCCTGGAAGAGGCTGGCGTGCGCGGCAYGGTGGAGACCGAAACGCTCGGCCACTATACCTACCAGAAGGTTTTGCGCGACGGCATGAAGGTGACCTGCAAGGTTCAGGTATACGTCCTCGAAGTGACCGGTGCGACGAAGAATTTCAAGGAAAAGGGCGAGCGAACCATCGAGTGGGTTCCCTGTGACGAAGCGGTCAAGCGCGTCCAGGAACCCGAATTGCGCAACCTGTTCCTCGCCTTTAAACGGCGCATGGCCGAAAAGCTTTCCAGCGGCATTCCGAAACAAATTCTGGCGGAATAAKTCCTGCCATCTTGTGCTGCTATAAAAGGCGGCGCAAAAGCAGGTCTTAGCCAGGAAACAGAATGCCGCAACGCAACGCCGTCCTCACGAAACGCACGCTCGATAAGGACCTCGACAAATTTACCCATGTCGAGGATGCGGCCAAGCACGTCTCGCGACGGTTGGTGACACCCGGACTTGGCCTGATCTTTCTCGGCCTCGCCATGCTTTTTGCCGGCGTCTACGTGTTCGACAGGCCGGGCGCTGTGCTGGTAATTGCTGCCGCAGCACTTGCCGCCTACATGGCCATGAACATCGGCGCCAACGACGTGACGAACAATGTCGGCGCGGCCGTTGGTGCGCGTGCCATCACCATGAAGCAGGCGCTGATCGTCGCCGCAATCTTCGAGGTGCTAGGTGCGACGATCGCGGGCGGCGAGGTCGTCAGGACGATTTCCTCCAGCATCGTCGATACGGCGCAGGTCCCCCCCGCGACACTCGGCTGGATCATGATGGCGGCGCTCACGGCTGCCGCGCTCTGGATCAACCTCGCCACCTGGATGAATGCACCGGTTTCGACGACGCACGCAATCGTCGGCGCCGTGATCGGGGCAGGCCTCGGTGCTGCAGGACCGGAACCCGTCAACTGGCGAGTGATGCTGGAAATCACCGCAAGCTGGATAACTTCGCCGTTGATCGGCGGGCTGATTGCCGCCGGGCTGCTCTATCTGGTGAAGACCCTCATCGTCTATCGCGAGGACAAGATCGCTGCCGCCCGGCAGTGGGTGCCCGTGATGGTCGCCGTCATGGCCAGCGGCTTCATGGCCTATATGGTGCTGCAGCTTGCGCCGCAAGGACGATATTCGTCGCTGACGATCCTTCTGATCGGCATCGGCATCGGGCTCGTCAGCTGGCTTGCTGTGCGGCCACTCATCCTGCGGCAGGCGGAGAACCTCGAAAACCGCAACAGCTCACTTCGCACGCTGTTCCACTTTCCGCTGATCGGCTCGGCCGCGCTGCTCTCCTTCGCGCATGGCGCAAACGACGTTTCGAATGCGGTCGGCCCACTATCGGCCATCGTTCACACGGCCGGTATCGCTGACAACAGCATGATCGGTCATCCACCGCTCTGGGTCATGCTGATCGGCGCTTTTGGAATCTCGGTCGGGTTGCTGCTTTTCGGGCCGCGCCTCATCCGGCTCGTCGGCGAGGAAATCACCAAGCTCAACCCGATGCGCGCCTATTGCGTGGCGCTGTCGACCGCCTTCACCGTCATCGTCGCCTCCTGGCTCGGCCTGCCGGTCAGCACCACGCATATTGCAGTCGGCTCCGTCTTCGGCGTCGGCTTCTTCCGCGAATGGTACACGCGCCATTCGAAGCGCCGCATCGAATTCATACGCCGCAAGGCTGAAAGCTTCGAGATCGACGAGCCTGAGCCAAATGTCCATGAAGCCCGTCGACGTTATCTCGTCCGCCGTTCGCACTTCATGACGATCATCGCAGCCTGGGTCATCACCGTGCCGGTTTCGGCTGCGCTTGCGGCGATGATTTATTGGGTTATGTTCGCGCTCTTCATGTGAGTCTGGGTCTCAGAATGCGCGCCAATTTCCGCATGCAGCGGCTTTTCATCGACGCCCCCTTGTCAAAGGGTGCTGCCGTCGAGGCCAATGCCGATCAGTTCAACTATCTCGCCAACGTGCTGCGCATGGAAGAGGGTGCGGAAATCCTCCTCTTCAATGGTCGCAACGGCGAATGGAAGGCGAGCCTTACCTTCCCGACCCGCAAACGCATCCTGCTGTCAGCCACTGAGCAGACACGACCGCAGCCTGCGCCCTCCGACCTGCACTATCTCTTCGCGCCGCTGAAAATCGGCCGTATGGACTATCTGGTGCAGAAGGCGGTGGAAATGGGCGCCGGTCTGCTGCAGCCGGTCATGACACAGCACGTACAGGGCAAAGTCAGCAATCTCGACAAGATCCGGGCGAATGTCATCGAAGCAGCCGAACAATGCGGCATCCTCGGCATTCCTGAAGTAGCGGAGCCCATCAAACTTTCCGATCTGCTCGATCGCTGGCCCGGAGAGAGGCGCATCATCTATTGCGACGAGGGCGATGCCGGGCAGAACCCGCTGCCGCTGCTTTCCAGGATCGCCGAAAAGAAACTCGCGCTGCTGGTTGGTCCCGAAGGCGGCTTCTCGGAAGAGGAGCGAATGCGCCTGCGCAGCCTGGATTTCGTGACCGCAATTCCACTCGGTCCACGCATCCTGCGCGCCGATACCGCAGCAGTCGCGGCAATGGCAATGATACAGGCTGCCATCGGCGACTGGAATTGACTTTCGAACGCCGGTTCCCTGGAAAGCCTGCTAATTTTTTGATGACATATTGAAAGAATTTCACTTGCAACTTAGCTGGCTTGGGCACTAATCACCCTTCCAATTGCCCCGGCCCCCGGCGCCTTCCGAATACAGGTAATTTCATGGCTCGCGACACTACCGACCAGACACCGCTCTCTTCGGTTCAGGAGCTGACCGACTATCTTGCCGCCGGCAACAAGCCGAAGGAACGGTTCCGTATCGGCACCGAACATGAGAAGTTCGTCTTCTTCCGCAAGGACAACAGTCCGGTTCCCTATTTTGGCGAAGCCAGCATTTCCGCACTTCTGAAAGGCCTGCAGGCCAAGAGTGGCTGGGAGCCGATCACGGATGGCGACAACATCATCGGTCTCGGCGAGCAGAACGGCATGGGCGCGATCTCGATCGAGCCCGGCGGCCAGTTCGAGCTCTCGGGCGCACCACTCGAGAACATTCATCAGACCTGTAAGGAATCCAACCAGCATCTGGCGCAAGTGCGCGAGATCGCCGAGCCTATGGGCATCGGTTTCCTCGGCATTGGCGGCAGCCCGACATGGACCTATGCGGAAACCCCGCAAATGCCGAAGTCGCGCTACGAGATCATGACCAGCTACATGCCCGAGGTCGGCACCCGCGGTCTCGACATGATGTATCGCACCTGCACGATCCAGGTGAATCTCGATTTCTCTTCGGAAGACGACATGCGCCGCAAGATGCGCGTATCGATGAAGCTGCAGTCGCTGGCGACAGCGCTTTTCGCTTCCTCTCCCTTCACCGAAGGCAAGCCCAACGGGATGCTCTCCTGGCGCGGCGATGTCTGGCGTGACGTGGACAACAGGCGCAGCGGCCTGCTCGACTTCACCTTCCGCGACGATTTCGGCTTCAAGGATTATGCCGAATGGGCGCTCGATGTTCCCATGTATTTCGTCATGCGCGACGGGCACTATCACAAGGCGACCCACGTCACCTTCCGGCAGTTCATGAACGGTGCGCTGAAGGGCGAGATTGCCGACCATGAGCCGACGATGGGCGACTGGACGAACCATCTTTCGACCCTCTTTCCCGACGTGCGCCTCAAGCGGTTCCTGGAAATGCGTGGTGCGGACGGGGGCCCGTGGCGCCGCATCTGTGCCCTGCCGGCCTTCTGGGTCGGCCTGCTCTATGATGACGCCGCTCTTGAGGCCGCCGACGCACTGACCAAGGACTGGCGTTTCGAGGAAGTGAATGTCCTGCGCAATGCTGTGCCGGAGGAAGGCCTCAAGGCCAGGTTCCGTGGCCATGCGCTGATCGATACGGCGCGCGAGGTCGTGAATATTTCCCGCGCCGGCCTCAAGGCACGCAACAGGCTGAATGGCGACGGCGTCGACGAGAGCATCTTCTTGGCACCACTCGATGAGGTTCTGGCAAAGAAGGCGACGCTCGCCGAAGATCTGCTAGCGCTCTATCACGGCCGCTGGAACGGCTCGGTCGAGCCGGTCTTCCAGGAATATCAATACTAAGAGGCGGCTCTCCCCCTCCAAAAAGCCGTTTGCGCATTCCCATTTCCGGCTATAGTGGCGCTGACATGCGCCGCTATACAGGAAAGGGACTTTCATGCTGCCACTTTTCGACATGATGATGCAGGCGCAGAACGGGGCGGCGATGGATGCAATCTCCAAGCAGTTCAACCTCGCCCAGGAACAGGCAACGAAAGCGATGGCCGCGCTGATGCCGGCTTTTTCCACCGGCCTCAAACGCAGCACCAGCAACCCCTATGATTTCGTCGGCCTGATGCAGGCAGTGGCCTCGGGAAATTATGCCAAATATTTCGAGGATGTGAGCAAGGCTTTCACGCCTGAGGGCGTTTCTGACGGTAACAACATCCTCTCCCAGCTTTTCGGTTCGAAGGAGGTCTCGCGCGCCATTGCGGCGCAGGCGGCCCAGATGACGGGCATAGGCCAGGAGATCTACAAGCAGATGCTGCCGGTCATGGCCGGTACGCTTATGGGCGGGCTCTTCAAGCAATCGACCGGGCAGATGGCCTCGCCGGTCAATCCCTTCGTCAATACCGCCATGGGCGAGACAATCCAGGGATGGCTTGAGAGCACCGGCTTTGCGCCGAAGCCGAAAGCGGCGCCCGAGCCCAGCATTTTCGATAATCCCTTCACGCAGGCCATGCAGCTGATGTTCAGCGTGCCAAAGCCGGAACCTCAGTCGCAGCCCGCCAACCCGTTCCTCGACAATCCCTTCGCCAAGGCATTCCAGGAAATGATGGCGGGACTTCAGCAGCCGGCGGCAAAGACCCCGGAACAGCCGAAGGAAGAACCGAAAGCGGTCAATGACAGCTATACCCAGATGCTGAATTCAATGTTCGACAGCGGTCTCGAGGTGCAGAAAAACTATCAGAAGAGCCTTGAGGCAATCTTCGAGGCCTATCGGCCGAAACCCACGCCTGCTCCCGAAAGCCCTGCCCCCGCGGCTAAAAAATAAAAAAACCCGGAGATGGCTTGGGAAAGCCGATCACCGGGTTAAGCAGCAGGGCTATTGGCTATCGCCCTGCGGGGAAATGCGTGCGTTCAGTCCCTGTAGGGGCGCATGACCGCAATATGCCAGCGGCGCTTGGCCGCCTGTGTCAGATGCTCCGACGGATCTTCAAAGAAGGTCGAAGCGAGGAAAGCGGAGGTGACATCGGCCCGCGTCAGGCCGATATCCCGCAACTGATTGTCATCGAGCTCATGCAGCCCGTTCACCTGCGAGCGATTGCGCACAATGCGAAGGGCGTTTGCCAGCGGCGCAAGGCCAGCCATGAGACGTTGCATGAACGTCGGGGCGAGCTTGCCGCAGTCGAGTTCTAGTGTCTGTTCATGAGTGCGCATCGAACTCTCCTTTCTTCGGGGCGCAGAACAGCCCACCCCGCCTGCGAGGTCGTGCAGGAAGGGTCAAGCTGGTCACAGGCGGACAAGCAGGGTGTCTGTCCTTCACTTTGCTTGATTTGCATCCCGAAGATGCCAAAGACCTATTGATCAGTCCAACGAATGTTTCTAATGATTAACATCAGAGATCTTTATGGGTGGATGGGATCATGTCGGCGCCTCTTGATATCGACCAGTTGCAGACCTTCATCGCAATCGTGGACTCCGGCAGTTTCACCAAGGCTGYCGACAAGGTCTACAAGACGCAGTCTGCCGTCTCCATGCAGATGCKCCGGCTGGAAGAGCGCATCGGCAAACAACTCTTCATCAAGGATGGTCGCGGCAACCGCCTGACGGTGGAAGGCGAAAAACTGCTCAACTATGCCCGGCGCATGATCCGCCTGAACAATGAGGCGATCGCCGCCTTCGACGACAACAGGCTGGAAGGTACGTTGCGCATCGGCACGCCCGATGATTATGCCGACCGTTATATGCCCGAGATCATCGGCCGCTTCGCCAAGACACATCCGAATGTGGAACTATACATCGTCTGCGAGCCATCGGTCGATCTGGCCGAGCGCATGCACAAGGGCGAACTCGATATCGCGCTTGTCACCCATAATCCGCGCGAGCGTATTTCGGATGTGGTGCGGACGGAACCGCTTTGCTGGGTGAGTTCGGCCAACCATCCGATCCGCGACGATGCACCGGTGCCGCTTGCCGTCGGCCGGCGCGACTGCCAATGGCGGCAGCTTGCCTGCTCGGCGCTCGATGCCGTCGGCCGCGAGTATCAGATCCTGTTCACAAGCTGGTCCTGCACCGTGGTTGCCTCCGCCGTGCTCGCCGGCATGGCGGTTTCGGTCATGCCGGAATCGGCACTCCGCACAGGCATGAAGGTATTGAGCCAGGCAGACGGCTTCCCGGCGCTGCCGCCGGTGCAGATCGGCATCATGAAACGGCCCGGCGTTTCCCTGTCGCTGATGAATGCCATTACCGCGCACATCACCGCCTGCCTCGACAACATCACGCCGACTGTCATCGAAGACAGCCTCGACCAGGATCTGAAGACCGGTCACGCCCGTCACTATCCGCGGCTCAAGGCTGCGGCCAGCATGATGCCGAGCTGGTAGTCTTAAGCTGCCGAGGCGGACGTCGGAGCAAAAAGGGAGGCGCGGATCACGCGCTTCCATTCGTCGAGAATGCGCTCGCCGAAACCATCTTCACTCAGCACCGCAAGGCGGATTGCCGCGCCGATCAAGTGGCTGAAAAGGTAAGTGCGCGCTTTCATTTGCTCATCGCAGAGTTCCGGCGAGAGACGGCGGACGGCATCCTGAAAGATCTCGGCAACCTGACCGCTATGCTCGATGTTCAGGCGTAGCAGATCCTGATCGGTCTCGGTGCCCAYCCAGACCCCCAGATAGGCCGCATCGTTGCGGTATTCGGCATAATACCAGTCGATTATCGTGGAGATGAGGTCGAGCGCTTCGTCGAGGGACCGAACATCCGCAAACATCTCGGCCGTCTTCTGCTGGATCGCCTGCGCATGGCGGTCGAACAGCGCTTTGACGATCGCCGCCTTTTCCGGGAAATATTGATAGACCGAACCGATCGGAACCTTCGCGGCGGCGGCAAGCTCGGTCATCCGCATGGCGCTGACGCCCTTTTCCGCAATGATGGTGGCGGCTGCGTTGAGAATGAGATCCAGCCGCTGGATGCTGCGCTCCTGTTTCGGCTTCCTACGAAGAGCAATGCGATCCGAAATGTCCGCGCCCATGTGGTTCCCATCTGTCTCGTTATTAAGCGGCGGAAGTGATGTGTCATACCGGCGCGTCGGGCCGATATGACATGCAGGTATTCATCCGTCGTAAATGGAAATGGTCGGATTTTAAGCAATGGCAAGAGCCTATGTAAAACGGGGCCTTATGCCCCGTTTTGGCCTGTGCAAAAAGGCCTGTTAACGCTCTGTTCAGCAAGGCGGGTTGGCCGCTTGTCGCTCTCCTTCGTCGCGTTGCGGTAGCATGCCGAAACCCAGATCAGGCAATGTTTTGCTTCAGAAACTCGATCGTGCGGCTCCAGGCGAGATCGGCTGCCGCCTTGTCATAGCGGGCGGCCGACGTATCGTTGTTGAAGGCATGGTTGACGCCGTCATAGACGTAGATCTGAAATTTTTTACCATTGTCCTCCAGCGCCTTCTTATAGGCATCGATGCCGGCGTTGATGCGGTCATCGAGGCCGGCATAGTGGAGCAGCAGCGCAGCCTTGATGTTGGGGACATCGGAGGCTTGCGGCTGTGCGCCATAATAGGCCACACCTGCTTTCAGCTCGGGCGATTTGACCGCGAGGTTGTTGACCGCGCCACCGCCCCAGCAAAAGCCGATCGCGCCGACTTTGCCGTTCGTCGCATCGAGCTTGGAAAGATAAGCGACGGTCGCCTCGCCATTTGCAACGGTCGTGGCCGCATCAAGCTTGCTGAACATGTCGCGCGCCTGATCCTCATTCTCGGGCGTGCCGCCCTGCGGCGAGAGAAAATCCGGAGCGAGCGCGACGAAGCCTTCAAGCGCCATGCGGCGGGCGACATCGCGGATATGTGGGTTGAGGCCGCGGTTCTCATGGATGACGATGACGCCGCCAAGCTTGCCGGTCGCATCTTTCGGCTGCACCAGATAGCCCTTCATGTCGCCACCGCTCCCCGGATAGGTGACATCCTGGGCAGTCAGACGGTCGTCATTTTCGGCGATCACTTCTGCTGCTGCCTTGTTGGCAGCCAAAAGGGGCGCAATTGCCGCCGCTGCTGTCGCCGAGCCGGCCAGCTTCGACAGCTTGTCCATGAAGCTGCGACGATCCAGCGTCAGATGCGTATATTCGTCATAGGCATTGATCATTGCCTGCGTAATGGTGGGCTTTTCCATGACAGACCTCCTCTGTTCCCTACCCCATGCCCGATCGGCAAGGGGGAACATAGGTCAGCGGCCGATAACGGAGGAACAAAACTGTGTTACCTGATGGCTCCGGATCAGGAAAACAACATCCAGCCGGCAAGCCAGGCCCACATGACACCGAGCACGACAAAACCGGCGGCAAAGAGAGGGCTGCGGAGGCGCAGGTCGTTGCTGGTAACATGCACATAGGCATGGGCATATCGCAGGACGACGAAAAGCCAGGCGAGCACGACGGCCACCAGGTTATCCGCCTCGGTGATATAGAGAAGAATGCCACAGGCATAGAAAAGCACCGGCAGCTCGAACTGGTTGGCGAGGCTGTTCTTGACGAAAAGGCTCTCAGGCGGTTCGTCACGATTCTCGCGATAGTCGGATTTCTTCATCCGGCCCTCATGAACCACCTTGCCGCGGCGCAGGCCAAGCAGCCCATACAGGATATAGACCAGCAGGACGTGGGCAAGCAGGGGCCAGAACATCTCAAAGCCGGTCATCGATCATTCCCTTCGTTTCGGCGACTGCCGGAGAAGTAGCGGAAAGATCGGGCGGATTCCAGAGCCCTGGCGGCCCGCCGTGAAGCGGGCCGTCTTGAAGGTCAGACTTGGGCGAGGCCACCGTCGACAAAGATTTCGGCGCCGGTGATGAAGCTTGAATCATCTGATGCCAGGAAAAGCGCCGTTGCGGCGATTTCTTCCGGGCGGCCGACGCGGCCCATCGGAACCTGCGACGCCATATAGTCCAGCAGGCCCTGCTGCTGCGCCTTGTCCTGACCGGCGAGCTCAACGAGACCGGTCGTTTCCGTCGGGCCGGGGCTCAGCGTGTTGATGCGGATGCCGCGATCCTTCAGGTCGAGGATCCAGTTGCGGGAGAAGCTGCGAATTGCTGCCTTCGATGCAGCGTAGACGCTGAAGGCCGGCGTGCCGGATGCACCTGCAGTGGAACCGGTMAGAATGACCGAGGAGCCGTTTCCGAGCAGTGGCAGGGCCTTCTGCACGGTAAAGAGCACGCCCTTCACGTTGCGGCCGAAAGTATCGTCATACTGTTCTTCGGTGATGGCCCCGAGCGGCGCAAACGAACCGCCACCGGCATTGACGAAGAGCACGTCGATGCGGCCCACTTTCGCCTTCACCAGCTCGTAGAGACGGTCGAGATCGGCAGGCTTTGCCGAGTCGGCCTGGATGCCGGTGACGTTACCGCCGATCTCGGCGACAGCCGCATCAAGCACATCCTTGCGGCGGCCGGTGATGAAAAGCTGCGCGCCCTCCGCTGCAAAGCGTTTTGCCGTGGCAAGGCCGATGCCCGACGTTGCGCCTGTGATGACAGCAATCTTTCCATTCAGTCTCAGTGTCATTGTCGTCGTCTCCTGTTGTATTCGACTGAATTGAAGATGTGGACGAGCGTTTCATTTCTGAATAGAAACAAATGAAAAGTATCATTGCAGGAATGAAACGATGGGCTTTCCGGACTTCGAAGGCTTCGCCATGTTCGCCAAAGTGGCAGAGGAACGCTCCTTCGTCCGCGCTGCCAAGACGCTGGGGGTTTCTGTGCCGACGGTCTCGAGAGCGGTCAGCCGGCTGGAAGACCGCCTCGGCGCACGGCTCTTCAACCGCACTTCGCGTCAACTGGCTTTGACGGATTTCGGGCTGCGGTTCGTGGATCGCGCCCAGCGCATCTATGCCGAGGCGGAAGCGGCCGAAAATGCCGCGCGTGAACTTTCCAGCCAGCCKCGCGGGCTGATCCGCCTCGCCGTTCCCATGGTTTTCGGACGGCAATGGCTGGCGCCGATCCTGCCGGACTTCTTCGAACTCTACCCCGAGGTTTCGATCGACATGCATATGAGCGATGCGGTGGTCGATCTCGTGGGCGGAGGCTTCGATGCAGCGCTGCGTATTGCGGTGTTGCCCGATTCCTCGCTCGTGGCGAAGAGGCTGACGTCGGTCGCGCCCTTCATTCTTGCCGCCTCCGCCTATCTTGAGAAATACGGTTGCCCGCAACACCCGCGAGATCTCGCAGCCCATCATTGCCTCGGCTATGCCTACCGGCCGCGGCAGGATATCTGGCGCTTCGGCAACAAGGCCGGAGAAGAGGAGATCGTGGTACCCAACGGACAGCTGCGGGCCACCAATTCCGAAGCACTGATTCCGATGGCGTTGCGCGGCCTCGGCGTCGTCGAACTGCCGGAATTCATGGCCTATGAATATCTGGCCGACGGGCGCCTGAAAGCGATCCTCACCGACTGGAGCCTGCCGAAGGGTGCGCTTTATTTCGTCACGCCAACGGCGCGTGCCCGGCCGACAAAAGTGGAAGTGCTCGGGGACTTCCTTGCGGCAAGGCTTGCCCATCCGGCATGGCGCTGGTCGCCGTAAGCGTTCAGTCTTCTCGCACTTGCCGGAGCACTGCGACTCGCACAATGAGAATGGCGCAGACGGCGAGGCTTGCGAATTTCAGCTTGGTCATCCACGGCAGGAGATACGCGGCAAAGCTTGCCGAAGCACTGTCGCTGAAGGCGACCAGGCTTGAGATGTTTTCGGCATAATCGGCGAAGCCGTAAATGAWAGGCAGGATGTAGGTGATCCGGCCAAGCAGGCGGGGTGCCTGCCGGCCGCGCCATGTTTCGATCGGTCCGAGCCGCAGAAAAATCAGGAATAGAAGGGCGGTCAGCAGGGCCGGAAAGATGAGTTCCGGGCCGAAATACATGGCCCGGAGAATGCGGCTTGCCGTCTCGTTCTGGTCGAGCAGCGTCTGCATATGAAAGACTGCAGCCTCGTCGTAGCCTACAAAATAGCTATCGAGCACCGCCTGCCCCGTCTCATGCTCGAAGGGCATGGTGAAGCCGAAGGTGGTCCAGCCGAGGACGACGAGGCAGAGGGCCGCGAGCAGCGCGATGATCCAGAGCGGAACCCGGCTGCCCATTTCCATGATCAGACGCCGACGCCTGGATAGTTCGGGCTTTCGCGCGTGATCGTGACATCATGCGGATGGCTTTCACGCAGGCCGGCGCCGGAGATGCGCACGAAGGTGGCGCGCTCCTGGAACTCCTTGATATCCTTGCCGCCGACATAACCCATCGCGGCCTTGAGGCCACCTGCGAGCTGATGCAGGACGCCGGAGACCGGACCCTTGTAGGGCACCTGTCCTTCGATGCCTTCAGGCACGAGCTTCAGCGTGTCGCGCACTTCCGCCTGGAAGTAGCGGTCAGCGGAGCCGCGCGCCATGGCGCCGACGGAACCCATGCCGCGATAGGCCTTGAAGGAACGTCCCTGGTAGAGATAGACCTCACCCGGGCTTTCATCAGTACCGGCGAGCAATGACCCGATCATGACGGCGGAAGCACCTGACGMGATGGCCTTCGCCACGTCGCCCGAGAACTTGATGCCGCCATCGGCGATGACGGGGATATCCTGCGCCCTTGCGGCCTCGACAGCCGACATGATGGCAGCAAGCTGCGGAACGCCGACACCGGCGACGATGCGTGTGGTGCAGATTGAACCCGGGCCGATACCGACCTTGACAGCGTCGGCACCGGAATCGATCAGCGCCTTCGTGCCGTCGGCCGTTGCGACATTGCCAGCCATGATGCGAACGGAGTTGGAGAGCTTCTTGACGCGGGCGACGGCTTCCAGAACACGAGCCGAATGACCATGGGCCGTGTCGACGACGAGCAGGTCGACGCCGGCATCGATCAGCCGTTCGGCACGCTCGAAACCATCGTCACCGACGCCGACGGCAGCGGCGGCGCGCAGGCGGCCCTGCGCATCCTTGGACGCGTTCGGGTTCAGTTGTGCCTTTTCGATATCCTTGACGGTGATCAGACCGACGCAACGGCCTTCACCATCGACGACCAGCAGCTTCTCGATGCGGTGAGAGTGCAGCAGGCGCTTGGCCTCCTGCTGATCGACGCTTTCCTTGACCGTCACCAGATTCTGATGGGTCATGAGTTCGTAGATCTTCTGGGTCGGGTCGGATGCGAAGCGGACGTCACGGTTTGTGACGATACCGACGAGGCGGCCGGATTTCTCGACGACCGGGATGCCGGAGATGCCGTGCATCTTCATCAGCGCCAGGGCATCGGCGAGCGTCGCGTCCGGGCCGATGGTCACGGGATTGACGACCATGCCGCTTTCGAACTTCTTGACTTGGCGAACCTGCTCGGCCTGCTCGATGGGGGTTAGGTTCTTGTGAATGACGCCAAGGCCGCCGGCCTGCGCCATGGCGATTGCCAGGCGGCCTTCGGTCACGGTGTCCATTGCGGCAGAAATGATCGGGATATTCAGCTCGAAATCGGGGGCGAGGCGTGTTGCGACACTCGTCTGACCCGGCAGGACTTCGGAATGACCGGGCTGCAGCAGCACATCATCGAAGGTGAGTGCGTCCAATCCGGTTGGCGTTTCAATGATGCGAGCCATGGCCAAATTCCTTCAAGAAAGAAAAATGCGTTCCACCCGGTACGAATCGTCCGCACCGGCGGTGTGCATGAGTTTATGGAAGTTGGCGAGGGCTGGTAACACGTCTATGACAGGAAGGAAATAGCAAAAAAGCCCGGCACATGGCCGGGCCTGGAGCGCCATATGTCCACGTGGATGCACAAGGGACGCTCTATCTCTTTGAATCTACGCATCCGGCTTTCCGAAAATCGTTTCCGGTTTTCGGGCTGATGCGCATGCATGGGAGCTATGCGTATGGCTCAGATGTCGAACTGGTAGGTCTTCGGCACGAAGCGATAGCCGGTCTCCTGTTTCTCGACGAAGCCGACCGAGGGGAACGGCATGTGATAGCCGAGGAAGGCGATCTTGTCGGTGGCGATCATGTCGAACACTTTCTTGCGGGTTGCGGCCGCCTTTGCCTTATCCATGTCGAAGCGCACCTCCCAATCCGGCCGCTGCAGCGACAGGATGTAGTGATTTGCCGTGTCGCCGGTCATGACGAGCCGCTTGCCTTCGGATTCGACATGGAAGACCATGTGGCCGGGCGTATGGCCGGTGGCAAGCATCGCGGTGAGACCCGGCGCGACCGTATCGCCTTCCTTGACGAAGGTCGCCTTTTCAGCGAGCGGCACGACATTGGCGAGCACCGCCTTGTGGCCGCCTTCGGCCGGCGTGCCTTCGCGCGCCTTATCCGACCAGAAATCATACTCAGCCTGGCCGATGACATAGCGGGCATTCTTGAACGCCGGAGTGCCGCCTTCCATCAGGCCGCCAATATGATCGCCATGCAGATGCGTCAGCGCCACGACCGTGACGTCATCAGGCGAATAACCGGCGGCCTTCAGCCCAGCAGCGAACTGGCCCATGCCCCGTTCGCGGCCGGCCGCACCGAAGCCGGTATCGACGACGATGACATCGGAACCGGTGTCGACAACGGCTGGCGCATAGCTGTTTGCGAACTTGTCGGCCGGCAGGAAATTGGCGGCGAGAAGCGCCTGGACGGTCTGCGGATCCTGGTTCGAACCGAAGGTCTCATAGGGCTTTTCGAGCACGTTGAAACCGTCGCGGACAGCAGTAAATTTGAAGGAGCCGAGCTTGAACTGATTGATCTGCGGCTGCGGTGTGACTTCCATATTGCCTGTTTCTCCAGTTGCGGCTGCCTGGGCCGTTCCCCTCAAGATGACCGGCGCGGCCAGCAGGCCGAGGCCTGCGGCAAAAAGCGTGCGCCGCTTTATTCCATGAAAATTCGTCATATATCCATCCTCGACACTGTGCGGTGCGTCGCCGCACGACCCCCGATATATTCCGGCCAGATTTGCAAGATTTCTTGCTCCGGTCAGGTAAGCATATGTCAATCTTGAGAGGCGTAAGTATCGGGCAAGCCGTCTCACGCAGTCGTGATCCAAACGTGTAACGGAAGCCGATTGTGGGATTGGCAGAGCCCGGAACTGGGACTACACAGCACGGGCCTCCCAAGCCTCATCCCCATCCATCCAAGGCATTCGCCTATGAACCGCATTGTCCCGCTGATCCTTGCCGTCGCCCTTTTCATGGAACAGATGGACTCCACCGTGATCGCGACGGCCCTGCCGGCGATCGCGGCCGATCTGCATGTCGGGCCGATTACCCTGAAGCTGGCGCTTACCTCCTACATGGTGGCGCTTGCGGTGTTCATTCCGATCAGCGGCTGGATGGCTGACCGCTTCGGGGCCAAGAATATCTTCCGGCTGGCGATCTGTGTCTTCGTCGTCGGCTCCATCTTCTGCGCTTTTTCCTCCAGCCTCGTTGAATTCGTCTTCGCACGCTTCCTGCAGGGAATGGGCGGCGCGATGATGACGCCTGTCGGGCGTCTCGTGCTGGTGCGGACGACGCAGAAGAGCGAACTGGTCTCGGCCATGGCGCTGCTGACGATCCCGGCCCTTGTCGGCCCGCTCGCCGGTCCGCCGCTCGGCGGCTTCATCACCACCTATTTCAGCTGGCACTGGATCTTCCTGATCAACGTGCCGGTCGGCGTTGCCGGCGTGTGGCTCGCAACGATCTATCTGCCCGAGATAGAGGCGACAGCGCCGCCGAAGCTCGATTTCTACGGTTTTATCCTGACCAGCCTTGCGGCTGCGGGCGTCGTCTTCGGCCTTTCGGTCGTCAGCCTTCCGGCCTTGCCGCCTGTTATAGGCATCTCGGCCACGGCCATCGGCATCGTCTGTGGTTTTCTCTATGTCCGCCATGCCAGGCGCTATCCGACGCCGATCCTCGATCTCAACCTGTTCAAGAATTCGACCTTCCGTGCCTCGACGAGCGGCGGCACGCTGTTCCGCATCTGTGTCGGCGCCATGCCCTTTCTGACGCCGCTGATGCTGCAGCTGGGATTTGGCCTTACGCCCTTTCAGTCGGGCCTCATTACGTTTGCCGGCGCGATCGGCGCCATCTCCACGAAGTTCATCGCGCGCCGCGTCTACAAGGCGATCGGCTTCCGTACCACGCTTCTCTGCGCCGGCGCCGTGACGACGGTCGTTACCGCTGTCACCGGCCTCTTCACACCGGATACGCCGCATCTTGTCATCATCGGCGTGCTGCTGCTTGGCGGCTTCTCCCGCTCCTTCATGTTCACCGGCGTCAATGCGCTGGCCTTCGCGGATATCGATGATGCACAGGCAAGCCAGGCGACATCCATGGCCTCGGTCATGCAGCAGATCAGCCTGGCGCTCGGTGTTGCCCTTGCCGCCTCGATCCTGGAAACCTCGATCTATTTCCGCGGAGCCGAGCTGCAGGTCATCGATTTCCACATCGCCTTCTTCGTCATCGCCGGTCTGACAGTGATTGCGACGATCCCCTTTGCCCGCATGGCCAAGGACGCGGGGGCTTCCGTATCCGGCCACCGCGCCCAGCGCGTGCCGCCGACGATCAACACCGAGCAGCAGCCGGTCAAGTAAGCAGGCGGCTATTCGTCTTTTTCGCAGACGGCAGATAGTTTGTTGCCGTCGAGATCCCTGACATAGGCTGCGTAGAAATGCGCGTGATAGGAGCGCAACCCCGGCTCGCCTTCATCGACAGCGCCGGCAGCAATCGCCGCCGCATGGAAGGCATCGACAGCCGCCCGCGTTTCGGCCTCGAAGGCGATCATGGAGCCGTTGCCGTTCGCCGCCCGCCTTCTGTTGAAGGGGGTTACCACCCAGAAACGGCAACGCGTGTCGCCATCACTGGCATAGCCGATCTCCTCCTCCGAATGGCGCTGGCGCCGGTAGCCGAGCACCGGCAGAACGGCATCATAGAAATGCCGGGCGCGATAGAGATCGTTGGTTCCGAGTGTAACGTAAAGAAGCATGGGATCGGCGGTATCCAGTCCTGGTCGCTTGATCATCCGCAGGACTGACCCAAAGATCAAGCGTCCTCGGGCTCGGCCTCGACCTTGCGGCCTTTGAAACCCTTCGCCAAAAGGAACATCTCCACCGATTCGGCCCGCGATGAGGCAGGCTTGACGTGCACGACCTGACGGAAATGCTGTTTCAGCAGGGTGAGCAGATCCCGCTCCGTGCCGCCCTGGAAGGTCTTGGMGAGGAAGTGCCCGCCCTCGCCCAGCACCTCGATGGCGAAGTGGGCTGCGACCTCACAGAGATGCATGGTGCGCAGATGGTCGGTGCGGTGATGGCCGGTCGTGGGTGCCGCCATATCGGAAAGCACCAGATCCGGCGTGCCGCYGACGGCTTCCAAGAGCTTTTCCGGGGCTGTGGGATCAAGGAAGTCGAGCTGCAGTACCGTGACGCCGGGTAGCTGCGTCATTTCCAGAAAGTCGATTGCGGCCACACGGACATCCTGGTCCGTCGACCCCGTCACCTTCGCGGCGATCTGTGACCAGCTTCCGGGAGCAGMCCCCAGATCGATGATGCGTCGTGCGCCCTTCAGGATGTGGTGCTTCTCATCGATCTCCAGCAGCTTGAAGGCCGCGCGGGCGCGATAGCCCTCGAGCTGGGCGCGCTGCACATAGGGATCGTTGATATGGCGCTCCAGCCACTGGCGCGAAGAGGCCTTCATCTTCTTTTTCTTGACGCGCTGGCCGAGCTTGCGGCCGGTGCGGTTTCCCGCGATCGTTGGCTTGGTCATGCCTACCCCTTATTTCCTCGCTGGCCACGGCGGTTGCGATGCCGCCGCCAGACGCCGTCATCGGCCATCATGTCGGTGAGCAGGCCTTCCCTCAAGCCACGATCGGCGACACGCATGCGCGGGCTCGGCCAGCGGCGGCGGATCGCCTCCAGAATGGCGCAGCCGGCCAGCACCAGATCGGCGCGATCCGGCCCGATGCAGGGATTGGCGGCGCGGCTTTCAAAATTCCAGGAGAGAAGTTTCGCCTGCATGGCGGAGACCTCGTCATCCGACAGCCATATGCCATCGACCTTGCGGCGGTCGTAGCGCGGCAGGTCGAGATGCACGCCGGCAAGCGTGGTCACGGTGCCAGACGTACCGATAAGGTGGAAATCACCATCCACGCCAATCTCGATCTCCGGGCAATCGAAATTCGACAGCATGCCTGCGACTTCGCTCACCATGCCCTCGAAAACTTCCGGCGTCACATCACGGCCGCCATGGCGCTCCGACAGGGTGACGACGCCGACAGGCAATGAAGTCCAATGGGTGATGTGATTGGCAAGACGGGCAAAACGGCTGTCGCCGATGCGGATGACGGCGATTTCCGAGGAGCCGCCGCCGATATCGAAGAGAACGACGGAGCGCGTCTCACGGCCGACCAGCGACGAGCAGCCGGAAACGGCAAGCCGCGCCTCGGTTTCGCGATCGATGATTTCGAGTTCCAGCCCCGTTTCGGCCACGACCCGCTTCAGAAAATCCTCGCCATTGGCCGCCTGGCGGCAGGCCTCCGTCGCGATCAGCCGCATGCGGCGGATTTCACGGTTTCTGAGCTTGGAGGCGCAGATCCGGAGCGCGTCGACTGCCCTCTCCATCGCCTCGTCGGACAGCCTGCCGCTGGCAGCAAGCCCCTCGCCGAGACGCACGATCCGGGAAAAGGCATCGACGACGCGGAATTGGCCGGGGCGTGTGGGCTGGGCGATCAGCAGGCGACAATTGTTGGTGCCGAGATCGAGCGCGGCATAAAGCTCGTCCGGCCAGGGATGTTCGCCCCCTGCCCGCTCCTCTTCATGACCCGACTGGCGGTTCCGGCGATTTGCCGCTTCAGCATCTTGCCCTTCGCGCAGCACGGGGCGCGAAGGCGCCTCAGTGCGATGCTCAGGCCTTGCGGACGGCGGCGTCTGGACAGGAGCCAGCGGCCTGCCCTGAAGACCCCGCTTGCTGCGATGCTTGCGTCGATTGCGTCGACTGGACGACGAATCGCCCTCCGGCCGCGAACCATGACCATGAGTGGCAATCTGAACGACTGCCTGAGGCTGCACAGCAATGTCGGGCTGGGATGTGCCACGTGCACCACGACGGCGGCGTTTCCGCTTGCGGGCCGGGCTTTCCGGGTCTTCCTTCGGGCGCGCAGCCTCCCCGGCATGGCCAGAGAGATCATGCGAAGCGGGATGAGCGGCGTTGCGGGATTGCCCGTCACGCTTGCCCTTGCGGCGCCTGGACTTCTTGCCGTCCTTGCGCCCTGCCGCCGACGCCCCGTCAAATTGCAGCTTTGCGCCGCCTTCGGGGTCTTCCACGTTCTTTTTCCATCGCGCCGCGCAAGTCCAGAAAGGTATGCCGCAGGCGCTCATTCGATTTTTGCGTTGCGGCGAGGATATCAGCGACCGACGAAATCACCAAATTCTTTTTGATTCCGGATTTTAAACCTTCAATTTTCACCCGGATTGGAACGACCGAATTTTTTCAAAACGGGTATTTGCAATCCGCCTGCTTTTGGTTATAAGCGCCGCACAGCAGCCAAGCCATGCTTCGGCAGCGTCTGCTGGGGAATAGTTCAATGGTAGAACGACGGACTCTGACTCCGTTAATCTTGGTTCGAGTCCAGGTTCCCCAGCCAATTCTCCCTAAATGCCCTTAATTCCTTGATTTTCCAGTCGTGCCGGATATCGTTTTGGCGTCATTCCCGACCTGTTGCCCAGAATTGTAGCCACAGGCTGTGGAAAGGCTCAGATGCCGAAGAATTCCTTCGTTTCCTGCGATCATCATCGCCGATCCGGAGGGCTGCACGGTGAAATGAACATGGCTTTGACCCGCCGCAGTAGCAAAACCTCAACCTTCCGCCGATAGAATCACCGTGACTCCCTGGAGACGGTTCGAGCCATGAAGACCTTTTCTGCCCTGTTGCTGACGGCACTTCTCATTCCRGCCACCGCCCGGAGCGAGACGGAATGGATGGGCGATGCGCGGCAGTGGTCGGTCGGGTTCGTTGGTGAGAAGCCCTCCTATTGCCGGCTGGTCTGGAACAATGAACTCGGCAAGACGGTCGAATTCCGCCAGAGCCTCGACAGCGTCATGTGGCTCGTTTCGAAGGATGGCTGGGATATTCCGGAGGGCACCACAACCAAGGTGACACTTGTCGGGTATTCCGGCACCAAGGCCGTAGCGGCCGAATTCTTCGACAGCAAGACGCTTCGCGTCCTGCCTGCGGATGAGAAGACGGGCGTTGCCCAGATCAAGAAGATGCTCAAGAATTCCTTTATCGGCACGCCGGATATGGAGCTGGATTTTGCCGGAAATGAAGAGAAATGGGTGGTGCCCCTCTCGCGGCTCCAGCAGATGTATACGACCTACGTCAATTGCTTGAACCGCCTCGTCCCCGCCAATCAGGCCAGCCAGGTTTCCGACAAGACCCAACCGTTCTGAAGCGTGTTGCAATTTTTCAGATTTGCGCGCCACGCTTCAAATTTGTTTGAGGCAGGTCGTTATTGGAAAACCGCTGAACACTTTTGCGCGACATGCTTTCGGCGTTCGCATTCTGCGTCGCCACGTCGCAGCAGCGCGCCACAAATTTGGCCCGCGCCACAATGATCATCCTGGTCGTGCCCGCTGCACTTCATTCGCGCGGGAAATCGGATGGTGATCTTCCCGTTTCAGGAGGCCATTGTGCAGAGGCTTCGTATCGCATTTCTCATAAGCGCCGTGGCAATCGCAGCAGCCGAGCTTGCCGGCCCGGCTTCGGCTGAGGATGTCGCCCACAAATCAACCGATACCCATGTGCTCGTCGTGCGACTGCCGGATGGTTCACTTGAGCGCATTCGTTACGCGGGTGACCGACCGCCGCAAGTCCGGTTCGACAGTCAGCCGGATTCGGGCTTTTTCGATCCGTTCTGGCCATCCGCTCCCTTTGCCGATCTAGACCGCATATCCGCAGCGATGGACCGCGAAGCTGCTGCAATGATGCAACAGGCCGACAGCATGATACTGGCATCTCAGGGAAATCTGACTGATGTCGGCCTCAACAGGCTGCCGGCCGGCATGCAGGGCTATTCGATGGTTTCGACCATGTCCGGCAACGGTGTCTGCACCCGCAGTGTCCATTACTTCAACAGCGCTGACAGCAAGCCGCAAGTCGAGAGCAGCACGTCGGGGAATTGCTCACCCGGCAAGGCGGCAGGCGCGCCGTTGCCCGCCAAGGCGCAGCGGCCGGCCCTGAAGCCGCAAACCTCTGGTGTCATCGAGGTCAACGCCCGGCCGCCGGTAACAGATGGCAGCGTATCACAGGCAAATCTTCGGCTTGCGAGCGCGGTGAACTGATGGATTACGGTCCAGTATCGTCACTTGCGCGTCAGACGGAAATCTTGCTCCGCACCGCGTCAGCGATCTCGGTCATGCGGTCGACCGGGGCGTGACCAATCAGCATGAAGGCGTGGGTAGCGTTCGCCCAGTAGACGACATTCATGCCCTTGCGGCCTTCGATATCGGGGGTTTTKGGGCCGCCGTCGGAGGCGACGATGCAGAGCGCCATGGGACCGGTCTCGGGATCCAGATAGGCGATCTGGGCGAGCGGCTTGCCATCATATTGCAGGATCTGGGCGCGCTTGAAATCTATATCAGGCAGAGCAACCTGCTCTGGAGAAAGCTGCAGGCCGAGATTGCCATCCAGACTGGCGAGCTGCGCTACCTGCACGTCTCTGGGCGGGACCGGACCGGCGAGCGTCTCCGGCGTATAGAGCGAGATATATTCGGCGACGACGGCGCGCCATTCGCTGTTTTCGTCCTTGCCCGAGAGCCCCGTGCCAAGACCGATCACGGCGCGGTCGACGGCGATGCCGGCAACGACCGAAGCAGCAAGTGCGCCGAGAAAGCCTCGACGGCTGACGAAGGCAGCCGGCCTTGCAGACCGGGCGGCAGGAATGGCCGATAGCATGGATTCGAGCTTTGCCTGCGGAGCGGCATCGAGTAGCGGCGCAAAGGCTTGCTTGTAAGGCAGGCTTGCACGCGCCAGGAATTCCAGCCGTTCGGCGACAGCTTCGTCGGCCTCGATCAGCGCTTCGATGCGGGCAGCCTCTTCGGCGCCGAGTTCACCATCGATGAAGGCGGTCAGTTCCTCGTCGGAGGGCATTCTGTGCTTCGTGCTCATTCAAATCCCCCTGCCGATACAGTCTCGGAGAGCTTCGCGCGGGCAGCTGCCAGCCGGCTCATCACGGTGCCGATCGGAACATCCAGTATGGCGGCGACCTCGCGATAGGAAAGCCCTTCTACATAGGCGAGGAAAACCGCCGATCGCTGCGCCTCCGGCAGCGCGTTCACCTGTTTCAAAACCTGGTTCGCCATAACATGCGTTTCGGTGTCGCGGGCGCCATCTGATATCAGCGTCTCGTCGGCATCGACGAAGCCCTGCCCCTGGCGAACGCGGCGGGCACGGATCTCATTCAGCCAGATCGAATGCAGGATCGAAAACAGCCAGCGGTCGAGCCGCGTGCCTGCCACGAACTGATCGACCCGCTCCAGCGCACGAACGCAGGTCGCCTGCACGAGATCATCGGCGACATCGCGCTGATGCGAAAGGACGAGGCCATAGCGCCACAGACGGGCAAGATTTTCCGTCAGGCCGCTCCTGATATCCGCTTCGCTCGCGATGGCCGCCTCCGCGCGTGTTGGCTGTCTTGGAACCGCCGGCCGGGCCGGCGATTCCGTTCTGGCGCGACTATAGGCAGGAAATGTGGTGTGTGCGACCGACATCCAGAAATACCCTTCAATCAACCTTGTCTTTCTCCTGCCCCGCGCAAGCGTGCAGCTTTGTTCCACGCAATTCCGGACGCAAGACCGCTGCACACTCTTGCTGGCATTGCTTTAGATCTTCGACGGATCGATGATCGCGGCGTTAAGGTCCTGATATTCCTCGCAACCGGTGCCACAGATCGCCTTGATCGTCGTCAGCTGCTCCTTGGCGAGATCGAGCTGGCCCTTGATGACATAGGCTTCGCCGAGATATTCGCGAACCTTGGCATATTGCGGATCAAGCTTCACCGACTGCAGATAGTAGGAGATGCCCTCATCCGTGCGGCCGAGCTTGCGGGTGGCGTAACCGCGATAGTTCAGCACTTCAGCGGTGTTCTGATCCTTGACGGTGTCGAGCATGGCGAGCGCTTCTTCATAGCGACCGGCCTTGGCGAGCGAATAGGCATAATCGGTACGGTTTTCGTCCGTCACGTTAGAGCTCTGCTGCTTGACGCACTTCTTGGTCTTCTGGTCGTAGATCTCGCCCTTCTTGCAGACCGGCATGGTGCTGCTATCGTTGCCGATTGCGAAGACGGGGCCGGAGAAGACGGAAGCGGCAATGCAGCTGCCGAATACGAGGGAAGCGATGCGGACAGTCTTGATCGTCATGGGATAACTCCTCAAAAAATGACGTTGCGAGGAGTGAACACCGCTGCTGGCAGCTTTATTCGACAGGCTTTCGCATTTTTCGATCACTGCTTCGTGAAGAATAGCGTACCGAATAAACCTCCGCGCCCGCGTGTTTTCCACTCGTTCCGCCGGGAACGACAAGGAGCATACCGTGACTCAATCCGTCAGACTTTTAAGTCTCGCCACTGCAGTGCCTGACCATATCATCACCCAGAGCCAAGCCGCCGCGGCATCCTCGCGCCTCTTTGGGGATCGCTTCAAGGAATTCCGCCACCTCGCGCGCGTCTTCGACAATGCCGGTATCGTAAAGCGGCATGCCGCCCGTCCCCTCTCCTGGTTTGAAGAGACGCATGGCTGGCAAGACAGAATGGAGGCCTATGAGGAGGTCGCCGGTTCGCTGTTCGTCGCGACGGCAACGCGCGCGCTCGATCAGGCGGGGCTGACGGCCGATCAGGTCGATTGCGTGGTAACGGTTTCCTCCACCGGCATCACCACGCCGAGCCTCGATGCGCGGCTCGCCGGCCGGCTCGGCTTTCGCGCGGATATCGAGCGTGTACCCGTCTTCGGGCTTGGCTGCGCTGCCGGCGTTTCCGGCTTTGGCATCGCTTCGCGGTTGGCGCGCAGCCGCCCGGGCGCCGTCGTGCTCTTCATCGCCATAGAGCTTTGCACGCTGGCCTTCCGTCTGGATGAGCTGACGAAACCGAACATCATCGCCACCGCCCTCTTCGGTGACGGGGCTGCAGCCTGCGTGCTACGATCAGGCCAAGGCGGCATGGCAGAAGTGGAATCGGCGGGCGATCACCTCTTTCCTGATACGCTCGACATCATGGGCTGGAAGATCGACGATACCGGGCTCGGCATCCTGCTGGCGCAGGGACTACCGCCCTTTGCGGAAAAGGAGCTCGGCCCGGCGATCGACGGCATCCTGGCGCGCAGCGGCCTCAAGCGCGGCGATATCGACCGTTTCATCTGTCATCCCGGCGGCACGAAAGTGCTGGCGGCAATGGAGAGCACGCTTTCGATGGGGCCAGACACGCTCGACATCGAGCGGTCGGTGCTTGCAGACTACGGCAATATGTCCTCGCCGACCGTGCTCTTCGTTCTGGAGCGTGCTATCGGCAGAGGTTTGCCGGACCGGGCGGCGATGATCGCCATGGGGCCGGGCTTTACGGCAAGCTGCGTGACCCTGCGGAGGGTCGCATGATGTGGCCTTCCATCACATTGCTGGCCTTCGTGACCGCCCAGCGGCTTTCGGAACTGGTTATCGCGCGCCGCAACACGATGGCGCTCTTTGCAAAGGGGGGGCGCGAGATCGCGCCCGATCATTACCCCTACATGGTGGCGCTCCACACGGGCTGGCTCGCCGGGCTGTGGATGCTGGCAGCGGGACAGCCGGTTCAGCTCTTCTGGTTCGGTCTTTTCATGCTGTTGCAGGTGCTGCGACTGTGGGTGCTGACCACACTCGGGGAGCGCTGGACGACGCGTATCATCATCCTGCCTGGTGCGCCGCTCGTCGAAGGCGGCCCCTACCGCTTTTTCAAACATCCGAACTACATGATCGTGACAGGTGAGATCGCCGCCCTGCCGCTTGCCTTCGGCATGCCGCTTTATGCGCTCGTCTTTTCTCTCCTCAATGCCGCCGTCCTGACTGTTCGCATCAGGGCCGAAAATGCCGCACTTAAAAGCGCAATGATTTTGAAATGAAATGCGATTTTTCGTTTGCGCCGCAGCATTGAGATGGGCATTTTAAGGCCTAAAACATAGCGGAATGCAGGGGAAAATGACGAAAAACGCAATCGTGCTCGGCGCCGGTATCGTCGGGGTTTCGACGGCCATTCATCTTCAACGCCGCGGCCGGCAGGTTACACTCATCGACCGCAAGGAGCCGGGTAACGAAACCTCCTTCGGCAATGCCGGCCTGATCCAGCGCGAAGGCGTCATGCCCTACGGCTTTCCCCAGCAGCTCGGCCTGCTGCTGCGCTACGCGCTGAACAACCGCATCGATGCGCATTATCATCTGAAGGCGCTGCCCGGCCAGCTCGCCTTCCTTGCCCGCTATTGGTGGAACTCCAATCCGAAGCGGCACGAGATGATCACCAAGGCCTATGCACCGCTGATCGAGAATTCGATCATGGAGCACAAGGACCTGATCGAGGCGTCGCATGCCGAAACGCTGATCCGCAGGGATGGCTGGATGAAGATCTTCCGCACCGGCGCCAAGCGCGACGAGGCCTTTACGGAAGCGGCCCTCTGGAAGGATCAGTTCGGCGTCAGCTACGAGAGCCTGAGTTCGGCCGATATCGCTCGCCTGGAGCCTGATATCACCGGGGATTTCGTTGGCGGMCTTCGCTGGATCGATCCCTGGTCGGTGCTCGATCCGCATGCGTTGACGCGTGCTTACCGCAGCTATTTCGAAAGCCTCGGCGGACGATTTGTGACCGGCGACGCGGCATCACTCGGGCCAATCGGGTCCGGCTGGAAGATCATGACGTCGGAGGGGTGGCTGGAGGCCGACGAGGTCGTGCTGGCGCTCGGCCCCTGGGCGGCGGTCGCGACCCGGCGCCTCGGCTATTCCTTCCCGCTCGGCGTCAAACGCGGCTATCACATGCATTACAGCGTCCAGGGCAATGCAGTGCTCAACAACTGGACGCTGGATTCCGAGCGCGGCTATTTCCTGGCGCCGATGAACCGTGGTGTGCGCCTCACGACGGGTGCGGAATTCGCCACGCTCGACGCGCCGAAGACACCGGTGCAACTCGACCGGGCCGAAGTGGTGGCCCGCACGATCTTTCCGCTGGGTGAGAGACTGGATCCGGAACCGTGGATGGGCGCCCGCCCCTGCACGCCCGACATGATGCCCATTATCGGCAAGGCGCCGCGCCATCAGGGCCTGTGGTTTGCCTTCGGCCATGCCCATCACGGGCTGACGCTCGGGCCGGTGACAGGGCGTGTGCTGGCCGAACTGATGACCGGCGAGACGCCGTTCATCAAAATTTCGGCTTATTCGCCTGACCGCTTCAACCCGTAACGCCGAGAGCGGCGAGAGCCTTCAGGGCTTCTGCCGCGATACCCTCGATCGTGTCATCGATATCGACGGTGACGACACCCGGTTCGCCCGTCGGTACTTCCAGCGTCTCCAACTGGCTTTCCAGCAATGAGGTGGGCATGAAGTGCCCCTTGCGGTGGCCCATGCGGTCCGTCAGCAGTTCTTTCGACCCTTCGAGATAGACGAAGTAGAGGTTGCCGCCGGCTGCCGCTCGCAGGCGTTCGCGGTAGATATGCTTCAGCGCAGAGCAGGACACGATGGTGCCTTCGCCCTTGGCAAGCGATGCCTTCATCGCCTCGCCGATGCGGTCGAGCCAGGGCATCCGGTCCTCATCGGTCAATGGAATGCCCTTCGACATCTTCTCGACATTGGAGGCAGGGTGAAGAGCATCACCCTCGACGAAGGGCAGATGCAGAGCCTTGGCTATCTTTTCGCCGACCGAGGATTTGCCGGAACCGCTCACCCCCATGACGATGATTGCATGGAGCGTTCGGTTATTCTCGGTCATTGCTCGTCTCGCTCATCGTTTCGACGTGGGATATCTGCGGCATTTAAGCATCTCCATATTTCTTCGAAACATGGAAATGCTCTATCTCTTTGTTTTCGCGCAATTCCGGACGCAAAACCGCTGCGCACTTTTGCTGGAATTGCTCTAGGAGGCCGCAGCTACGGCAGCATTCTTGCGTGCAAGGCGCGCCCTGATCGTTTCGACATCCGCACGCGGCGTCGCTGCAAACAGGGTCTTTGTATAGCTATGCTGGGGATCGTTGAAAACCTGATCCCGCGTGCCGTATTCGACTGCTTCGCCGAAATACATCACCATCACGTCGTCTGCCATGTAGCGGACGACCGAAAGGTCGTGGCTGATGAAGACATAGGTCAGGTTCAGTTCGTCCTGCAGGTCCGCGAGCAGGTTGAGCACCTGCGCCTGCACCGACAAATCAAGCGCCGAGACCGGTTCGTCGAGAACCAGAAGCCGTGGTTTCAGCATCAGCGCGCGCGCAATGGCGATACGCTGGCGCTGGCCGCCCGAGAACATGTGCGGATAGCGGTTGAAATGAACGTCCTGCAGGCCGACCTTCTTCAGCATCGCCATCGCGAGATCGCGGCGTTCAGCGGTCGGCGTATTGGTGTTGATGATCAGCGGCTCCATCAGGATGTCGCCGATCTTCTTGCGCGGGTTGAGCGATCCATAGGGATTCTGGAAGACGATCTGCACCTTGCGGCGGATTTCCGGCGTCAGGTCACCCTTGAAGATATCGACCTTCTTACCGTCGATGAAGAGTTCGCCCGCCGTCGCCGGGTCGATCATCGTGATGATACGGGCGAGCGTCGACTTGCCGCAGCCGCTTTCGCCGACGATCGCCAGCGTCTTGCCCTGCTCGACACTGAAGCTCACGCCCTTGACGGCATGGACCGTTCGCGCCTTCTTGAACATGCCGCCCGGCAGGTAATAGTCGCGAACGATGTTCTTTCCCTCGAGAACTGGCGTCATCAGGCCGCTCCCTCCACAGTCTTATTCGGATTGAAAAGTTCGCCGATGGTCGGCAGCCGGTCGCCGGTCGCATTGTCAGGAAGGGCTGCGAGCAGTGCCCGCGTGTAGTCGCTCTTCGGAGATTCGAAGAGCGAGAGCACATCGGCCTCTTCCATCTGGCGGCCCTTGTACTGGACGATCACCCGGTCAGCCGTTTCGGCAACCACGCCCATATTGTGCGTGATGATGATCAGACCCATGCGATGTTCCGTCTGCAGGCGCATCAGGAGATCGAGGATCTGTTTCTGGATGGTCACGTCGAGCGCCGTGKTCGGCTCGTCGGCGATCAAAAGCTTCGGGTTGCAGGCAATTGCGATGGCGATCATGACGCGCTGGCACTGGCCACCCGACATTTGATGCGGGAAGTGGCCGAGCCGCTCGGCGGGATCGGGAATGCCGACCGCCTGGAAAAGCTCGATCGCGCGCTTGCGCCGCGCCGCCTTGTCGAGACCAAGATGAATCCTCAGCACTTCCTCGATCTGGAAGCCCACGGTGAAGCAGGGATTGAGACTGGCGATCGGCTCCTGGAAGATCATCGACATATCCTTGCCGATGATCTCGCGCCGTTTGGCTCCGGACATGCCAAGCAGGTTCTGGCCGTCGAAGAGCATCTTGTCGGCCGTCACCTTTGCCGTCCACGGCAKGAGGCCCATGGCAGCCAGCATCGAGACAGATTTTCCCGAGCCGGATTCGCCGACGATCGCCAGAACCTCACCTGCGTCGACTTTCAGCGAAACGCCGTCGACCGCGCGAAAAGGCCCGGTCGAGGTTTGAAATTCGACGACGAGATTTTCAATTTCGAGAAGCGCCATCTCAGGACCTCTTCATCTTGGGGTCGAGCGCATCACGCAGGCCATCGCCCATCAGATTGATAGCGAGAACGGTGATCAGGATGGCGAGACCCGGAAATGTTACGACCCACCAGGCGCGCGATATGAACTCGCGGGATTCGGCGAGCATCGTGCCCCATTCGGGTGTCGGCGGCTGGGCGCCCATGCCGAGGAAGCCGAGGGCGGCTGCATCGAGGATCGCGGCGGAGAAGGCAAGCGTTGCCTGGACGATCAGCGGTCCGAGGCAGTTCGGCAGGATCGTCTTGAACATGAGGCGGAAGGTGCCGGCACCGGCGACCCGGGAGGCCACCACATACTCCTTTTCACGCTCGCCCATCACGGCGGCGCGTGTCAGGCGCACGAAATGCGGCTGGTTGACGATCGAGATCGCGATCATGGCATTGAGCAGGCCGGGGCCGAGCACCGCCACAAGCACAAGGGCCAGGAGCAGCGACGGGAAGGCGAGKATGATATCCATCAAGCGCATGATGACGATATCGACGCGACCTCGGAAATAACCGGCAACGAGGCCGATCAAGACACCGGCAACCACCGATAGCGTAACGACCACGACACCGATGAACAGCGAGAAACGTGCGCCGAAGATCAGGCGCGAAAGAATATCGCGGCCGACGGCATCCGTTCCGAGCGGATAGGAGAAGCTGCCGCCATCCATCCAGAAGGGGACGGAGAGCAGAAGCTGGCGGTTCTGCTCGGTCGGCGCATGCGGCGAGACGAGCGGTGCGAAGATCGCCATCAGCAGGATGATGAGGAAAACGAAGAGGCCGATGACGGCGCCCTTGTTTCGCGAGAAATAATACCAGAATTCCGTCAGGGCGGAGGGCTGGTCGGATTTTGCAGTTATCGTGCTCATGGACCGCTCCTAGTGTCTGATACGCGGATTGATGAAGCCGTAGGTCAGGTCGACGATCAGGTTCACCAGCATGATGATGCCGGCAATCATGAGAAGACCGCCCTGGACGACTGCATAGTCGCGCTTGAAGACAGCATCGACCATCCACTTGCCGATGCCCGGCCAGGAGAAGATCGTTTCGGTAAGAATGGCGCCTGCGAGCAGCACGCCGACCTGCAGGCCGATCGTGGTGATAACAGGGATCATGGCGTTTCTGAGCGCATGGACGCCAACGACGCGCAGAGGTGCGAGACCCTTGGAGCGGGCCGTGCGCACATAATCCTCKCCCAGCACTTCGAGCATCGCCGAGCGGGTCTGGCGGGCGATAACCGCAAGCGGAATGGTGGCAAGCACCACGGTCGGCAGAATGAGATAGCTGACGGCCGACGCGAAGGCGCCCTTCTGGCCGGAGAGCAAACTATCGATCAGCATGAAGCCGGTGACAGGCTTGAAGAAATACATCAGCGAGATGCGGCCGGAAACCGGCGTCCAGCCTAGATAGCCGGAGAAGAAGATGATGAGCAGCAGGCCCCACCAGAAGATCGGCATCGAATAGCCGATGAGGGCGACCCCCATCACGCTCTGGTCGAACCAGGTTCCGCGCTTGACAGCAGCGAAAACGCCGGCCGGAACACCGAGAAAGATTGCCACCAGGATGGCGCAGAGAGAAAGTTCGAGCGTTGCCGGGAAGAGCGTGAAGAACTCGCCGAGAACCGGGCGCTTGGTGACGATCGAGGTGCCGAGATCGCCGTGCAGCACTTTTCCGAGATAATCGAAATACTGCACATACATGGGCCGGTCGAAACCGAGATCATGCATGATCTGGGCGTGACGTTCGGGTGCCATGACACGTTCGCCCGACAACAGCATGACGGGGTCGCCAGGAAGCAGGCGGATGAACGAGAAGGCAATGAGCGAAACGCCTAGGAAGGTCGGTATCAGGACTGCGAGGCGCCCGATGAGAAATCGCAACATAGCAAGGTTGTCCAATAGTTTCCGGCGGTCAGGTGGAAGCCTGACCGCCGGTCAAGCCCGGTTTTAGCCGGGCAGTTTATCATTTTTCTTATTCGGCGATATCAACGCCGTCGAAGCGGTGAATGCCGAGCGGGTCCATATGGAAGCCCGACACCTTCTTGCTCACCGGAACGAATACCAGCGAGTGGTCGAGCGGGGCCCAGGGAGCTTCCTTCTTGAAGATCGCCTGCGCTTCCTCGTAGAACTTCGTGCGTGCAGCAACGTCAGCCGTTTCCTTGGCCTTCGTCATCAGAGCGTCGTAGTCCTTATTGCACCACTGAGCGCGGTTGTTACCGCCGACAGCGTCGCAACCGAGCAGCGTGTCCATGAAGTTATCAGGGTCGCCGTTGTCACCGGTCCAGCCGAGAATGACGGCGCCKTCGCGCTTCACGTCGGAGGAGAGCTTCAGGTATTCGGCCCATTCATGCGTGACGATCTCGACATTGACGCCGGCCTTGGCAAAGTCTGCCTGGATCAGTTCGGCGGCGCGGCGAGCGTTCAGCATGTACGGACGCGAAACCGGCATTGCCCAGACCTTCATGGAAAGGTCCTTGACGCCAGCGGCTTCGAGAGCCTTCTTGGCGCCTTCCGGATCGTACTTGTCGTCCTGGATCTTGTCGTCATAGGACCACATGGTCGGCGGAATCGGGTTCTTGGCAACCTGTGCAGCGCCCTGGAAGACGGCGTCGATGATCGCCTGCTTGTTGATCGCCATGTTCAGCGCGCGGCGGACTTCCGGCTTGTCGAACGGAGCCTGCTGGGTGTTGTAGGCGAGGAAGCCGACGTTCAGGCCAGCCTGTTCCATGACCGTGAGGTTAGGATCCTTCTTGAGCTCACTAACGTCGGCAGCATTCGGATACGGGATGAGGTGGCATTCGCCGGCCTTCAGCTTCTGGGCGCGGACAGCGGCATCAGGGGTGATCGCGAAAACGAGATCGTCGATCTTTTCCTTGCCCTTGAAGTAGCTTTCGTTAGCCTTGTAGCGGATAACAGCATCCGGCTGGTAGGCGACGAAGGTGAACGGGCCGGTGCCCAGCGGCTGCTGGTTGAGCTGGGCCATCTTGCCGTCAGCGGCGAGCTTGTCGGCATATTCCTTGGAAACGATGGAAGCGAAGTCCATGGCGAGGTCGGCCAGGAACGGTGCTTCCGGATGATTGAGCGTGAACTTGACCGTCAGGTCATCGACCTTCTCGACCGACTTGATGAGATCAGGGAAGCCCATGCCGGCAGCATATTCGTAGGAACCGCCTTCGACATACTTGTTCCAGGGATTGTCGGACTTGATCTGGCGTTCGAAGGAGAAGACGACGTCGTCGGCGGTGAGATCACGCGACGGGGTGAAGAAATCGGTCGTCTGGTACTTCACGCCGGGATGCAGCTTGAAGGTATATTCCTTGCCGTCGGGCGAAACCGTCCAGCTGTCGGCAACACCCGGCTCGATCTCCGTCCCGCCGTGCTTGAATTCAACGAGGCGGCTGTAGACCGTACGCGAAGACGCGTCGAAGGTCGTGCCTGCCGTGTAGAGGCTAGGATCGAAGCCTTCCGGCGATCCTTCGGCGCAATAGACAAGCGTCTTGGAATACGCGGCGGTAGCCATGACCGAAGCCAGGGCTGTCGCTGCGAGCAGGACAGAGAACTTTTTCATGATGTCGTTTCCCAGGTTTGTTCTTTTTTGATCTTTAGAGATCGGGCGCTCATTACCCCGATCAGCGGGCCGATGGAACGATATTTATTTGCTGAACGCAACGGCATCCGCAGAAAATTTTTCCAGAAAAGCAATTTTAGAAATTTTCGGTCAAAAATAGGCCCACATTTGCAAGATTGAAGCACGTTCAACCGTATTTTTGTCGCGTTTGGTATAATTTCGCGTCGCGGAAGGGCGTTGAGAACGGTTTCAACGGGCTCTGATATATCAACAGCCGTGAGCGCGAATGAAAAAACCACGGCCATGGAAAACAGCCGTGGTTCATGACGATATCAGAATGGTCAGATATCAGGCAGCCGGCGCCTGAATGGCGGGCTTGCGATAATGCTGTTCGCCGGTAAGGCCAAGCAGGAAATTGATCTGTGGCCTTGCCTTTACCAGATCGTCGATCGAATATTCGGTCAGCACGTCGAAGAAGGCGTTCAGCGCCTTGCGCAGCGCGGTGTTCAGGCCGCAACTATCAACCAGCGGGCATTCGACCGCGCCGTCCTCAAAGCATTCCGCCATGGCGAAGCTGTCTTCGGTGACTCTTACCACGTCGAAAAGGGTGATATCGGTCGCCGGCTTGCCAAGGCGTACACCGCCATTGCGACCGCGCACCGTCTCGACGAGGCCTGCCTTGTTGAGAGGCTGCAGAATCTTGAAAAGGAAGAGCTCGGAAACACCGTATGCTCTGGCAATCTCCGGAATCCGGCTCAAATGTCCTTCATTGGCTGCACAATACATCAACATGCGAACCGCATAGTTGGTCTGCTTCGTCAACCGCATGCCGATCTCCTAAATCATTTGTGGACCGTATATAGTGGGTTTCACAGTTTTGAACAATTCCAAAATATGAAATTCACATTCACGTTTCCCGCGACTGCTCGCCGCAGCGTTTCAAACGAAAACAGGCCCTTCTCGGGCCTGTTTCCAGATGGCGAAAGATAAGTTGGATCACTTCATCGTCGGCATGACGAATTCGGCACCGCCCTTGATGCCTGACGGCCAGCGGGCAGTGACGGTCTTGGTCCTGGTCCAGAACTTGATCGAATCGGTGCCGTGCTGGTTCAGATCGCCGAAGCTCGAAGCCTTCCAGCCGCCGAAGGAGTGATAAGCGAGCGGAACCGGGATCGGAACATTGACGCCGATCATGCCGATGTTGATGCGGGAGGCGAAGTCGCGGGCAGCGTCGCCGTCGCGGGTGTAGATCGCGACGCCGTTGCCATATTCATGCTTCATCGGCAGGTCGAGGGCTTCTTCGTAGTTCTTKGCACGAACGACGGAGAGAACCGGTCCGAAGATCTCCGTCTTGTAGATATCCATGTCCGGTGTGACGTTGTCGAACAGCGTACCACCGACGAAATAGCCGTTTTCATAACCCTGCAGCTTGAAGCCACGGCCGTCGACGAGAAGCTTTGCGCCTTCTTCGACGCCGCGGTCGATAAGGCCGTTGACGCGGTTATACGCATCCTTGGTGACCAGCGGCCCCATGTCGGCCTTGTCATCGGTATAGGGGCCGATGCGCAAGGATTCGATCTTGGGCGTGAGTTTCTCGACGAGACGGTTGGCGGTTTCCTCGCCAACGGGAACGGCAACGGAGATGGCCATGCAGCGCTCACCAGCAGAGCCGTATCCTGCGCCCATCAGAGCGTTGACAGCCTGGTCCATATCGGCGTCAGGCATGATGATCATATGGTTCTTGGCACCGCCGAAGCACTGGGCGCGCTTGCCGTTCATTGCAGCCGTTCCGTAGACGTAACGGGCGATCGGCGTGGAGCCGACGAAGGAGACGGCAGCGATATCAGGGTCGGTCAGGATCGCGTCGACCGCGGTCTTGTCACCGTTGACGACGTTCAGAATGCCAGCCGGCAGACCGGCTTCGATCATCAGTTCGGCAAGGCGGATCGGCAGGGATGGGTCGCGTTCGGAGGGCTTGAGGATGAAGGCGTTGCCGCAGGCGATTGCCGGGGCAAACATCCACATCGGGATCATGCCCGGGAAGTTGAACGGCGTGATGCCGGCGCCGATACCGACGGGCTGGCGGATCGAATACATGTCGATCGCCGGGCCGGCGCCTTCGGTGAATTCACCCTTGGCAAGATGCGGAATGCCACAGACGAATTCGCAGACTTCGAGGCCACGGATGACATCGCCCTTGGAATCCTCGACCGTCTTGCCGTGCTCGCTGGAAAGCAGCGTCGCAAGCTCGTCCATGTGCTGGTTCAGGAGATCGACGAATTTGAAGAAGACGCGGGCGCGGCGCTGCGGGTTGGTGGCCGCCCATTTCGGCTGCGCAGCCTTGGCGTTTTCGACGGCGGCGCGGAGTTCCTCGACGCTCGCCAGCGCGACCTTTKCCTGCACTTCGCCGGTTGCGGGGTTAAAGACGTCGCTGGTGCGGCCGCTGGTGCCGGCAACCTTCTTGCCGCCGATGAAATGACCGATATCACGCATGGGTGTTCCTCCTGATCTTTTTGGATGACGCAACAATCGCACTTCAATTTTCACAAATCAATGCGCTATAATAAGCAACCGTTGTGCGTAAATTATAGCTCTGTCGCGGTGGTTGATGCTCCTGCTTCAAAATTGGCATCGCACGCGGACAAGTCAAAGGGAAGGTCGAGACGATGAGCGGAAAACCTGTCGTCAGAATGGCGGAACTGGAGATCGATCCGGGCACGCTCGAAGCCTACCGGGCGCTGCTTACCGAGGAAATCGAGGCGTCCGTTGCGCTGGAGGACGGCGTCCTTTCGCTGAATGCCGTTTCCATCAAGGATCGTCCAAACGTGATCCGTATCCTGGAGGTCTATGTCGACAAGGAGGCATACGAGGCCCATCTGCGGACGCCGCATTTCCTGAAATACAAGAATGAGACGGCCGGCATGGTGACGTCACTGACGCTTGTCGACGTCGAACCCATCGTGATGCGTTCCAAGCCATGAACTGGGACGACGTTCGTATTTTCCTGGCCGTCGCCCGCACCGGGCAGATCCTCGCCGCATCGAAGCGGCTGGGGCTCAATCACGCCACGCTTTCGCGCAGGCTTACCTCGCTGGAAGAGGCGTTGAAGACGCGGCTTTTCATCCGCCGGACGAATGGCTGCGAGCTGACCGCCGAAGGCGCAGTCTTTCTTGCCTCGGCCGAGCGGATGGAAACGGAAATGCTGGCCGCGCAGGCCAATCTCGGCCACACGGATACGGCAATTGCCGGAACGGTGCGCGTCGGCGCACCCGATGGGTTTGGTGTTTCCTTTCTTGCGCCACGCATGGGCAGACTGATCGAGCGCCATCCGGAACTCAAGATCCAGCTCGTGCCGGTGCCGCGCTCCTTCTCGCTGTCACAGCGCGAAGCGGATATTGCCATTACGCTGGAACGACCCGAACAGGGACGGCTCGTCTCATCCAAGTTGACCGACTACACGCTCGGCCTCTACGCATCGTGGGAGTATCTCACGAAGCATGGAAAGCCCGAGGATGTCGATGGCCTGAAGGTGCATCCGCGCATCGGCTATGTCGAAGACCTGATCTTCACCGCCTCGCTGAATTTCTCCGGCGAGGTGATGCGCAGCTGGGACGCGGGTTTTGAAATCTCGACTGCGATCGGCCAAACGGAGGCCGTGCGTTCCGGCGCCGGCATCGGCATCCTGCATGACTATATCGCCCGGCAATACAAGGAACTGGTGCGCATCCTGCCGCAGGTATCCATCCGCCGCGCCTACTGGACAACCTACCACGAAAGCGCGCGCGATCTGGTGCGCGTGCGCAGCGTCATCGATTTCCTGCAAGAACTCGTCGACGAAGAAAGGCAGATGTTCCTTTAGAGCATTTCATGCTCCATCCCCTTGTTTTCGCGTAACTCTTTACGCAAAACCGCTGTACACTTTTGCTGGTATTGCTCTCGCGCTCAGATGCTTTGCCGGTTCCTCGTTTTCATCGGGGTTGGGGAGCGGCACTTCATCCGGCAGGCGATCGGGCTCCGGCTCCTTGATCGGCGGCACCGGTCTCCAGCCTGGCGAGGGCATTGGCGGCTGGTCGGGAAGAGGGTCGTTCGGGACGGACATGGCCGGCTCCTTTACGATTGCAATATTGGATTATTTGTCGTCTCTGACTGCCTCGGCAGCACGGACCGGCATGCTGTCGATGATGGCGAAGAGTTCGCCTGACGTGATCGGCTCACTGGCCTTCAGTTTCACGGTGCCATCCTTGCCAAGCAGGAAGGCGGCAAATTCACCCGTGTCAGGCACGTCCAGTTCCTTTCGAAGCGCCTCGCCGTTCAGCCCGTCGCCGCTTCCGAAGAGCGGTTTTATGCTCGATCCGACAAGCTTGAGAATAACCATATCCCGTTCCTCAAGAGCGGCGCGGTCGGCAAGCAGCTGGTTTTCCTGGCGGGCTGCGCGGGAGTTGTCGCGGTCGGCGATGAGAATGAACACGCGGTTCTTCCACTGGAACTGTTCGAGACTGGCGACAGCCGCATAGGCGGCATTCGTCTCGTCGATCTTCGTTGCGCCGTAAAGAAGGGTCTTGGACATACATATACTCCCGTCGACCGTTGAACGGCGCGGGAGGCGCAAGAGTTCCAATCATGTCCCTTAAAAGGGACGACGGCCGGTCGGAGATGCCAACCGGCCTTGTCGCACCTACATATGCAGAAAGGCAGAAACCGGAACCTGCAGCGCTGCAGCAATACGCCTTAGCTTTGCCGGATCGGCACTTTCGCCATTTTCGATTTCGAGGATTTCCCCATTGGCCAGACCGCAGGTAACTGCGAGGTCTTCAATACTGTAGCCAACCGCATCACGTGCGCCTTTAACCGCGGCTGCCACGTCAATCGGGGAAACAGCGGTCGATTCCTCAATATTCTGTACAGAAATGGACATTGAATTCTCCTATAATGCCTCGGTGGACTGTCCTACCCCCAAGCGGCAAGCCGCCAGCATTTCGCAATGCAACGAAAACAACGGGCAATTGCTGCATCGCACTGCTCATAAATAKGTAAACTAGTGTTAACGGCAATAGCAAAATGCGAGCAGGCATCATTTTGACATCAAAAAGCGCCGATGCCGTGCATTGCCGAACTGGCAAACCAACTTATGGGAGAGAATGGTACGGTTGGGGGGTCTCGAACCTCCGACCTCAGGTGCCACAAACCTGCGCTCTAACCAACTGAGCTACAACCGCACAATGCCGCGCACGCCGCGACGGGGGTCACATACGAGGACTTGAACTTTAATTCAAGCCCCGATTTGCGCTCAATATACAAAAAGGCTGAACATTCGGTCCAGCCTTTATTATCTATCGAGCCTGGCAGATCAGCCAATCTTGAAGGATGCCATGGCCTTTTCAGCAGCTTCCTTCGAAGGCTTTGCGACCTTCTCGGCAACCTGCTTGGTGGTTTCCTGAAGCGACTTCGCCTGCTCGACGGTCAATTCAGCCTGCTTGCGCAGGAAAGAGGTCTGAAGCTCGAAGAATTCGGCGACGGACTTGACGCCAAGGAGCGCCTCCATGTGGGAGAGCGAGCGTTCGGCATTGACGCGGAGCGCATCGATTGCCTTGAGGCCGATCTCAACGCTGCCGGCCTGCGCGGTCTGGACCGTTGCTTCCAGCGTCTTGCCTGCTTCTTCACCGGCGGACTTCAGCTTGGCATAGGCTTCCTTGGACTGCTGAGCACCCTTTTCGGTGAAGTCGCGGAAGGACTCAGCCAGCTTGCTCGGGTCGAAGGAGGCAATTGAAAAAACGTCGTCGGTCTTTATGGTAGCCATCGGATCGCGTCCTTTTAGATGGGCAAATCTGTGCCCGCGATAAATTGGATAAATCTTATATACAGCATCTTATTGTGCATTGCAACATCGTTGTGCAACGCACAATGCGTTAACCTTTCCGGCCGAAAGCTCCGTGCTCTTCTGGACCGGTCGCAGACCTGCAGTTATTAATAAGCTGTTAATTCTGAAGAGCCCGAAAGCGACAGGTTCGATCATGCCCGCAGTCCAGTATCCGTTCATCGATATCGCCGTGCATGTGCGGGTGCGTGAGCGATTCTCGCGTGGCGAGGCCATGGTGCTCTTTTCCGCTGATCTTTCTCGCCTGCTCTGGGCGAATGGTGCCGGCGCCGAGCTTTTTGGCCACACCGCGGTCTATGATCTGCTCGACCAGGGTGTCAGCCATGCCGACATCACCTTCCGCCAACTTGAGGCGACTGCCCGTCAGCTTGGCGAGATCGGCGCCCGGAAAACCTTCGTCATCCGCATCGCCAAGGGCTTTCAGCGCGTTCAGGCTTCCGCGTCGTCAGAGCTTATCCGTCTCGCTTCGGGCGAGAAGGCCATTCTGTTTTCCGTTCCGGTCTCCACGCCCCCGCTGACGGCGGGCGCCAATGCTGCGCAAATGCTGCAAGGCCTCGACGACCCGGATACGCATATGGCCGTGATCGGAGCCGAGGGCGAAGTCATTGCCGCTTCGCCCGGTTTCGCCTCGCTCGGCATTACGCAGCAGGCGGCAAGGACGCTGATCACGCTCGCCGGCGCCCATCCAGACCGCCTGGTAAAGCGCCCGGTTGCGACCGGCCTTGGCCACTTGCCGGCTGCCGTCGGCAAACTCAACGACGAGCCGGCACTCCACCTTCTCTTCGCMGTTGAAACCGCGATCGGTCATCTCGACCCGATCGAACCTTCCGTCAATATTCAAGAGAGTGCGCCAGCAGAAGCCGCAACGGACGAAACTCCCAGTATTGCCGCACCCGCGGCCGGCTTCACGGAAGCCGAGGCGATCGACGCAGTTTCTGGCATTGAAGAGGTCGAGGAGACACTGGAGGAAATTACCGGCGAGACCGAAGGCCCGGTTGAGATGAGCGAACCGGTCGAAGCCGAGGCCCAGTCCGAGCCGTCGGCAGATGGAAGCATTACCGAGCCTGAAACAGTGGTCGTCGATGACGCCAGCGAGCAGGTCGAGCAGCAGACCGAAGCATCTGCTTCCGAGGAAGAGATCGTAGAGGCCGGCGCGGGGGCTCCAGTCGTCGAGCGGGTTGAGCCGGCCGTTTCCGTTGCCGAAAACTTCGCAGCAGCACCCGTTGTCCCAGAAGAGCCTACAGCCGGCCCAAGGAAGAGCAGCTTCGTCTTCAAGCCGAACAGCCGCGCCACCCGTTTCGTCTGGAAGATCGATGCGGAAGGCCGCTTCAGCGAAGTTTCTCATGAATTCGCCGAGGCTGTCGGCCCGCATGCGAGCAACATCATCGGCAGCGCTTTCTCCGACGTTGCCGCCCTCTTCAACCTCGATCCGGAATCGAAGCTCTCCGAAGCGCTGGCGCGGCGTGATACCTGGTCCGGCAAGACGATCTACTGGCCGATCGAGAGCACGAGCCTCGTCGTACCCGTCGACCTGGCAGCTCTGCCGACCTATACGCGCAACCGCGATTTCGATGGTTTCCGCGGCTTCGGCGTGGTGCGCCTGTCGGACGCCCAGGAAGATCCCCTGGCGCTTGGCCTGGCGCTCGGACCCGACGGCATCGGCCATGATGCCTCCTATCTCGGATCGGCAAATGAAGCTGAGCCGCAAGAGACGGCACCGGCGGAAGCCGAAATGCCGCAAGAACAGCCTGAAGTCATTGCCGAAGTTATGCCGCAGACCGACGAGGCTGTGAATCCGGACGCTGATGTCGAAGAAGACACCGTGCCGGAAGTCGAAGTAGCGACGGACGTAACCATCCCGGAAGAGGCGTCAGCACCGGAACCTGTCGTCCAAGAACAGTCCGCCTCCGAGCCTGATGTTGCCGGTCAGCGGGAAGATCAGCCGCCTCGCGACAGACAGGAGGAACCGCCGGCGTTGCGCATTTCCGAAACGCCGAACCGCCGCTTCAGTGACAAGGTCGTGCAGCTTCACAGCGCCGGCAATGGCCTGACAGCCGCCGAGCAGGCGAATTTCCGCGAGATCGCCAAACGCCTCGAAGCCTTCGGCACGTACCACGAAGAACCGGTCGCCACGCCGCAGCCTGAACCTGATGTAGGAGAGGCGCCGGCGGCCGAAGAAGCCGTTGCCGAAACCCCTTCCGTCGGGCAGGCAATTCCGCAGGAAGCAATTTTCGAAGCTGCTGCGGAGCCACTGCTGGAAGAGGTTGCCGCCGAGGCCGAAGAGATCCCCGCAGGTGAAGCCGAAGACGAAGTGACCGAAGGTCTGCAGGAGACGGTCAGCCAGATCGAGGTTCTGACCAGTTTCATTCCGCCGCGTGTGAAGATGACGGACGGGCTCTCGGCTGCCACCGTCGATCTGCTGCCTGTTGCCGTGTTGATCCATGCCGGCGACCAACTGATCCACGGCAATCCGGAATTCCTGCGGCTGACGGGCTACGCTTCCGTCGAGGCACTCTCCGAGGTGGGGGGCCTCGATGCGTTGCTGCAGCGTCACGACCTTGAAAACGGTGCGGGCACGATGATGCTCGTCAAAGCCGATGACAGGCTGGTGCCGGTCACGGCCCGTCTGCAATCGGTGCGCTGGGAAGATTCCAACGCTATGATGCTGGCGTTGATGCCGGTCGAGAACCGGGAAGAAGGCAGGGGCGAGGTTATCAGGCTCGACCAGCGCTCCGACCGGATGGTGGAGAAGGTCGCCAAGCTGCAGGTCGAGGTGGAGGAGCTGCGCTCGATTCTGGAGACAGCGACCGACGGTGTCGTCGTCATCGGCACGGAAGGCGATATCCGCTCGATGAACCGCTCGGCTAGCGCCCTCTTCAACTATGACGAACAGGAAACACGCGGCAAACCCTTCGTCATGCTGTTTGCACATGAGAGCCAGAAGGCGGTGCTCGACTATCTGCATGGGCTTTCCGGCCATGGTGTGGCCAGCGTGCTGAACGACGGGCGCGAGGTGATCGGCCGCGAGGCGGCCGGCGGTTTCGTGCCGCTGTTCATGACCATGGGCCGCCTGACCTCATCCAACGGCTATTGCGCGGTCATCCGCGACATCACCCAGTGGAAGCGCACTGAGGACGAGTTGCGCAATGCCAAGGGTGCCGCCGAAACCGCCAATGCCCACAAGACGGATTTTCTTGCGCGCGTCAGCCATGAGATCCGCACGCCGCTCAACGCCATCATCGGCTTTTCCGACATGATGGCGAGCGAGCGCTTCGGGCCGATCGGCCACCCGCGCTACATCGAATATGCAAACGACATCGGCCGTTCCGGCCGACACGTTCTCGACATCGTCAACGACCTGCTCGACATTTCCAAGATCGAGGCAGGCGAGATGGATCTCGACTTTGCCTCCGTCGGTCTCAATGAAGCGATCTCGGAAGCGGTTGCTCTGGTCCAGCCGCAGGCAAACAGCCAGCGCGTCATCATCCGCACGGCCCTGTCGCAGTCGGTGCCGGATGTCGTTGCCGATCTGCGCTCGATCAAGCAGATCGCACTGAACATCCTGTCGAACGCCATCCGCTTTACGCCATCAGGCGGGCAGATCGTCGTTTCCACTTCCTATGAGGCGAACGGCAGCGTGGCGATGCGGGTGCGCGATACGGGTATCGGGATGACGCGCAGCGAGCTCGATCAGGCGATGAAGCCATTCCGCCAGGTTTCGTCCACGCAGTCGCGTCATCGTGGCGACGGCACCGGTCTCGGCCTGCCGCTGACCAAGGCGATGGTCGATGCCAACAGGGCAATCTTCTCGATCAATTCCGCGCCGAACGAAGGCACCCTGGTGGAGATCACCTTCCCATCGCAGCGCGTGCTTGCCGGTTAGGCGCCTATTTTCATGCAATTCCAGGCGCAAAGCCGCTGCACGATTTTGCTGGGAATGCTTGCCAAAGAAAAGGCAGCCAATGGCTGCCTTAGAGAGTTAGTGCTGGTAAAACAAGAGCTTAGTCGATCAACATCATGTTTCGGGAACCGCAGTTCCAGACCATCTCTTCATGTATGGTCTCCAAGATGGCTTCACCTTTGACAAACCTTTCTTAACGAAAGGTTTCCAAAACGCGGAATTGATCAACGGCAAAAGCTTGTAGTTTAGCTTCCTCTGTCAAACCTTCAGCTCCTCCAGTCCGGCAAAAAGCTGAAGCGACTCAGGGTTGGCGAGCGCTTCCTGATTTTTCACCGGCCGGCCATGAACAACCTMGCGCACGGCCAGTTCGACGATCTTGCCGGACTTGGTGCGCGGGATATCTGCGACCGCAATGATCTTGGCCGGCACATGGCGCGGCGATGCACCGACGCGGATGCGGGTCTTGATCGCCTTTGCCAGATCCTCGGTCAGCGTCATGCCTGGCGACAGACGCACGAAGAGTATGACGCGCACGTCGTCATCCCAGTCCTGGCCGATACAGAGCGCTTCAGCCACTTCTTCCATCTGCTCGACCTGATTGTAGATCTCCGCCGTGCCGATGCGCACGCCGCCCGGATTGAGCGTCGCATCCGAGCGACCGTGAATGATCAGGCCGCCATGTTCGGTCCATTCGGCAAAATCACCATGGCACCAGACATTATCGAAGCGTTCGAAATAGGCGGCCCGATATTTGGCKCCGTCGGGATCGTTCCAGAACATGACCGGCATGGAGGGAAAGGCCTTGGTGCAAACCAGTTCACCTTTTTCCTGACGAACCGGTCTGCCTTCGTCATTCCAGACATCGACGGCGAGGCCAAGGCCCGCACCCTGGATCTCGCCGCGCCAGACGGGCTGCAGCGGATTGCCGAGCACGAAACAAGAAACAATATCCGTGCCGCCAGAAATCGAGGCGAGTTGAACGTCTTTCTTGATGCCTTCATAGACGAAGGTGAAACCTTCGGGCGACAACGGCGAACCGGTGGAGGTGATCAATCGCAGGCTCGAAAGGTCATGGCTCGTGCGCGGCGTCAGTCCGCTCTTGCGCACCGCGTCGATATATTTGGCCGAGGTCCCGAAGATGGCGAATTTCTCCTCGGCCGCATAGTCGAAGAGCACATTGCCATCGGGCGCGAAAGGCGATCCGTCGAAAAGGCAAAGCGTAGCGCCGGAGGCAAGGCCGCTTGCCAGCCAGTTCCACATCATCCAGCCGCAGGTGGTGAAGTAGAAAAGCTTGTCGCCCGTCTGCAGGCCACAGTGGAGGCGATGCTCTTTCAGATGCTGGAGCAATGTGCCGCCGGCCGAATGCACGATGCATTTCGGTACGCCTGTTGTGCCTGAGGAAAACAGGATATAGGCCGGATGGGAGAAGGGCAGTCGCACGAACTCGACCGATTTCGGCTCATATGGGGCAATGAATTCGGCAAGCGTCTTGCCACCGGCGGTTTCGCGCGCGACCTCTTCTGCATCGCCGGCATAATGAATGACGATGGTCGGTGCATCGAGGCTCTTTGCGACATTCACCACCTTCGGCTTCACATCCTGCAGCTTGCCATTATACCAATAGGCATCGCATGCGATGAAAAGTTTTGGCGCAATCTGGCCGAAACGGTCCAGCACGCCCTGTTCACCGAAATCAGGCGAACAGGACGACCAAATGGCGCCGATCGAGGTGGCCGCCAGCATGGCTGCCACCGTTTCGGGCATATTGGGCATCATGGCGGCGACGCGATCGCCCTCACCGATGCCGAGTGCACGAAAGCCCTGCTGGAGCTGTGACACAAGCGCGCGCAGGCGATCCCACGACCAGCGGTCTTCGACCTTGTCCTCACCGCGGAAAATGATGGCATCGCCCTGCCCGCTTCCGTTCAGCAGATTTTCAGCGAAGTTCAGGCGTGCCTGCGGAAAGAACCGCGCATCCAGCATGCGGTCGCCATTCACGAGAATATCTGCGCCACGCTCTCCCTTCACGCCGCAGAAATCCCACAAGGTCGACCAGAAGCGTTCCCGATCGGCGATCGACCAGGCATGCAGATCCTCAAAGCTTTTCAAGACGAGACCGAAGTCTTCATTGCAGCGCTGCATGAAGGCGTGGATCGGGCTATTTTCGATCGCGTCTTCAGTGGGCTTCCAAAGCGGCTGTTTTTCCTGCATTCATTCCTCCTCCCCAATGCGGGACTTATATCATGCTGCAATGCGTTATAAAGTGTGCAACGGCGCGATCCGCGGCGCGTGGGATTTGCATATGCCCGGTATTTCATATATCCGGCAAAATCAGAAAATAACGGGTAACCGGCTGAAATTCCGGCGGAGCTCATGGGTACGTCAAGACAAGGCAGATGGCGAAAAAGGATCGGCCCCGCCTCGCGCTGGCTGCCGGCCTTTGCGCGCATCTCCACCATCGTGCTGCTGGTCGGGCTTGCCTTCTTCCTCTCACTCAGGCTCGCCGCCCCCTATCTCATCTCAACCGGCTTCGTCCGCTCCGGCATCGAGGATGCTCTGTCGAAGTGGACGGGCTATCAGGCCGAGATCAAGGGTAAGCCCGTCCTTGAATTCTGGCCGACGCCGCGCATCACGCTCAACGACGTCACCATCCGCCAACCGCGCGAAAGCGGCGACAAGCTGCTCGGCCGTATCGAAAGCCTTTCGGCCGATTTCAGCCTGATCGATGCACTGCGCGGCCGCACACGCTTCCACGAATTCCACCTGCTGCGGCCCAACCTCGCGCTGACGCGTGACGAGAACGGCCTGATCGACTGGAGCTATGCCGGTCTTCTGGCGCGGGCGATCAGCGGCGTGCGGGATGACAACGGCACCGAAGTTCTCGATCCGAAGCTCGACGCCGATATCGGCGCCGTGACGGTCGAGGACGGCACGCTGACCATAACCGATACGCGGACGGGCGATGTCCACCATTTCGACAGCGTCGCGGCGGATATCGCCTGGCCGAAGCTGTCGAGGGCGATCTCGGCAGTCCTCATTGCCCGTTTCAACACACAGGACCTGAAGATCGACTTTGCCTCGGCCACGCCACTGCTCGTCTTCGCCGGCAAAAATGCGGAGATGAAGGCCTCGATCGCCTCCAATCTGATGACCGCGCGTTTCCAGGGCGTCGGCAGCATGGTGAGCCTTTCGGCGGTATCCGGCAATTTCAGCGCCAGCTTTCCGGATGTGCCCGCCCTCCTGAAATGGTCCGGCAAACCGATGCCGGGGATCGAGTCGCTGAAGAGCGCATCGATGACCTCGGATGTGACCTCGGCGTCCAACGGTTTCCGCTTCAACAATGTCAGTATGACACTGAACGATGCGAGCGCGACCGGCGTTATGGATTTCACCGTCACGCCCGGCAAGCGGCCGAAAATCGGCGGGACGCTTGCCTTCGACCAGATGAACCTCAAGCCGTTCCTCGACGCCTTTGCACTGCGGCTTGCCGCCGGAGGCCTGGGCGATTTGCTCGTGCAGAGCCCCATCGGACCGCTGCAACTCCTTGATCTCGACGTGCGGCTTTCTGCACGACAGGCGCAGATGGGTATCTTCTCGCTTGCGGATGTCGGCRCCAGCGTGATCGTTGCCGGCGAGGAAGCGAAGTTCGATATCGGCGACAGCCAGTTCGAGGGCGGCGAAATGACTGCCCATCTGGAGGCGACCCGCCGCGATTTCGATGGTGGCGGTAAGCTGCAGCTTTCGATCCGTGATGCGGATTTCAATGCACTTGCCGAGAAATTGCAGCTCAAGGGGCCGCTGCCGCATGCGAGCGGCTCACYCGATCTTTCGCTGGAGACACCGAAGGCGATCTGGACGACGGGACTTGCCGATGTGACCGGCAAGCTCAGATTCTGGACGACGGCGGGCACCATCCCCGGCGTCGATGTCTCCGCAATCCGGACACAGGCAGCGCAGAAGCCGTTCTTCCCGCTGAGCGCCGCCGCAAACGGGGCCTTCGCCTTCAACAAGCTCGATCTTCAGGCCGACTTTGCCAATGGCACCGCCGAAATCCACGATGCGCGTTTTGCCGGTTCCGACCAGACGCTGACCCTGTCCGGCATCGTCACCTATCAATCGAACGGGCTTGCACTCTCCGGCTCGCTGGAAGCGACTGATCCGGCAAGAGCGGTCGATCTGCCGCTCCTGCCCTTCTTTATCGGCGGCTCGTGGCCGAACCCGGTCATTTCGCCGGTGCCGCTGCTCAGCGCACCGGCGAAAACCCAGCCTTAAGCAGTCGCGGCCGCAGCCCTTTCATCGCGCTCGCGCTGCACTTCGCGGCGCTTGGTGATGATGGATGCGCAGATGACGCCGACCGTCACGATGGCGATCAGGATGGTGCAGACCGCATTGATTTCCGGGGTCACGCCGAGACGAACCTGACTGTAGATCTTCATCGGCAGCGTGGTTGCGCCCGGACCCGATGTGAAGCTTGCGATCACCAGGTCGTCCAGCGACAGGGTGAAGGCGAGGATCCAGCCGGAAAACACGGCCGGCGAAATGATCGGCAGCGTGATCTCGAAGAAGGTGCGCACCGGCGGCGCGCCAAGATCCTGGGCGGCTTCCTCGATCGACTGATCGAAGCTCAGGAGCCGCGACTGAACGACAACGGCCACGAAACACATGGTCAGTGTCGTGTGCGCCAGCGTGATCGTCCAGAAGCCGCGGTCGAAACCGATCGCCACGAAGAGCAGCAGCAACGAGAGGCCAGTGATGACGTCAGGCATGACGAGCGGCGCATAGATCATGCCCGAAAACAGCATGCGCCCGCGGAAGCGCGTGAAGCGCACCAGGGTCAGTGCCGCCATGGTGCCGAGGATGGTGGCAAGCGTTGCCGACAATAGGCCGACGCGGATGGTTACCCAGGCCGCATCGAGCAGGCCCTGGTTCGAGAGTAGAGACACATACCACTTGGTGGAGAAGCCGCCCCAGACGGTGACGAGCTTCGATTCATTGAACGAGAAAACCACCAGAAGCACGATCGGCAGGTAGAGGAAGGCGAAACCGAGCACCACGGAGATGATATTGAAGCGGGTCCATCTCAGCATGACTTATCTCCCCCGCTCTTCGGCTCTGGCCTGTGCATTCTGGAAGAACACGATCGGGATCACCAGGATCAGAAGCAGGATCGTTGCCACCGCCGAAGAGACTGGCCAGTCCCGGTTGGCGTTGAACTCGTTCCAGAGCGTCTTGCCGATCATCAGCGTCTGCGAGCCGCCGAGAAGATCGGGGATGACGAATTCACCGACAGCCGGAATGAAGACCAGCATGCAGCCGGCGATCACGCCCGGGAGAGACAAGGGGAATGTGACACGCCAGAAGGCTMGGATCGGCGTGCAGCCGAGATCCTGAGCCGCCTCGATCAGCGTGCCATCCATCTTTTCGAGCGACGAATAGAGCGGGAAGACCATGAAGGGCAGATAGGAATAGACGATGCCGATATAGACGGCCGTGCTGGTGTTGAGGATGATCAGCGGGCTGTCGATGATGTGTAGCGACAGGAGAAGCTGGTTGAGCAGGCCCTCAGGCTTCAGAATGGCGATCCAGGAATAGACGCGGATCAGGAAGCTCGTCCAGAACGGCAGGATGACGAGCATCAGCAGCGTCGGGCGGATGGTGCGCGGCGCCTGCGCCATTCCATAGGCGATCGGATAGGCGATCAGCAGCATCAGGAAGGTCGAAATCCCTGCAATCACGACGCTCGAKAGGTACGCGTTGAAATAGAGCGGGTCGTCCGTGAGGTAGCCATAATTGTCGAAGGAAAAGGTTGAAGCCTTTTCCCAGAAACCGCTCCAGCCGTCGGCAAGCGAAAAGACCGGCTCGTAAGGCGGGATGGCGATCGCCGTCGTCGAGAGCGAGATGCGGAAGACGATGAAGAACGGCGCCAGGAAGAAGAGCAGCAACCAGGCATAGGGAATGATGATGACGAGCCGGCTGTAAAAGCGAGAAGCAAATATTCCCATGGTCTCAATCCTTCAGCAGCACGCCGCCATCTTCAGCGAAGGAAACCCAGACTTCCTGATCGTAGGTGAAGGGGTCCTCGACGGAGCGCTGCGCATTGAGAGAGGAAGCCTTGACTGTCTTGCCGCTCGGGAGCCGCACGTGGAAGACCGTCATGTCACCGAGATAGGCGATGTCCCAGAGTTCGCCCCTGGCTGCATTGACCGCGGCATTTGCCGGTGCGGCGCGTGTTACGCGGATCTTCTCCGGGCGGATGGCAAAGCCGAGTGCTGCCCCTGTGGCGGGCGTCTCGGCCGAAGCCGTGCGCACCGTAAAACCGCTTTCGACAGCGATCTCGACGGCACCGTTTGACGCTGCCGTCACCTTGCCGTCGAAAATATTCACATCGCCGATGAAATCGGCAACGAAGCGCGAATTCGGCGCCTCGTAGATTTCGGCCGGTGTCGCGACCTGCACCACCTTGCCATGGCTCATGACGGCTATGCGGTCGGCCATGGTCATCGCCTCTTCCTKATCATGCGTGACGACGACGAAAGTCAGGCCAAGGCTCTGCTGCAGGTCCATCAGTTCGAACTGCGTTTCCTCGCGCAGCTTCTTGTCGAGCGCGCCGAGCGGCTCATCGAGCAACAGCACTTTCGGACGCTTGGCGAGCGAGCGAGCGAGTGCCACGCGCTGCCGCTGGCCACCGGACAGCTGGTTCGGTTTGCGGGACGCAAATTGTTCGAGCTTCACCATCTTCAGCATCTGCGACACGCGCTCGGCCATCTCGTCCTTCGACATGCCGTCCTGCTTGAGGCCGAAGGCGATGTTCTTCTCGACCGTCATATGCGGGAAAAGAGCGTAGGACTGGAACATCATGTTGACCGGCCGCTTGTAGGGCGGCGTGCCCGAGAGGTCGGTGCCGTCGAGAACGATCTCGCCCGATGACGGCTGTTCGAAACCGGCGAGCATGCGCAGCAGCGTGGACTTGCCGCATCCCGACGCGCCGAGCAGCGCGAAAAACTCGCGATGATAGATGTTCAGCGACAGATCGTTGACGGCGGTAAAGTCACCGAAGCGCTTGGTGACATTCTTGAAAGCAATGAAGGGTTTTGCAGACGGATCGGTCCAGGGCGCGAATGCGCGGCGGATATTGCCGAGAGACTTCATATTATTCCCCGAAAATACAAGGTTTCAGTCGGCCTCCACCCKGGCCGGGAATTGAAAGGCCCGGACGTTTCCGTCCGGGCCTGACCAAAATCACTGGCCGGTAACGACCTTCGTCCAGATTCGCGTCGCCGAGCGCTGGGTCTTCGGATCCCACGGCCTGACGGTGAAGAGGCCTTTCATCACATCATCAGTCGGATAAACGGCCGGATCTTCCAGCACGCCCTTGCTGACGAACTGCTGGGAGGCCTTGTTGCCGTTGGCATAGAAGGTGTAGTCGCTCGCCTTGGCGATGACTTCCGGCTTCATCATGTAGTTCAGGAACTCATGCGCTTCAGCCACATGCTTGGCATCGGCGGGGATCGCCATCATATCGAACCACATCTGGGCGCCCTGCCCAGGAATCGAGTAGTTGACCTCGACGCCATTGTTGGCTTCGGCCGCACGGTCGCGGGCCTGCAGCATGTCGCCGGAATAGCCGAAGGCAATGCAGATGTCGCCATTGGCAAGCGCATTGATATATTCTGACGAGTGGAACTTGCGGATGTAGGGGCGAACTGCCGTCAGCAGTTCCTCGACTTTCTTGAAATCCTCCGGTTTGGTGGAATTCGGGTCGAGGCCGAGATAACGCAGTGCCGTCGTCATCACGTCTTTCGGCGTGTCGAGCACGTAAATGCCGCAGTCCTTGAACTTTTCGGCGACCTTCGGATCGAAGATCACTTCGAGGCCGGGCTTGACATCAGGTCCAAGGATTTCGGCGACTTTCTTGACATTGTAACCGATACCGTCGGTGCCCCACATGTAATCGACCGCGTATTCATTGCCGGGATCATATTCGGCGGTACGCTGCTGGATGACATCCCACATATTGGAAAGGTTCGTCAGCTTGGACTTGTCGAGCTTCTGGAAGACACCGGCCTGGATCTGGCGCTGCAGGAAGTCGGCAGTCGGAACGACGACGTCATAACCCGTGCCGCCGGCCAGCAGCTTGGTTTCCACGGTCTCGTTGGAATCGAAAGTGTCGTATACGACCTTGATGCCGGTCTCCTTGGTGAAATCCTCAAGGATCGAACTGTCGATATAATCGGACCAGTTGTAGACGTTGACCACACGCTCCTGGGCGAAGGCCGGAGCGGCGGCAAGGAGAGCGACAACGGCAACTGCCGTCAGGTTGGCGATTCTCGACCTCATGATATCTCCTGTTTGTAAAGGTATCGCGCCCCCGGACACCTCTTATTCCCTCTGGTTTTGCTGCAGACTAGAAAGGATTTTCGGAGCCGACAAGCGTAAAATCCTGCAGTGTCAATGATTTCACAATCACTGAAAATCGAAGGCACCGAAGCCAGCAGCAGTCTCGTCCAGGGCGAGTGGACGCGTGACCGGCGGTTCGGCGCGCGAAAGGCAGCCGCGTCTCTCGCAGAGGCGACAGGCGGGACCGATCGCGACCGGCGAAGCATCACTTCGGCCGTAAACCAGACTGTCGCGCAAAGCAGTGTCGCAGCCGAGCAGCACTGCCGTGCGCCGCACCCGTTCGCCGAATTCCACAACCGGCCCTTCGAGCGTGCGCGCCACCGTCAGAAAAGTCGAACCGTCAGGCATGGCGACCGTCTCGGCCAGTACTCTACCCGGCTCCAGAAAGGCCATGTGAACATTAAGCTTCGGACAGTTGCCGCCGAAGCGCGCGTGCGGAAAGCCCTGCGCTCCAGCCCTGCGGATGACATGGCCAGCGGCATCGATCTCCATGAGGAAAAAGGGAATGCCTCCAGCGCCGGCACGCTGCAGCATGACGAGACGCGATACAGCTTGGGCGAAGGACATACCAAAGCGGGCGCGGATGAGATCGATGTCATAGCGGGTGCTCTGCGCGGCAAGAAGGTAGGCGCCGTAGGGCATCATCAAGGCCAGAGCAGCGCTGCGGGTCAGCTCGAAGCGGGCGATGCGCCGGGCCTCGTCGGACGACAATGGCAGATCCCCAAGCTCGGCTTCGATCTGGGGCAGCAGAACCAGCCTTGCCACCTCGATCGCTATTTCCTGTGCCTGATCGGCTGCCGAAAGACGCTCGGACAGGAAGAGGCGCATCGAATGACGGTCGAACCGGCGGCGAAGATCCGGCATTACATGGACGGGAAGGATGCGAACGCTGATGCCGCGCTCGTTCTTCAACCAGTMCTTCAGGCTGCTGCCTGCAGCGAGCCCATTCGCAAAATTTTCTGCCGCCTCCTCGATCCCGGCGAAATAGGCGGAGCGGCGCTCCAGCACCTCCTTCACCTCGTCCAGGGGCAGCCGACCCGGAGCGACTGCCGCATGGCCGTCGCCTGCTATCAAAGCAGTCAGGTCAGAAAGCCGGGCAGCCTGCTCGCGATAGGCGCGATAGAGTTTGATCATGCCACCCGCCGCATTGGGCGCGACATCCGCTACCTCGACAAGCTCCTGATCGCCCGGCAGTTCACCAGCCAGCAAAGGATCGGCGAAAACCTCCTTCAACTGACCGAGGCCACCGGCAGTTTCGCCCCGCAGTTCTTCAAGGTCGACGCGGTAGACGGCAGAGAGCTTCAACAGCAGCTGCACCGTCAGGGGGCGCTGGTTGCGTTCGATGAGGTTCAGATAGGAAGGCGAGATTTCCAGAGCTTCGGCCATCGCGGTCTGTGTCAGCGCCAGCGCATTGCGGATGCGCCTGACTTTCGGCCCCGCAAATACCTTCCGTTCCGCCATGTCACATCCTTTACATTCTAGATTTACAAATATTTACAAAATTTCAAACTGCTCTGTAAATCCTTCTCATCCTAACCTCTTTCTCAGCTTGGAATCAAAGGTTTTTCTGGATAGTTCGACCAATTTTGTAAATCCTGTCATCAGCGCTCAATCGTTGGAAATTAAAGAGGAGACTGGTATGACAGATTTTAACAAGCTCATCGGCAATATACCCAAGGGACGCTTCGACGGTATCGAGAGACCTTATTCGCCTGATGATGTAGAGCGGCTGCGCGGCTCGCTAGCGCTGCGCCATACGCTGGCCGAGATGGGCGCGGCCCGCCTCTGGCACCTTTTGCATGAAGAGAATTTCGTCAATGCGCTCGGCGCACTCTCCGGCAATCAGGCCATGCAGATGGTGCGCGCCGGACTGAAGGCGATCTACCTCTCGGGCTGGCAGGTCGCGGCCGACGCCAACACGGCATCGGCGATGTATCCGGATCAATCGCTCTATCCGGCCAATGCGGGGCCGGAGCTTGCAAAGCGCATCAACCGCACGCTGCAGCGCGCCGACCAGATCGAAACGGCTGAAGCCAACGGGCTTTCGGTCGAAACGTGGTTTGCGCCCATCGTCGCCGATGCCGAGGCCGGCTTCGGCGGGCCGCTCAACGCCTTCGAGATCATGAAGGCCTATATCGAGGCGGGGGCTGCCGGCGTTCACTTCGAGGATCAGCTGGCGTCGGAGAAGAAATGCGGCCATCTCGGCGGCAAGGTATTGATCCCGACCGCCGCCCATATCCGCAACCTCGATGCCGCACGGCTTGCAGCCGATGTCATGGGTGTTGCGACACTCGTCATTGCCCGCACCGACGCGGAGGCTGCCAAGCTCCTGACATCCGATATCGATGAGCGCGACCAGCCCTTCGTCGACTATGATGCTGGCCGCACGGTCGAGGGTTTCTACCAGGTGCGAAACGGGCTCACGCCCTGCATCGCGCGCGCCATCGCCTACGCGCCGCATTGCGACCTCATCTGGTGCGAAACGTCGAAGCCGGATCTGGAGCAGGCGCGTCGCTTTGCCGAAGGCGTACACAAGGTACACCCCGGCAAGCTGCTCGCCTATAATTGCTCACCATCCTTCAACTGGAAGAAAAATCTCGACGATGCGACCATCGCCAAATTCCAGCGCGAGCTCGGGGCCATGGGCTACAAGTTCCAGTTCATCACGCTGGCCGGCTTCCACCAGCTGAATTACGGCATGTATGAACTCGCCAGCGGCTATCGCGAGCGGCAGATGGAAGCCTATTGCGAGCTGCAGCAGGCGGAATTCGCGGCCGAAGTGCGCGGCTACACCGCCACCAAGCATCAGCGTGAAGTCGGTACGGGCTATTTCGACGCGGTATCGCTGGCGATATCAGGCGGCCGGGCTTCAACGACGGCCATGGGGGAATCGACCGAACACGCCCAGTTCAAACCGGCTGCCGAGTAGAGGAGGAAACGACATGGCATCCATTGCGCGCGTCCGCGAACGGACGGAAGAACAGGCAAGCAGCATGACGGACGACCAGCAGACGGTGACCCGCATGCTCGCCAATGATCTGCACAGGCTGAATCAATCGGTGATGAAGGCCGTCGAGGCTGGCGTTTCGGTCGAGCTGGTGCGCTCCGCCCGGCATCACGGCGGCGACGGCAACTGGGGGGATCTGTTGATCCCGGTCATCGTCGCAAAAAGAAACTGAGAATAGGGTCCGGCGTCCTAGCGCCGGACCTACGCTATTTGGCGCAATTGTCAGCACAGCGGAGTCGCGGCATAATTGAGTATCTCTTCGCACGGAACTGCATATGCCCGGTTCGCCGCACGCAAAACTCGAAGTTCTGACCGATCTGATCTACGGCGCGCTCTTTGGCGAGACGTCGTGGCAAGCCTTTCTCGACGCCCTCACCGCGACAATGCCGGACGCCAAGTCCACGCTGTTTTTTCACGATGCCATCGCGCGAACCGGTGGGCTTTCCCTGTCCTCGGGCCTCGAAAACGCAGAAACCGAGGCCTATAACCGCTATTACGCCGCCATTAACCCGTGGATGCCGCGCGCTGCCACCCGGCCAATCGGCCTTGGCGTGATCGCCGATCAGATGCTGCCGCGGGAGCAGCTTCTGAAGACGGAATTCTACAATGACTACATCCGCTGGATCGGCTGTGAGAGCAGTGTCGGCGTGACGATCATGCGGGAGCGTGGCCGCTCCTTCAATCTATCGACACTGACCTCCTCTTCCGATCCGGACTTCAATCGCAGCAATGCCGAGCTCCTCAGCGATCTCGCGCCGCATCTGCKGCGCGCCTTCGACTTCATCCGCCGCGAGCATAGCGACCCCCACCATAACGAAAACGGGCTGTCGCTCTTCGACGCGATCGGCGTCGGCATCGTCTATATCGGCGAGGATCAGACCATCCGTTCCATCAACAGCGCGGCCGAACAGATGATCGCCGAGGGCGAAGCGATCGGCGTGAGCACAACCGGGAGGATCATCGTCAACGACAATGCACTTGCTTCCCGCCTGTCGGCCCTGTTGCGCCACCATCTCCACGCATTGCCGCCCGCGAGCACGGTGATCAGGATGAAAAATACCAGCTTCAAATGCACGCTGGTGAAAATGCAGTCGGATTTCATCACCGAATTTCTCGAGGGACCGACAGCGGCGCTGATCATCGAGCGGATGAACCTGCCACTGCGCCCTGATTTCAAAGATACGCTGCCCCGCATCGACCAGCTGACCGCGGCGGAAATGCGGATCGCTGCCGGTATCGCTGCTGGCCTGTCGCTGCGCGAAGTCGCGCGGACGAACGATGTCAGCTACGAGACTGCACGCTCGCATCTGAAGAACATCTATTCGAAGCTCGGCGTAAACAGCCAGGTGGGGCTCGTGCGCTGGCTGATGCCGTAGAACATGTCCAGCTACCCGCGGCTGGCGCGCTTGCCGGCGAAGAGATCCGTGTAACTTTTCAAAAGCTTCGTTATCCGGTCGGCGACCGTGCGGATTTCCGGACGGTGGCGATCCTCGGCATTCATGACGATCCATTGGCGATGGCGCAGTTCCGGCAACTCGCCGCCGCAACGTTCGAGCTCTGGATCGAGATCGCCGACGAAACAGGGAAGCACTGCCTTGCCGACGCCGGCACGCACCAGATCCGGCAGGGAGCGCGGACGGTTGAGCGTTGCGACGATCGCGGATCGAGCATTCCGGTATGGCCAGCGCAGATAGGCGGAGATCGCATCCTCCTCGCCGACGGCGATCCATCTGAGATCGTCCTGGTTGGCATTGCGCCTGATATAGATGGCATAGGCGACCTCKCCCAGCAGACGGGCGGCGAGATTGCTTTCCTCCGGCTCGAAAGCCCGGATACCGATATCACTTTCACGGTAGTTCAGGTTCGCCCGCGCTTCGCCGATCGTCAAAGAGATTGAGAACGCATCGCCCGGCGTGCGGATTGCCGCAAAATTCTCCGTGAGCAGCCAGGATATCCAGGTGCCGGCAGCAATCCTGACGGTGGCGCCGCCGTCAGCCGATTGCCGCCAAACCTCCACCTTGCGGGCGGCCGCTTCCATCTCCAGCAGATGATCGACGAGAGTCTGCCCATCTGATGTCAGGCGGTAGCCGGTCTGGCTGCGGTGGAACAGGGCGCGGCCGAGTTCCTGTTCGAGATCGAGCATGCGCCGGCCGATCGTCGCTGGGCTGAGAGCGGTGGCAGCGCTTGCGCCCGTCAGGCCACCGGTGCGGGCGACCTGCAGGAAAAGCTGATAGGAGTCCCAATTGCTGTTTTTCATGAATGAAAAACATAATGGGAATCTACTTGTTCAAGAAGCGAATTTTGATGTGTAGATCAATTGATGTCCATAAACGAGAGGGCATCACGATGATCGATAATCTCATAATCGCAGACATTGCCGGCCGAATGCAGCGAGCAACATTGCTGCAGCAAACAAGACGCGATCGGATAAGGGAAGAGGACGCCTTTTACAACAAAGCTGGGAGCAGCTTCCTGGTGCAAATTGCAGCCTGGCTGACACTGCCGGCAGACAAGGCCACCGGTCGCCCAAAGGTGCGGTCGGTGGAAGACGAATGCGGATGTCAGGCCGCCTGTCTCGCGCGGCCATGACCTGCTGCGCTTTCGGCAAGGCGGAACTGCTCGATGAGCGCCATCAGCATATCAGCCTCTTCGGCTAGCATACGGCTTGCCTGGGTGGCTTCCGCGACCATGGACGCATTCTTCTGGGTCATCTGGTCCATGGCGTTGACAGAGCTGTTGACATCCTGGAGGGCGGCCGACTGGTCGCGGCTCGCCGTGGCGATGGTCTCGACGTGACCGCTGATCGCGATGATCTCATGGCTGATCGAAGCGAGCACGCTGCCGGTCTTCTGCACGAGCTCGGAACCGGCATTGACCTAGCGCGTCGACTGGTCGATCAGCGTCTTGATCTCCTTGGCGGCAGTTGCGGAGCGCTGTGCAAGTTCACGTACTTCCTGGGCAACGACGGCAAAGCCCTTTCCGGCCTCACCGGCGCGCGCCGCTTCGACGCCGGCGTTCAATGCGAGCAGGTTTGTCTGGAAGGCGATATCGTCGATGACGACGATGATCTGCTCGATACGCTGCGAGGCGTTCTCGATGCGGCTCATGGCAGCGACCGCGTCACTGACGACGGCTCCGGAACTGTCGGCCGTCCGCTTGGTCGCCGCAACAACGTTGTTTGCCTCATGCGCGCGCTCGGCGGAAGAGCGAACCGTGACGGTGATCTCCTCGACGGCGGCGGCCGTTTCCTCCAGGCTTGCGGCCTGGGATTCCGTGCGCCTGGAGAGTTCGTCAGCCGAAGCCGAAACCGAGCCACTGTTGCGCTGGATGGAAGCGGCGCTCGCTCGAATGCGCGTGAGCGTATCCTGAAGGCGCAAAAGCGAGCTGTTGAAGTCCATGCGGAGCTGTTCGAGCCGGCCGACAAAGGGCGTTTCGATGGTCTGTGAGACGTCGCCCTGTGACAGGCGGCCGAGACCGGCGGCAAGCTGATCGACGGCAAAATCGATCTGGCCGTCGAGCGTGCGCTTCTCCGCGTCGTTGCGGCTGCGCTCGGAATCGTTCAGGGCGCGCTGTTCGGCGGCCTGCGTTTCCAGTTCCTGGCGCGCCATCGCGCTGTCGCGGAAGAGAGCAAGGGCACGGCCGATCTCACCGAATTCGTTCTTCTTTTCGACGCAGGGGATGGCACTGACGAGATCGCCCGACGAAATGGCGTGGACGCTCGATGTCAGTGCCAGCATCGGCTTTATGGAGCGGCGGATTGCATAGGATGCGAACACACCGACGAGCAGCATCACCACAAGGCCGACGCTGAGAACCAGCATCTGCAGATGGTTCATCCGCTCGTAGTAGACTTCCATGGGTATGCCGATGAAGAGGATTCCGATCGTCGCACCGGACGGATTCTTGATCGGGAAGTACCCCGTCATGAACTTGCGGCCGAAGAGGTCCGCCGGACCATAATAGGCGTTACCTTGTGCGAGCACAGGCTGGGCGGGGTGATCCACGGCGAGCTTGGTGCCGACGGCACGGTCGCCGTTTTCCTTCTTTACGTTGGTGGAGACGCGGACGTAATCGTTTTCCTGCTTTTCGAAGATGGTGGCGACGCCGGCAATCGACTGCGCCGTACGGTCGACGAGTGAGTAATCCGCAAAGGCCGGGATCTTGTCTTCGGCGACGCCGGAAAGCATATTATCCTTCACGTCGATGCGGACATTGCTATCGCTTGCTCCGTAGAGGACCGCCATCGAGCGGCTTGCATCCTTTGCGTCGGATACCGCACTCTCCATGACATAGCTGCCGAGATTGTAATAGGTCACGCCGACAATCGCCGCGGTGCTGACCGCAAGCAGAAGCAGCGTGATCGCAACGATCTGGCGCACAATGGACGTGGAAAAGAAACGCGGCATCAACAACTCCTGGCGGGTACAACCAGCGCCAAGTTAATTGATAAACGTTAAGGAAAATTTTCTCTTAACCTTCTTCGGCCGTAGCATTCCATTTCTTCTGCTGCTGTTAACGCGCCGCCATTGGAAGACGGTTTTCTGGTATCGACGCGAAAAACTTTCAATCTGCCGAATTCTTACAAAATCATCGCGTGATTTTCTCGGAAAGACAAATGGCCCCGAAACGGGGCCATTTAAGATCCGCGAAAATCCTGCTCAAGCGGCGCGGTAGACTTGCATGTCGCTGTCGCCGTCGATCTTGAACTGCTGCACAAGATGCAACAGCGCGTCCGCCTCGTTTGCCAGTTCGCGGCTTGCGGCGGTGGTCTCTTCCACCATCGCGGCGTTCTGCTGGGTCATCTGGTCCATCTGGTTGACGGTGGAATTGACTCCCTGCAGCGCACTCGACTGGTCGTGGCTGGCGCGGGCGATCATTTCGACATGCTGGCTGATCGTGACGATCTGGGCGCTGATCTTGGCGAGAACCGTGCCGGTTTCCTGTACGAACTGCGAACCGGAATTCACCTCGTTCGTCGACTTGTTGATGAGGCCCTTGATTTCCTGCGCGGCAGCGGCAGAGCGCTGGGCAAGCTCGCGGACTTCCATGGCAACGACGGCAAAACCCTTGCCGGCTTCACCAGCGCGGGCGGCTTCGATGCCGGCGTTGAGCGCCAGGAGGTTGGTCTGGAAAGCGATCTCGTCGATGACGCCGATGATCTGCTCGATCTGGCGCGACGCATCCTCGATGCGGCCCATGGCGTCGATCGCATTGTTGACGACGACGGCGGAGTCATCGGCGCTGCGCTTGGCCTGGCGAACGATCTGGTCGGCATCCTTGGCGCGCTCGGCGGACGAGCGGACAGTGACGGTGATCTCATCGACGGCGGCGGCAGTTTCTTCCAGCGATGCGGCCTGTTGTTCGGTGCGTTTGGCAAGATCCTCGGCGGACTGAGCCATCTGATTGCCGTTGCCCTGGATCATCTCGACGTTGTCGCGGATCTGGCTCATCGTGGCCTGCAGGCGCATCATCGAGCCGTTGAAATCCTGACGGAGCTGTTCGAGACGGCCGATGAAGGGCGTCTCGATCGTCGTCGAGATATCGCCCTGCGACATGCGCTCGAGACCGGCAGCAAGCTGGTTGACGGCATATTCGATCTGGCGATCCATCTCCTGCTTTTCGGCATCGTTGCGCTGACGCTCGTGCTCGGCGGCCTGACGCTCTTCGTCGCTCTGCTCCTCGATACGGATCTTGGAGATGGCATTTTCCTTGAAGATGCCGAGTGCGCGGGCAATGTCGCCGATTTCATCGGAACGCTTCTCGCCGGAGATGTTTGTGTCGAGCGCACCTTCGGCGATGCGGCGCATGGCTGCGGTGATCTGGGCGATCGGCCGCTGGAGCGTCAGCACGAGGGCAATGCCACCGACGATGGACACCAGGATGCCGAGCGCAGTGGTGCCGACGGAGATGCTGTTGGCCTGATCCCGCTCGGTGCCGGCGGTCTGCTTCTGCTCTTCCGCGAAGCTGGTCAACTGTCCCCAGACGCCGTCGAGCTGCTGCCGCGCGGCGACATAATCGGTCGTGCGCTGATTGATCACATCGACGAGGGATTGCGCGCCCTTTTCCATCGAGACGAGAGCAGGCGAAATCGCGTCAACGATGTCACCGGCGAAATTCATACCCTTGGCACTTGCCTGGAGGGTGTTCAGCATGGTGTTGAGCGTCGCGATTTCCTGGTTGAGACGGACGCGATTTTCCTTGTTCGGCTTGGCGTTGAAATCGGCAAGCACGAGCTGCAGCGAATAGATGGAGCTTTCAAGGCGCCGCGTATCTTCCAGCACCGAGTTGGTCTGCGCGATGCGGCTGTCGAGCTCCACGAACGTCGTCGTCGCCTCGCGCATCATCTGCGTGGCGGTGAGCTGGGTGTAAGTCGACATCTGGCGGAAACGGGAAACGAGACGGCCGAGATTGGCAACGCCCTCATCCGTGCCCGCTTCCGGCGCTGCAGCCTGAGCCTTCAGATCGCTGACGGTCTGCGCCATCGACTGGGTCATGCTCTTCTGGTTCTGCGGCACGGAGATTTCGATCATGCGCTGCGCCTTGACGATCGCAGGAAGCGTATCGGTCACGACTTTCAGCTTGTCGGCCGAAGTCTGCGCCTTACTGAAATCATTCATGGCGGTTGCCAGCGTATCGCCGCCCTTCAGCAGACGGTCGGCTGCGCGCAGCGTCGCGGTCGCATTGCCTTCATCGGTGCGGACGTTCTCTTCCAACTGCTTGGCGTCGTAGCTGACGTTGAAGCGGTTGGTGATCATCACTTTCTGGGCATCGTCGATCGACTTGCGAACGGCCATTTCCTGCTCGTGCAGGGTCCAGAGCTTGCCGACGGTATCCGAAATGCCGTTCGTGCCCTCGATGGCGGCCTGCAGGTTGGCATGACCGGAATTGTCGCCGATCTGCGCCATAGTGGCGTTCAGCGTCTGCCCCTGGGTCTTGATATCAGCATACAGCTTATCGCGCGCCTGCTCGTTGGTTGTCTGCAGGAAGTCGTCCATCGAGGCGTAGAGATCCTTGAACCCGCTCAGCGACTGGAGAACGCTGTTGGAAATCTCCATGCGGCCTTGCAGCAGCCCGGAGGCATAAAGACCGGTCAGACCGACGGCTGAAATGGTGATGACGAATGGCAGAACGAAGATCAGAACCTTGGTCTGAATCTTGAAGCGAGAAAGAATCTTATCAATGAACATGGCGCGTCGTGCCTTTCATACACCACTCCTCCCGCAGGCAGCCTTCTGGCGCCAGCCGGGTGCATATCKAGCTGATCTACTAAACAACTGGGAGACCCTGATGCGGGCGGCAATCATTGCCAGTTCATTTCCGGCGAGACCGGAAACACCCAAATATTCGTCTACAATGTGTCAGATTAGATATTAATTTTCGGATAAGCGGTAAGAGCGCATTATCGAAGATCGCACAATAGTTGCAAATTGCGCGCCGCAAAACCGCGACATGGCAGTCGCGATATCGGAAACTTCCATTTCAAGCTGCGATGGGATCAGATGAAGTGGGACAGAAGAACCGCAATGCTGGCGGCAGTCGCGCCGGCGGCGAGCATCAGATAGTGCAGGGCAGTGAGCTTTGCATCAGGCTTTGCCTGGGCAATTGCGATGGCGCGGGCGCGTCGAGTGTTTCTGTTCATTGCGAAACCTCACATCTATTCAAAGACAACAATCCAACAAAACAGCTTGCCGGTAAAGCTTAATTTAGGAACGGCTTTGCCGACTTGCCATTGAGACAGGATGGCGCAGGCAATCTTAAGAAGTCTTGAATCGCCGGAAAGGTTTCACGTCTACAAATATTAGCGTTTACAATGCCTCACCGGCCGCAAAACCGGAGGCCCACGCCCACTGGAAATTATAGCCGCCGAGCCAGCCAGTGACGTCAACGCATTCGCCAATGAAATAGAGGCCGGGAACAGTCTTAGCCTGCATGCTGCGGGAATCGAGCGCTGATGTATCGATGCCGCCGAGTGTGACTTCCGCCGTGCGGTAACCTTCGGAGCCGGAGGGCCTGACGGACCAGTTCTGGGCGGCGTCGGCAAGTCGGGTCAGCAGCTTGTCCGAGAGGTCGGCCATGTTGCCGGCGACCGCCTCGCGTTCGACGATGTATTGCGCCAGACGCTTCGGCAGGATTTCACCGAGTGCGGTCTGCGCCGACTGGCGCCCGTTCATCTGTTTTGCCTTCTTCAGATGCGCGGCGATATCGACATCCGGTTCGATATCGATGGTGATGGTGTCGCCTTCCCGCCAGCAGGATGATATCTGCAGGATGGCAGGACCGCTGAGGCCCCGGTGGGTGAAGAGCAGCGCTTCGCGAAAGGCGGTCTTGCCGTGGCGGATCTCGGCAGGTGCAGAGATGCCGGACAGCGGCGCGATGCTTTCGAGCAAAACGGGATCGAGCGTCAGAGGGACAAGACCGGGGCGCGTTTCGGTGACATCAAGTCCGAACTGCTCGGCAACACGATAGGCAAAGCCGGTCGCTCCCATCTTCGGAATGGATTTTCCGCCCGTTGCGATAACGAGCGAAGCCGCCTCGAAGAGACCTTCCGATGTCGAGACACGAAAGCCGCTTTCGGTCTTTTCAACGCCTGTTATTTCGACACCGAGATGCMATGCGGCACCTGCCGCACGCATCTCGTCGAGCAGCATGAAGATGATGTCCTTGGCGCTGTTGTCGCAGAACAGCTGGCCAAGCGTCTTTTCATGCCAGGCGATCCCATGACGATCGACCATGGCGATGAAATCCGTCGGGGTGAAACGGGCAAGCGCCGACTTGCAGAAATGCGGATTGGTGGAGAGAAAATGCTTCGGGCCGGCATTGATATTGGTGAAGTTGCAGCGACCGCCACCGGAAATGCGGATCTTCTCGCCCGGCGCGCGGGCATGATCAAGTAGCGTCACGGTGCGACCGCGCTGTCCGGCGCGAATGGCGCACATCATACCCGCGGCACCGGCACCGATGACGATCACATCGCTCTTGCGCTGCAAAATCCGTTTTCCTTATCAAAATCGCGTCTTCTTTTTCCATCAAGGGGCTGATGTCAACGCCTTTGCCCCCCTCGCCAATTGCCAAACTCTGGTTATGATGGCGTCACGATCAACGCAACCCGGTGTGTCATGTCCCCAAAAAAGACGACGCTGAAGCCTGCCAGAAACGTACCCGCCTCCAAGAAATCCCCTCCTGATCCCGGATCTCTGCGCGGTGTTGCGAACTGGAAGGAAGCGGCGCGCTGGCTGCGGGACCGCGGGATCGAAGATATCGAATGTATCACCCCTGACCTTGCCGGCGTGCCGCGCGGCAAGATGATGCCGACGTCGAAGTTCACCTCCAACACATCGCTTGCGCTGCCCTCTGCTATTTACCGCCACACGATCTCAGGCGAATATCCGGAGGAAACCGAGAGCTTCCGCTACGAGCCGCGTGACAGCGACCTGAAGCTCGTGCCGGATCTTTCCACCCTGTCCGTGGTACCCTGGGAAACGGACCCGACTGCGCAGGTCATTTGCGACATCGTCAATTCCGATGGAGAGGAAGTTCCCTATACGCCTCGCAACGTATTGAAGCGTATTATCGGCCTCTATGCCGAGCGTGGCTGGAAGCCGATCGTGGCGCCGGAAATCGAATTCTATCTCGTCGCCAAGAATGACGACCCGGACTATCCGCTGCACCCACCCAAGGGACGTTCGGGCCGTTCGATCCTGGGCGGACAGGGCTATTCGATCGCCGGCATCAACGAGTTCGACGAACTGATCGACGACATCTATCACTTCTCGGAAAAGCAAGGCCTCGAGATCGATACGCTGATCCACGAAGAAGGACCTGCGCAGCTCGAAATCAACCTCCGCCACGGCAATCCGATCGAGCTTGCCGACCAGGTCTTCCTGTTCAAGCGCACGATCCGCGAGGCGGCGCTAAAGCACAATATTTATGCGACTTTCATGGCCAAGCCGATGCAGGGCCAGGCGGGCTCCGCGATGCATATCCACCAGTCGGTGGTGAATATCGAGACGGGCAAGAACGTCTTCTCGAATGCCGACGGCTCGGCCTCGAAGGAGTTCTTCCACTTCATCGGCGGCATGCAGAAATACGTCCCGAGCGCGCTCGCCATGCTGGCGCCCTATGTGAATTCCTACCGCCGCCTGCAGCCTGACATGTCCTGTCCTGTCAACAATGCCTGGGGCTACGACAACCGCACGACGGCCTTCCGCGTGCCGGTTTCCGATCCGCAGGCGCGGCGCGTGGAAAACCGCCTGCCGAGTTCGGATGCCAATCCTTATCTTGCGCTCGCCGCTTCGCTCGCCTCCGGCCTGCTTGGCATCATGAAGGAAATCGAGCCGACGGCGCCGACCGAGGATGCCGCCAATGAAGGCTCGATCGACCTGCCGCGCGGCCTGCTGGAAGCCGTGGCTCTGCTTGAAGACGAACCGGCCTTCGAGGAAGTCTTCGGCGCCGAGTTCATCGGGCTTTATGCCGGCGTGAAGCGTGGCGAATTCGAAACCTTCATGCAGGTGATCAGCCCCTGGGAGCGGGAATTCCTCCTTCTGAACGTATAAGGGGGCGCGATGACTGAGAAGATATGGCAAAGCCCCATCGCACCCGGCCTATCCTGGTATCAGGCAACAGCCGGCGAGCGCCCTGATTATCCGGCGCTCGACGGCTCCAGGCAGTGTGATGTCGCCATCATCGGCGGCGGTTATACAGGTCTGCAGGCCGCCTATAATCTCGCCAAAGCCGGCGTCTCGGTCACGCTGATCGAGGCCGTGAGGCTCGGCGACGGCGCCTCCGGACGCAATGGCGGGCAGCTCGGCACCGGCCAGCGCTGGTGGCCGGAGGAGCTCGAAAAGAAGATCGGCTACGAGCGCTCGAAGGCGCTCTTCGATCTTGCCGAGGATGCCAAGCGGCATCTGATGGATTTTGCGACCGAGCACCAGATCGATATGGAATACGTGCCCGGCCAGCTCAATGTCGCGCATAAGGAAAGCTACAAGCGGGAATACTACGAGAATGCAGAGATCGCGGCCTTTCGCTACGACTATCCGCATATCCGTTTCATGGACCGCGAGGAGACGCAGGAGCGGCTCGGCTCCAAGCGCTTCTATTGCGGCGTCCGCGATATCGGCACCGGCCATATACATCCATTGAAGCTGCTCATAGGCCTCGGCCGGGTAGCGGCCAATGCGGGCGCAGATATTTTCGAAATGACCAGGGCGACATCGATCAGCCAGGCCGGCGGCCGGATCACGATCGAGACCGAACGCGGCACGATTACCGCCAACCGGGTGCTGATTGCCTGCGATGGGCATATCGGCGATCTGGAGCCGGTGACGGAAAGCCATGTGATGCCGATCCGCTCCTTCATCGGCGCGACCGTTCCGCTCGACCGGTTTCCTGATGTGATACCTGGTGGCGAGGCGGTGGCCGATTCGCGTTTCGTCGTGCGGTATTTCCGAAAATCAAAGGATGGGCGGCTGCTTTTCGGCGGGCGCGAAGCTTATACGGCTGACAATCCGCGCGACATTTCCGAGCATATTCGCCGGCAGATCGCCGAGATCTATCCGGCGCTGAAGGATATTGAGATCACCCATGCCTGGGGCGGTTCGGTCGGCATCACCATGCCGCGCGAACCTTTCGTGCGGGAGGTCATGCCGGGTGTTACCTCAATCGGCGGTTATTCCGGCCATGGCGTCATGCTGTCAAATTACTGTGGCAAGCTTTACGCAGAAATGGTGTTGGGCAAATCGGCCGATCTCGATCTCTTCAAGGCGCTCGATATCCCCGCATTTCCGGGCGGCGCACGCATGCGGACGCCTCTGCTTTTYCTTGCCTTGTCGTGGTTCGCCCTCCGCGACAAGTTTTAGTTCGATTGCGGATTTCCTCTCCGGACGATTCGCTCTAAAACCGATGTCCGACAGATTCATTGCACCGCACACTGGCTTTTTTAAATCGATTAGATTAAAACGGCCACCAACCAAGCCTGATTGAGAGACAAGCTCATGAGCAGCCAGATCATCCCCGTTGAGCCTTTTGATTATGTCGTCTTCGGCGGCAGCGGCGACCTTGCAGAGCGCAAGCTTCTGCCCGCGCTTTACCACCGCCAGATCGAGGGCCAGTTCTCCGAACCGACCCGTGTCATCGGCGCTTCGCGCAGCCCGCTTTCGCATGAGGAATACCGCAAGTTCGCCAAGGACGCGCTCAAGGAGCACCTGAAGAAAGGCGAATATGACGAGGCGGAAGTCGAAAAGTTCTGTGCCCGTCTCTTCTACGTTTCCGTCGACGCCCGCACCGACACCGGCTGGGATCATCTCAAGAAGCTGCTCGATGAGGGCAAGGAACGCGTTCGCGCCTTCTATCTCGCTGTCGCTCCGGGCATCTTCGGCGACATCGCGCAGAAGATCTACGAACACAAGCTGATCACCAAGTCGACCCGTATCGTCGTCGAAAAGCCGATCGGTCGCKACCTTGCTTCGGCCTTGCAGCTCAACGACAATATCGGCCGCGTCTTCAAGGAAGAGCAGATCTTCCGCATCGACCACTATCTCGGCAAGGAGACAGTGCAGAACCTGATGGCGCTGCGCTTTGCCAATGCGCTCTATGAGCCGCTGTGGAATGCCAACTACATCGACCACGTGCAGATCACCGTTGCCGAGTCCGTCGGCCTCGAAGGCCGCGCCGGATACTATGACACAGCGGGCGCGCTGCGCGACATGGTGCAGAATCACATCCTGCAGTTGCTCTGCCTGACTGCGATGGAAGTCCCCTCCTCCATGGATTCGGAAGCCGTGCGCGACGAAAAGCTGAAAGTGCTGCGCGCGCTTAAACCGATCAACGCCTCCAACGTCGAGCAGGCGACGGTTCGCGGCCAGTACCGCGCCGGCGCTTCCGGCAGCGGCCCGGTCAAGGGCTATCTGGAGGAGCTTGAAGGCGGCGTTTCCAACACGGAGACCTTCGTCGCCATCAAGGCTGAGATCAACAACTGGCGCTGGGCAGGCGTTCCCTTCTATATCAGAACCGGCAAGCGTCTGGCCGGCCGCGTTTCGGAAATCGTCATCACCTTCAAGCCGATCCCGCACTCGGTCTTCGACCAGGCCGCCGGCCGCATCAGCCAGAACCAGTTGATCATCCGCCTGCAGCCGGATGAAGGCGTCAAGCAGTCGCTGATGATCAAGGATCCGGGTCCGGGCGGCATGCGTCTGCGCAATGTCTCGCTCGACATGAGCTTCGCCCAGGCCTTCAACGTCCGCAACCCTGATGCCTACGAGCGCTTGCTGATGGACGTCATCCGTTCCAACCAGACGCTGTTCATGCGCCGCGACGAAGTCGAAGCCGCATGGCAGTGGGTCGACCCGATCCTCAAGGGTTGGGAATCGACCGGTCAGCAGGTGCAGGGCTACACGGCCGGCACCTGGGGCCCGAGCCAGGCCATCGCGCTGATCGAACGCGACGGCCGCACCTGGCACGACGACATCTAGTCCGAGGTTTTAGGATATGGCATCGACACTGCATTCCTTCGCAAACGCCGCAGAACTCGCCACCAACCTTGCAGACAAGGTTTCCGGCGCCCTCTCGGCAGCCATCGCAGCCCGCGGGGCGGCAAGCATTGCCGTTTCCGGYGGTTCCACGCCGAAAGCCTTCTTCCAGGCGCTTTCGGCGCACGATATCGACTGGGCCAAGGTGACGATCACACTTGTCGACGAACGCTTCGTGCCGTCCGACAACCCGCGCTCGAACCATCTGCTGGTTGATGCCAATCTCCTTCAGAACAAGGCGAAGGCGGCACGTTTCGTGCCGCTTTACCAGCCAGCGAACTCCGTCGAGGAGGCTGCAAAGCTTGCAACGGTAAAGAGCGCCGAGATCGGCATCCCCTTCGACGTTGTGATCCTCGGCATGGGCGGCGATGGCCATACGGCTTCATTCTTCCCCGGCGGCAGCAATCTGAGCGTCGCGCTCGATGCCCAGACGCCGCGCGGCATCATCACCATGGAAGCGGAAGGGGCTGGCGAACCACGCCTCACTTTCACCTTCTCCGCTCTTGAAGATGCCAAACTGCTCATTCTCCATATTGAGGGCGAAGGCAAAAAAGACGTTCTCGCCAAGGCAGAGGGTGACGGCAAAGAGGCAGAAATGCCTATCCGCGCCATTCTGCGCCGGGCTACTTCCCCGGTCGAGATCTACTGGGCTCCCTGACAGGGCCTCACAGCCGCCGAAGTCGGCGAACAGATACAGACGAACCAGAACAAGGCAGGGATTTTCCATGTCCGCTCACGCACGTATTGCTGCGATTACGAATCGCATTGTCGAACGCTCGAAGCCGACCCGCGAGCGCTATCTGGAGCGCCTGCGCGCTGCCGCCTCAAAGGGCGTCAACCGCTCCGTTCTCGGCTGCGCCAACCTTGCTCACGGCTTCGCCATCTGTTCCCCCGCCGAGAAGGATGCGCTTGCGGGCGACCGCGTGCCTAATCTCGGCATCATCACCGCCTATAATGACATGCTCTCGGCCCACCAGCCGTTCGAGACCTATCCTGCTATTATCCGCGAGGCGGCGGCGCAGGCCGGCGGTATTGCCCAGGTTGCCGGTGGCGTGCCGGCCATGTGCGACGGCGTCACCCAGGGCCAACCCGGCATGGAGCTTTCGCTCTTTTCGCGCGACCTGATCGCGATGGCCGCCGGTGTCGGCCTGTCGCACAACATGTTCGACGCCGCGCTCTTCCTCGGCGTCTGCGACAAGATCGTGCCCGGCCTCGTCATCGCAGCCCTTTCCTTCGGCCACCTGCCGGCGATCTTCGTTCCGGCCGGACCGATGACCACAGGCTTGCCGAACGACGAGAAGTCGCGCGTCCGCCAGCTCTTTGCCGAAGGCAAGGTTGGCCGCGCGGAGTTGCTGGAAGCCGAATCCAAGTCCTATCACGGCCCCGGCACCTGCACCTTCTACGGCACGGCCAACTCCAACCAGATGCTGATGGAGATCATGGGCTTCCATATGCCGGGCTCCTCCTTCATCAATCCCGGCACGCCGCTGCGCGAAGCTTTGACCCGCGAGGCTGCCAAGCGGGCGCTCGCCATCACCGCGCTCGGCAACGAGTTCACGCCGGCCGGCGAGATGATCGACGAACGCTCTGTCGTCAACGGTGTGGTCGGCCTGCATGCGACCGGCGGATCGACGAACCATACGATGCACCTCGTCGCCATGGCACGCGCCGGAGGCATCCTGCTGACCTGGCAGGACATTGCCGAGCTTTCGGAACTGATCCCGCTGCTTGCCCGCGTCTACCCGAACGGGCTAGCTGACGTGAACCACTTCCAGGCTGCCGGCGGCATGGGCTTCCTCATCAAGGAATTGCTGAAGCAGGGCCTGGTGCATGACGATGTGCGCACGGTCTTCGGTCATGGTCTCCAAGCCTACACGGTCGATGCGCAGCTCGGCGAAAACGGTGGTGTCGTGCGCCAGGCCTCGCCGGAGAAGAGTCATGATCCGAAAGTGCTTGCCAGCATCGAAACGCCTTTCCAGGCAAACGGCGGCCTGAAGATGCTGCGCGGCAATCTCGGCAAGGCGGTCATCAAGATCTCCGCCGTCAAGGCAGAGCGCCACATCATCGAGGCGCCGGCGATTATCTTCCACAGCCAGCAGGAACTGCAGGACGCCTTCAAGGAGGGCAAGCTCAACCGAGATTTCGTCGCCGTCGTGCGCTTCCAGGGGCCCAAGGCCAACGGCATGCCTGAACTGCACAAGCTGACGCCACCACTCGGCGTGTTGCAGGACCGCGGTTTCCGCGTGGCACTCTTGACCGACGGACGCATGTCCGGAGCGTCCGGCAAGGTGCCGGCGGCGATCCACGTCACGCCCGAGGCGGTCGATGGCGGCCCGATCGCTCGCATCAGGGATGGTGACATCATTCGCCTCGATGCCATCAGGGGTACACTCGAAGTTCTTGTCGATGCGGCCGACATGGCAGAGCGCGAGCCTGTGATGATCGACCTCTCGGACAACGAATTTGGCATGGGCCGCGAGCTCTTCGCGCCGTTCCGCCATGCGGTCGGTCCGTCAGACCAGGGTGCGAGCGTGCTCTTCCAGACCCATCACTGATTTCTCTTTGCTTCGCGCAATTCCGGACGCAAAACCGCTGTACACTTTTGCTGGAATTGCTTGAGAATAGAAAAACCCGCGGCAAGAACCGCGGGTTTTTCATATCCAGCGAGACGCGAGACTGTTACGCGCGKATATCGAGGACGTAATCCTTGTGAGCCGGGTGGGTGCTGTAGACGAAGATCTTGTTCAGCTCCTTCTGCGTCAGCAGGCGCAGGAAGCGAACCTCGATCGTGTTGTTCGGAAAGGTCTTCATCAGCAGGCAGCCCACCKTGGTGATGCGGGCATCGGGAATATCCAGATAGAACTGCTTCGGCAGCGTGTACTGCGTGAGGATCGCGAGGATCGCGCTGCTCATCGATATACGGACGATGTCGCATCGACGCGAAGCGGCATGCATAACGCCCTTCTCCGTATATTCGATGCGCGCGGCGTTCATCGTGTCTTCCATCTTGAACCGCGCTTCGCGGTCGTACATGAAAGATTCTTCCTTCGCCAGGAAGTGCGATTTTGGGGGTGTTGGATTCGATGCGGCCACGGCCCTGGTTCCCTCAGTCTTGATTGGGAAAAGGCTAGCACCGCATATTTAACAGAAAGTAAGAATCCTTCCCCTCCACACCCTCAGGAAGAAGGATTCCACCAAAAATGGATGGTCATTTCCTGTAGGTGTGACCTGCCGCATCGAAGAGATGCAGCTTCTGCCGATCGGCGGCGAAATGCATCTTCTGGCCCCTCTTCACATCATAGATGCCGGGCAGCTTGACGATGATCKGCTCACCCTGAACCAGGCCCTCGATATAGAGCAGCGTCACTTCACCGAGCTGCTCGACGATCGAGACTTCGCCTTCAAACAGATAGTCCTCATCGGGGCTTGCAACGCGCAGATCTTCGGGGCGAACGCCGAAGCTTGCCTGCTTGCCCTTCTCGGGTGCAGCAGTGGTGATATCGAGCGTCACGGACTTGCCGCCCGTCAGCGTCACCGTCGTCGTCTCGCCGACGTCGGTGATCGTTGCCGGGATGATGTTCATGGCCGGGGAGCCGATGAACTTTGCGACGAACAAGTTCGCCGGGCGCTCGTAGAGCTCCAGCGGAGGCCCCACCTGTTCGATATTGCCGGCCGAGAGCACGACGATGCGGTCCGCCAGCGTCATCGCCTCGACCTGGTCGTGCGTGACATAGATCATCGTCGTATCGGCCATCTGCTCGTTCAGGCGGGCAATCTCGATGCGGGTTGCCACGCGCAGCGCAGCATCGAGGTTGGAGAGCGGCTCGTCGAAGAGGAATACCTTCGGGTTGCGGCAGATGGCACGGCCGATGGCCACACGTTGGCGCTGGCCGCCCGAGAGTGCCTTCGGCAGGCGGTCTAGATATTTCGTAAGCTGCAGCGTCTCGGCCGCCGCCCGCACGCGGCGGTCGATCTCCTGCTTGTTTTCGCGGGCGATCTTCATCCCGAAGGCCATGTTGTCGAAAACAGTCATATGCGGATAGAGCGCATAGGACTGGAACACCATGGCGATGCCGCGCCTGGAAGGCGGCACTTCATTGACGAGCATGCCGTCAATATACATCTCACCGCCGGTGATGTTCTCAAGGCCGGCGATCATTCTAAGAAGCGTGGATTTGCCACAGCCGGAGGGGCCGACGAAAACGATGAATTCACCCTGCTTGATTTCCAGGTCGATGCCGTGAAGCACGTCCACCGATCCATAGGATTTGCGGATATCCTTAAGCGTCAGTCCAGTCATTTTCCTCTCCCCTCCTGATCCTTAAGCGAGACGGGCGAAATACGCCCCCCAGGCCGGAATATCGATCTTGTCGCCGTAGTTGTTGCTGGTAAAGCCGTGGCCCGTCAAAGCCTGCCAGTCGCCCGCCGGCAGGGTCACATTGGTTTCCGTCGGCCCCATGTTGAAGACGCAGAGCAGCGTCTCGTTGCCGAATTCACGGGTGAAGACCAGCGCGTCGCCCTGCGGATCCTCGAACTCGATCTCGCCCTTGGCGAAAGCCGGATACTGCTTACGGAAGGCGATGAAGCGGCGGTAGTGCTCCAGCACGGAATTGTCGTCACCCTGCTGCACGCTGACGGCACGCAGGATGTGCTCGACCGGCACCGGCAGCCAGGGCGTGACCGTCGAGAAACCACCCTGGGCGACCTGGCTGTCCCACACCATCGGCGTGCGGCAGCCGTCACGCCCCTTGAATTCCGGCCAGAACTGGATGCCGTAGGGATCCTGAAGATCCTGATAGGCCAGATCGGCTTCGGTCAGCGCCAGTTCCTCGCCCTGATAGAGGCAGACCGAACCGCGCAGCGTCATCAACAGCGAGGCGTAAAGTTTGGCGAAGGCGTCGTGGTCGGCGACCAAGGAACCCCAACGGCTGACATGGCGCATGACGTCATGGTTCGAGAAGGCCCAGCAGGCCCAGCCATCGGGAGCCGCGGCACCGAAATCCTTCATGACTTCCTCGACGCGCTCAGGCGTAAGCGGATCGGGCGCCAGGAATTCGAAGGCATAGCACATGTGCATCTTGTCGTTGCCGGAGGTGTATTCACCGACGATTTCCAGACCCCGCTGGCTGTCGCCGACTTCGCCGACAGCGGCGATGGCCGGAAACTCTTCGAGAACCGCGCGGAAGCGCTTCAGGAATTCGAGATTTTCCGGACGGTTCTTGTCGTATAGATGTTCCTGGAAGTTATAGGGGTTCACGGCGGGAGCCGTCGACGCATTGCGGCGTTCCGGGGCGAGCGCCGGATTGTCGCGCAAGAGCTTGTCGTGGAAGTAGAAGTTGATCGTGTCGAGGCGAAACCCATCGACACCGCGCTTCAGCCAGAAGCGGACGACATCAAGCAGGCGATCCTGAACCTCTGGATTGTGCAGGTTCATGTCCGGCTGCGAGGTCAGGAAGTTGTGCATGTAATATTGCATGCGCGTCGGATCCCACGCCCATGCCGAACCGCCGAAGATCGACAGCCAGTTGTTGGGCGGCGTACCATCAGGCTTGGCATCGGCCCAGACATACCAGTCGGCCTTGGCATTGGTCTTGCTCGTGCGGCTTTCGACGAACCAGGGATGCTGGTCGGAGGAATGCGAGACGACGAGATCGATCATCACCTTGATGCCAAGACGATGAGCTTCGGAAATCAAGGTGTCGAAATCGATCAGTGTGCCGAAGATCGCATCGACATTTTCATAGTCCGAGACGTCATAGCCGAAATCGCGCATCGGCGAGGTGAAGAAGGGCGAAATCCAGATCGCGTCAGCGCCGAGGCTTGCAACATGCGGCAGGCGGGCGGTGATGCCCTTCAGGTCGCCGATGCCGTCGCCGTTCGAATCCTGGTAGGAGCGCGGATAGATCTGATAGATCACCGCGCCGCGCCACCAGTCCTTGTCGGCGGTCAGAAGGGATTGGGAAGCCACACTCATGGAATATCCTGTTTGAAATTGCGTCTTGGGATGGATCAGCCCCCCTTGACCGACCCCGCCAGCAGGCCGCGCACCAGATAACGCTGCAGCGAGAAGAAGACGAGCAGCGGTATGATGATGGTGATGAAGGCCGATGCCGTCAGGATTTCCCAGTTGCCGCCGCGCGAACCGAGCAGCGCATTCAGCGCTCCGGTCAGCACGAGGTGATCCTTGTCGGTGCCGAGGAAGACCATGGCCACAAGCAGGTCGTTCCACACCCACAGAAACTGGAAGATCGCGAAGGACGCGAGCGCGGGGAAGGAGAGAGGCAATACGATGCGGGTGAAGATCTCGAAGTCGCTGGCGCCATCGACACGGGCGGATTCGATGATCTCCTTGGGCAGGCCGGAAATATAGGCCCGCAAGAGATAGATGGCGAGCGGCATGCCGAAGGCCGTATGCGCCAGCCAGATGCCGGGATAGGTCTTCGACGGCTGGCCGATCAGGGAGCCGATCTCATTATAGAGACGCAGCAGCGGGATGAGCGACATCTGCAGTGGCACGACGATGAGGCCGACGACGAGCGCGATCAGCAGCGCCCGGCCTGGGAATTCCATCCAGCTCAGCGCATAGGCTGCGAAGGCGGCGATCAGGATCGGGATGATGGTGGCCGGTATGGTCACCGTCAGAGAGTTGATGAAAGACTGGCCGATGCCCTCGCCGGCGAGAACCGTCTGGTAGTTGCGCAGGGTGAATTCGGGCGGTGCCGATGCCGCGACATAGATGCGGCGCGGACGCTCGTCGGGAGCGAAGGCGGCGTTCTTCATATAGCGATAGCTGCCGTCGCTATTGATGACGATGCTTTCGCCGTCGCCGAGATCGGCGGTCTGGCCGGCCTCGAAGGCCGAAGGCTGCTGGACGCGCACGCCGAAGGCCTTGACCGAGCGGCCGGGCTGGTCGGCCAGGACATTGCCGGTGATGACGTAGATATCGCCTTCCTGCTTGGCCTGATCGGGCGTGCCGAGACGCGCGGCCACGGTCTGGGTCGAGCCGGCAAAGGCGGTCCACCAGCCGGAGACGGTGATCTGATCCTTGTCGCGCAGCGCGCTGACGAAGATGCCGAGCGTCGGCACCAGCCAGATGACGACGATGATGAGAACGCAGAAGTGAACGAAGAGACGGGCCGGGCCGATCTTGAAGTAGCTTGCAGCTGTGGTCATCTCAGCGTCCCTTCAGCTCGGCATTGGCGCGACGCACGTTCCACACCATGATCGGTGTCACCGCCAGCATGATGATGATGGCGATGACAGCGCTTCGGCCGGAATCGCCGCCGCCGCGGAACAACCAGTTGAACATCAGGTTCGCCAGCACCATGGTCTGCCACTGGCCGTTGGTCATGGTGAGCACGATATCGAAGACCTTGAGAACAAGGATGGTGATCGTCGTCCAGACGACGGCGATCGTGCCCCAGATCTGCGGCACCATGATGCGCCAGAAGATCTGCCATCCATTGGCGCCATCGATGACGGCAGCCTCGATCGTCTCTTCCGGGATGCCGCGCAGTGCGGCAGAGAGGATAACCATGGCAAAGCCGGTCTGAATCCAGACCAGGATCACCATCAAGAAGAAATTGTTCCAGAAAGGAACGGAAATCCAGACCTCCGGCGTGCCGCCGAATGTCTGCACGATGGCGTTCAGGAGGCCGATCTGCACATCGTTGCCGCCGCGGTATTCATAGATGAACTTCCAGATGACGGAAGCGCCGACGAAAGAGATCGCCATCGGCATGAAGACGATGCTTTTTGCGATATTGCCCCACCAGATGCGGTCGGTCATGACTGCGATGACGAGGCCGAAGAAGGTGCAGGCGGCGGGCACCACGGCGAGCCACAGGATGTTGTTGAAGATCGACTGGCGGAATTCGCGGTCGTTAAACGCCCACAGGTAATTCTGCGCGCCGACGAACTGCTCGCCGGTCCGGTCATAGAAAGACAGGATGAAGGTCGCAACGACGGGATAGACGAGATAGACGATCAGCAGGAAGAGCGCCGGGCCGAGAAACAGCCAGGGGCGGATCATAGCGCGCCGGTTCAGATTGGTTGAGGCCCGACGGATATCACCGTCCTTCACCGGCAATGCGAGATCGAGGATCTTGTTCGAGAAAAAGAAATAGGCCGAGCAAGCAAAAACGGCTACGACCACGACGCCCAAAGCGGACACTATCTGCGACAGCATTTCGTCCCTCCCCTGCTTCCCTGTCTTATTTTGAAGGGTTAATGCCGGATACCGTCAATATAGCTTAGGTGTTTGACCACAGGATCCAGCACGACCGGGCTCCCCCTCTGGAACCCGGCCGCTCATTCCGTGATGCCGCCGGTCACCCGGCGGCATGGACTGATGGGAAATTACTTGATGCCGTCCCAAGCACTCTGGATTTCGGCTGCGGCGTCCTGAGCGGATTTGCCGCCGACGAAATCGACCATGCCGGTCCAGAACGCGCCGGCGCCGATCTTGCCGGGCATCAGGTCCGAACCGTCGAAGCGGAAGGTGGTGGCCGAGGTCAGGATCTCGCCTTCCTTCTTCATCTGCTCGTTGGCATAGGCGTCGACATTGACGCCCTTATACGGGGTCAGGAAGCTCGATTGCGCCATCCAGAGTTCATGCGCGACTGGCGTCTTCAGGAAGTCGATGAAGGCGCGTGCCGTCGGAGAGTCCTTGGCGATGGAGACCAGCGTGCCTGCACCGAGAACCGGCTTGCCGAGATCGGCATGGGCAGCATAAGTCGGCATGTAGAAGAAGTCGGCATCCGTGCCGAGCTTCGTACCCTCAGGGAAGAAGGACGGAATGAACGAAGCCTGGTGGTGCAGGTAGCACTTCGGCGGAACGGCGAAGAGGCCCTTCGGGCTGTCGCGGAAGTCGGTCGAAGCAACGGCTGCAACGCCGCCGTCGACATACTTCTCGTTCTTGGCGAACTTGCCGAATTCATCGATGGCGGCAACGACAGCCGGATCGGTGAACTTCACTTCGTTGGTGGTCCACTTGTCGTAGACGTCAGGCTTCTGCGTGCGCAGCATGATATCTTCGACCCAGTCGGTCGCCGGCCAGCCGGTCGCGCCGCCAGAACCGAGACCGATACACCAGGGAACGCCACCGTCCTTGACGATTTGGTCTGTCAGGGCGTGCAGTTCTTCCATGGTCGTCGGGACCTTGTAGCCTGCTTCTTCGAAGTTCTCGGGAACATACCAGACGAGCGATTTTACGTCGGCCTTGTATGGGAAGGCGTAAAAGGCTTCCTTGCCGTCCTTACCCTTGTAGGTGCCGTAGCCGACCCAGCTGTCGCCGGCGCCGTAGTTATCCTTGATCCACTTGGAGGTATCGTCGCCGAGCGGCGTCAGGTAGCCCTTGCCGGCGAGATCGGCCAAAAGGCCCGGCTGCGGCAGGACCGCAATGTTCGGCGGGGAGCCTGCCTGCGTATCGATGACGATCTGCTGCTCATAATTTTCGGACGAGGAATACTTGGCGTCGACGCCGGTCGCCTCGACGAAATAAGCGAGAATGCTCTGGAAGAAAGCTTCGTCTTCGCCGCGCCAAGGGCCGAAGATCGTCAGCTGCTGACCCTTCAGGTCGGCATGCGCAGCCTTGAAGTCATCATAGCTCTTCCAGTTGAACTTGGCGTCCTGGCCCGGCGCGAATTTCAGATCCGCGGCCGATGCAGCGCCGGCAAAAAGCGCCACGAGTGCAACGCCCATAAAGAATGTCTTTTTCATGTGATCAACCTCCCATCACAATCCCAACCACGCTGAATTTCATTCAAAGGAAATCTCAAAGCGCTTTGACACGCCAACTGATTCACTTTCGGTGGAGTGAAGTCAAGCCATTTCGCGAAAACGCCCCGAATACAGCCTGATTATCGCGCCGCAGCGAGACCTGATGGGAAATATGGAGCGTTTTTTCTTGAGTCAAGCGCTGTAGATGCTACATAATTAAAAGCGCTTTGGGTGCCATGGGAGGCGGAGGGCGTTTGCGGCCACAGGGCAGGCCGGGAGGAAGCATAGCAGGTGAATCTTAAACAGCTATCGGAATTGCTGGGGCTTTCGCAGACGACTGTGAGCCGCGCGCTCAACGGTTACCCCGAGGTCAACGAAGCGACCCGGGAACGCGTGCTTCGGGCCGTCAAGGAAACCGGATACCGGCCGAACAAGGCCGCCCAGCGGCTTGCGACCGGCAAGGCCGGCTCGATCGGCCTCGTCATGCCGACAGCACCCGGCCATCAGTCCGACGTTCATTTCGGCGAGTTCCTGACCGGCCTCGGCGAGGAAGCGGTGCGCCACGACTTCCACTTCGTCATCATGCCCGCCGATCCCGACGACGAGGTTGCAGCATTGCGCCGGCTGGCGATCAGCGGCAATGTGGATGCACTCTTCGTCGCCTATATGCGCGGCCACGATCCGCGGCTCGCCATGCTGAAATCGCTTTCCATGCCCTTCGTCGTGCATGGTCGCTCCTTCGGTTCTGAACCGGATTATCCCTATCTCGACATCGACAACGAGGGTGCCTTCTACGATGCTGCGAGACTTCTCTTGCAGCTCGGCCATACGCGCTTTGCAATGATGAACGGGCCGGCGCATCTCGATTTCGCCATTCGCCGCAGGAACGGCCTCATCGCAGCACTCGCAGAACGCGGGCTGGAGCTCCTGGAGGACTACACGAGCCACACGGTCATGACGGATGAGGAAGGGCTGATTGCCATGGAGCGCTTTCTGCAGCTTCCGGATCGGCCGACTGCCATCCTGTGCTCCAGTACGGTTCTGGCACTCGGCGCGATCCGGGCCGTCAATCAGGCCGGGCTCAAGCTTGGCGAGGATATTTCGCTGATCGCCCATGACGACGTGTTGCCGCTGCTGAAGCCGGAAAACTTTTCCGTCCCGCTGACGACGACCCGCTCGTCGCTACGCGCTGCGGGCGTGCGCATTGCACAGAGGCTCATCGGCACGGTCAAGCAGGCAGGTCCCTTCCCCGAACAGGAGCTCTGGAAGACAGAGCTGATCGTCAGGGCCTCGACAGGCCCTGCCCCGTAAGATGATCAGAAACTCGGCGGCGTAAGCCCAACCGAACGATGGGCGGCAATCACCGTATTGGCCATCAGCATGGCGATCGTCATGGGACCGACGCCACCCGGCACCGGCGTGATGACTGCGGCAACCGGCGCGACCTCCGCAAAGGCGACGTCGCCGACAAGGCGGGTCTTGCCCTCGCCCCGCTCGGGTGCCGCGATGCGATTGATGCCGACGTCGACGACAGTGGCACCGGGTTTCACCCAGTCGGCCTTGACCATTTCCGGACGGCCGACGGCGGCCACCAGAATATCGGCGTTGCGGCAGATCTCGGCGAGGTTCTTCGTGCGCGAATGGCCGATGGTAACTGTCGCGTTGGCGTTCAGCAGGAGCTGTGCCATCGGCTTGCCGAACTCGAGATGTTTCGGCAATGGCAGTTGCACGAGAATGCCATGGATCGAGGGATCGGCGTTGAGCGAGGCGACGAGCGTTGCAAGTTCTTCCTGCTTTGTCTCCACCGGCAACGTGTGCTGGATGGATTTGAACCCGCATTCCTTGGCCATTCGGCTTTTCGAGCTGACATAGGTGTGGCTCGCCGGATCGTCGCCGACGATGATGACTGCAAGCCCGGCCTTGATGCCTTTGGCGGCTTCAAGCGCAGCATTTGCCGATTTCACGGCTTCGATGACCGATGCCGCGACTTCTTTGCCGTCGATGACCTTGACCATGGCTCAGCCCATGCGCTCGGAGGCGTAGCTGCCCGGGCTTGCCGGGAAGACGACGGTACGATTGCCGTTGATGAAGGTACGGTGGTGGATATGGGCGTGGATGGCGCGCGCCAGCACCTGGCTTTCGACATCGCGGCCGATCGAAACGTAGTCTTCGGCACTCTGCGCATGGGTGATGCGCGCCGTATCCTGCTCGATGATCGGGCCTTCGTCGAGATCGGCCGTCACATAATGCGCCGTGGCGCCGATCAGCTTCACGCCGCGCTCATAGGCTTGTTTATAGGGATTGGCGCCCTTGAAGCTCGGCAGGAAGGAATGGTGGATGTTGATGATCTGGCCCGACATTTTCTGGCACATCTCGTCTGACAGGATCTGCATGTAGCGAGCGAGCACGATCAGTTCCGTGCCGGTCTGCTCAGCCACTTCCATGATATGGGCTTCCGCCTGCACCTTGGTGGCCTTGGTAACGGGAATATGGTGGAAGGGAATGTCATGGTTGACGACGACCTTCTGGTAATCGAAATGGTTGGAGACGACGCCGACGATATCGATCGGCAGCGCGCCGATCTTCCAGCGGTAGAGCAGGTCGTTGAGACAATGGCCGAAGCGCGACACCATGAGCAGCACCTTCATGCGCTTCTCGCTGTCGTGGAAATCGTAAGTCATGCCGAAGCGCGTGGCGATGCTGGTGAAGCCGGCGCGGATATCGGCCTCGGAGAGGCCTTCTTCGGAAATGAAGGAGACGCGCATGAAGAACTGGCCAGTGTCCAGATCGTCGAATTGCGAGCTGTCGACGATGTTGCAGCCCTGTTCGGCGAGATAACCCGAGATCGCTGCAACGATGCCGCGCGTCGACTTGCAGGATACCGTCAGTACGTAGCTCTTCATGCCATCTCTTCCTTCGTCACTTGAAGCATAGGCCACCAGCCGGGCCGGCGCGTTGATGCTCCGGCCCGCAGGCGCTTGATGTCAAAACCTCAACCGGTCGGCTCAGATATCGAGCGTGCTATCGCGTTCCCACTGGGTGAAATGCGAGCAGAAGGCATTCCATTCCTGGTGCTTGAGCTTGAGATAGGCGGCGGAGAACTCGGTTCCGATCGCAGCCTTCAGACCCTCGTCGGCGTCATAGGCACGCAGCGCATCGAGCAGGTTCAGCGGCAGACGCGGCGCGTCCTTCACCAGATGCCCTTCCGCATACATGTCGATATTGTGATGCGGACCGGGATCTGCCTTGCTGTTCAGCCCGTCAAGACCGGCCGCAATGATGATTGCCTGCAGCAGGTAGGGGTTGACCGCACCATCAGGCAGGCGCAGCTCGAAGCGGCCGGGGCCTGGCACGCGCACCATGTGGGTGCGGTTGTTGCCGGTCCAGGTTACCGTATTCGGCGACCATGTGGCGCCCGAGGTCGTGCGTGGCGCGTTGATGCGCTTATAGGAATTGACGGTCGGGTTGGTGATCGCGGCAAGCGCCGAAGCGTGTTTCATGATGCCGCCGAGGAAGTGCCTGCCTTCCGCCGACAAGCCGAATTCGGCTGTCCTGTCGGCGAAGACGTTGACCTCGCCATCATTGTCCCAGACCGAGATATGGCAATGGCAGCCATTGCCGGTCAGGCCCTTGAAGGGCTTCGGCATGAAGGTGGCGCGAAGCCCGTGCTTTTCGGCGATCGACTTGACCATGAACTTGAAGAAGGAATGCTTGTCGGCCGTCTTCAGCGCATCGTCGAATTCCCAGTTCATCTCGAACTGGCCGTTGGCATCCTCGTGGTCGTTCTGATAGGCGCCCCAGCCGAGCTCCAGCATATAGTCGCAAATCTCGGCGATGACGTCGTAGCGGCGCATGACGGCCTGCTGGTCGTAGCAGGGCTTTTCAGCCGTGTCGCGGCCATCGGAAATCTGTTCGCCGTCCGCGGTGATCAGGAAGAATTCGGCCTCGACGCCGGTCTTGACCCGCTTGCCCGCCGCTTCGGCTTTATTGACGAGCTTCTTCAGCACATTGCGCGGCGCCTGCGCCACGAGAGTGCCCTCCATCATGCAATCGGCCGCTACCCAGGCGACGTCCTTCTTCCAGGGAAGCTGGATGACGGAGGTGGCATCGGGAACGGCAAAGAGATCGGGATGGGCGGGCGTCATGTCGAGCCAGGTAGCGAACCCGGCAAAACCCGCACCCTCTTCCTGCATGCCGGCAATCGCCTGCGCCGGCACCAGCTTGGCGCGCTGGCCGGAGAAAAGGTCAGTATAGCTGATCATGAAATATTTGATGCCTTTGTCTTTCGCAAAAGCAGCAAGGTCCAGTGTCATTCTCGTTCCCCTTTGGATTTCTCAGAGACACTTTGGTTATGGATGCGAAGCGGCCGGACTTTTTGCCCGGCCGGTAGAAATCAGTAGCCTCCCTTGCCCGGTATCCAGCTCGTTCCCGCGAGCGGCACCTGCGCCATTGCGGAAGCCTCGATCGTCAATGCGCAGAGGTCTTCCGGTTCCAGATTGTGGACATGATTCTTGCCGCAGGCGCGCGCGATCGTCTGCGCCTCCAGCGCCATGACCTTGAGGTAATTGGCGAGGCGACGACCGGCGGTGATCGGATCGACGCGCTTCATCAGTTCCGGATCCTGCGTGGTGATGCCGGCCGGGTCCTTGCCTTCATGCCAGTCGTCATAGGCGGCCGCCGTCGTGTGCAGCGCCTCGTATTCGGCCGCCCAGCGCGGATCATTCTCACCGATGGCGATGAGGGCGGCCGTGCCGATGGAGACGGCGTCGGCGCCGAGGGCCAGAGCCTTCGCCACATCGGCGCCATTCCTGATGCCACCAGAAACGATGAGCTGCACCTTGCGGTGCATGCCGAGATCCTGCAGCGCCTGCACGGCCGGGCGGATGCAGGCGAGCGTCGGCATGCCGACATGCTCGATGAAGACTTCCTGCGTTGCCGCAGTACCGCCCTGCATGCCGTCGAGCACGACGACATCAGCACCGGCCTTCACCGCAAGGGCCGTGTCGTAATAGGGGCGCGCACCGCCGACCTTCACATAGATCGGTTTTTCCCAGTTGGTGATCTCGCGCAGTTCAAGGATCTTGATCTCAAGGTCGTCGGGCCCGGTCCAGTCGGGATGACGGCTTGCCGAACGCTGATCGATACCCTTCGGCAGCGTGCGCATTTCGGCGACGCGGTCGGAAATCTTCTGACCGAGCAGCATGCCACCGCCGCCGGGCTTGGCACCCTGGCCAACGACGATCTCGATCGCGTCGCAGCGGCGCAGATCTCGCGGGTTCATGCCATAGCGCGACGGCAGGTACTGGTAGACGAGCGTCTCAGAATGGCCGCGCTCTTCCTCCGTCATGCCACCATCGCCCGTTGTCGTCGAGGTGCCGGCGATCGTGGCACCACGGCCGAGCGCCTCCTTCGCCGGACCGGAGAGCGAACCGAAGCTCATGCCGGCGATCGTGATCGGGATCTTGAGTTCGATCGGCTTTTTGGCGTAACGCGAGCCGAGCACGACATTGGTGCCGCACTTCTCGCGGTAACCTTCGAGCGGATAGCGGGAGATCGAGGCGCCGAGGAACAAGAGATCGTCGAAATGCGGCAGCTTGCGCTTGGCGCCGCCACCGCGGATATCATAGATGCCGGTCGCCGCAGCGCGGCGGATTTCCGACATCGTGTATTCATCGAAGGTTGCCGAAAGGCGAGGCTTTGTGGGCGGGTTCTGATAGCTCATGGAAAACCTCGATAAACTCAATAGGCGTCGGCATTGTCGACGTTGAAATTGTAGAGCTTGCGGGAAGAACCATAGCGGCTGAACTCCTCCGGCAGCGCATCGGTAATGCCCGCCTTTGCGAGCAGAGCGGAGAGAAGCTCGATATGTTCTGCCCGCATTTCCTTCTCGATACAGTCCGCGCCGAGGCTCTCGACCTTGCCACGCACGAAGATGCGGGCCTCGTATAGGGAATCTCCGAGCGCATCGCCGGCGTCGCCGAGCACAACGAGGTTGCCAGCCTGCGCCATGAAGGCGGACATGTGGCCGATATTGCCACGCACGACGATATCGATGCCCTTCATCGAGATGCCGCAGCGCGAAGAGGCATTGCCCTCGATGACGAGCAGGCCGCCGCAGCCGGTGGCGCCCGCATACTGGCTGGCGTCACCCTTGATGGTGATGCGGCCGGACATCATGTTTTCGGCGACACCCGGACCGGCCGAGCCGTGCACGGTGATGACCGCCTCCTCGTTCATGCCACCGCAGTAATAGCCGACGCTGCCGTGGATATCGATGCTGACGGGCGCATGCACGCCGGCGGCGACGGCATGGTGGCCGCGCGGATTGACGACGTCGAACTGCAGGTCGTTATCGCCTGACGCCACGTCATGCAGGGCTTGATTGAGGTCACGAAGCGGGGTCACCGCAAGATCGAATGTGGGCATGAAATCGTCCTGAAATGAAATCGAGCCGATGGGATGAGGGCGGCCGCAGCAGCCCTCAGCGTTCCCAGAAATAGACGGTCGCAGGCTCCGGCTCCCAGACGCGCGCGGCCTCGATGCCGGGCAGGTTGACGAGCGCGCGGTATTCGGAGCCGAAGGCGACGTACCGGTCGGTCTCGGCCATGACGGCGGGCTTGCAGGCGATCGCATCGCGCACGACGCCGAAGCCGGACTTGGTGCCGACGACGAAGGTGAAGAAGCCGTCGAGATCGTCGACGGCGCCTTCCAGAGCCTCGCCGAGATTCTTGCCCTTGGCCATTTCTGCGGTCAGGTAGGCGGCTGCAACCTCGGTGTCGTTCTCAGTCTCGAAGGTCATGCCTTCGCGCTTGAGTTCGCGGCGCAGGTTGTTGTGATTGGAGAGCGAGCCGTTGTGGACGAGGCACTGGTCGGAGCCGGTGGAAAAGGGATGGGCACCGAGCGTGGTGACTGCCGATTCCGTCGCCATGCGGGTATGGCCGATGCCATGTGTTCCAGCCATGGAATTGACGGCGAAACGCGAAACGACGTCCTTCGGCAGGCCGGTTTCCTTGTAGATCTCGATCGCGTCGCCGCTGCTCATAATGCGGATGTCGGGGCGCAGCTCGGCGATAGCGGCGCGGCCCTCTTCGAGCATGTCCTTCGGCAGGGTGACGACGGCATGGGTGCTCTTGATGTCGATTGAGACCTCCGTGCCGAGTTCCTTCTCCAGCTCAGCCTCAAGGCCCGAGAAATCCTTCTTCGGCTTGGCGGACTGGACGGTGATCTTGGCGCTGTCGCCGCTGCTTGCGCCATAGATCGCAATGCCGGCGCTATCAGGTCCGCGGTCCGTCATCGTCACCAGCATGGATGACAGCATCGCGCCGAGCGCCGGCTCCAGGCTTTTATCCTTCAGGAAGAGACCCACAATTCCGCACATGACAGAACCTCCATTTCGCGTCTGCAAAATGACTATCAGGTCTGTTTTGGGTTTTCAACCTGCAGGAATATTTTTTTCTTTTAAGGCAAGTCAGTCATTCTTGCCGCGTTGCGGATAGCTGATGATGGAGAGATATCGGCTCGGCAATTTCACAAGTTTTTCCGGCCCGTGCGGCGCATCAGCATCAAAGAACAGGCTGTCGCCCGGCTGCATCGGGAAAAGCTGGTCGCCATGGCGATAGACGACCTCTCCGTCCAGCATGTAGATCAGCTCCATGCCCTCATGCTGGAAGGTCGGAAAGACATCCGAATCCGTGGTCAGCGTGATGAGATAGGGCTCGACGATCACGCCGCTGCTGTTGTTGTCGATATGGCCGAGCAAATTATACTGATGGCCGGCGCGTGTGCCGCGGCGCTCAAGCTCGATGCCCTGCCCCGCCTTGACGAAGACGGCGTTGCGCGGCTCCTCGTACCGGCGGAAGAAGGCCGTCAACGGCACGCCGAGGGCGCGCGAGAGCGATTGCAATGTCGTCAGCGATGCCGAGATATTGCCGTTCTCGATCTTCGACAGCATGCCGAGCGAAATGCCGGTCGCGGCAGCAAGGTCGGTTACGGTAATGCCGAGCTTCTTGCGATAGGCGCGAACCTCATGGCCGATCGCCATTTCGAGATTGTTTTCCTTCGGCTCGCGCACCGCATGCGGATTCTGGGACAGGGCCTGACGAACCGCATGGGCATGCTCCTGGCTCGACGTTTCATCCAGCTTGATCTTCATTCACGGTCCTTCGCGCACTCGCTCTTTGCAAGCACCCTATCGCCAGAGTGAAATCTTCTCAACCCTGAAGAAAGTCAGAGCCTGCGGACTGAACTCGGACTGGTGCCGTAGAGGCCGCGAAAGAGGCGCGAAAAATGCGCAGCGCCGGAAAAACCTGTCGCAATGGCGATCTCGGAGATCGACAGCGGGCTCTGCTCAAGGAGCCTTCGGGCGTGCTGCAGCCGGATGCGTCTGTATAGCTCGAGGAAGGTCGTATCGAGGTGAGCGGCGAACAGGCGGTCGAGATGGCGCGGCGTCACCCCGGCAATGCGGGCCATGGCTGCACGGTTGAGCGGCATCTCGATGGTTTCCTCCATCTTCTCTACGACGCTCAGCAAGCCCGGATGGTGCACGCCGTAGCGCTCGGCAAGGGAAGCGCGCTGCGGCGCTGTCGGCTGAGCGACCTCGGCATGCAGGAACCAGTCGCTGACCCGGCGGGCGAAATCCGGCCCCATACGCTCGGCGATCAGCGCATGCATCATGTCGAGCGGCGCAATGCCGCCGCCGCAGGTAATGCGGTTGCCGTCGACGACGAAACGCGCCTGGCGCGGCGACAGGTCGGGAAAGGCTTCGAGAAGCGCCGGCGCATGCTCCCAATGGATTGTAAAGTCACGGCCTGTCAGCAGCCCGGCCGCGGCCAGCAGATAGGGACCGCCCGAAATGCCGCCGATGCGTACGCCTTCGCGCGCGAGCTGCCGTATGCAGGAAAGCACGGCCGGATAGTGCCAGTCGCGCGGAGAACCGCCGGCGCAGACGAAGACAGTGCCGAGCCCGAAACCGCGACCGGGAAGCGGCGCGGCCGGGACGGGTACGCCGCCGGAAGACAACACCGCCCCGCCTTCCGGCGAAAAGCATGAGATGCGGTAGATTTCCCGCCCGGCAAGCAGGTTGGCCGCGCGCAGCGGCTCGCTCGCCGAGGCATAGGACATCAGGGCAAATCCCGGCAGAAGAATGAAGCCGATGGAATGCAGGTTTTTTGTTTCGATAGACGCCATGTCCCTTTCTTATCGATAAATGTCCTAAACAGGCAAGTCACACCTCGCCTTTCTGGCATCATGGCACCAGCTCCCACCGGATCTATCCATGCGCTATTCCGCTCTCTCCATCTTCTTAAACGGGCTTCGCGGCAACAACAGCTGGGCACCTGCCTGGCGCCAGCCTTCGCCGAAGCCGCATTATGACGTCATCATCGTGGGTGGCGGCGGCCATGGTCTTTCGACGGCCTATTATCTCGCCAAGACGTTCGGTATCACCAACGTCGCCGTGCTGGAGAAGGGCTATCTCGGCTCCGGCAATATCGGCCGAAACACGACGATCATCCGCTCCAACTACCTGCTGCCCGGCAACAACCCCTTCTACGAGTTGTCGATGAAGCTCTGGGAAGGGCTGGAACAGGATTTCAACTTCAACGCCATGGTTTCGCAGCGCGGCGTGCTGAACCTCTTTCATTCCGATGCGCAGCGCGATGCCTATACAAGGCGCGGCAATGCCATGCGCCTGCACGGCGTCGACGCAGAGCTCCTCGACCGGGCCGCGGTCCGCAAGATGCTGCCCTTCCTCGATTTCGACAATGCCCGCTTCCCCGTMATGGGCGGCCTCCGCCAGCCGCGCGGCGGCACGGTGCGCCACGATGCGGTCGCCTGGGGCTATGCCCGCGGCGCCGACAGCCGCGGCATCGACATCATCACAAATTGCGAGGTCACCGGCATTCGCGGCGAGAATGGCAGTGTGACAGGCGTCGAGACCACCAGGGGCTTCATCGGTTGCGGCAAGCTGGCGCTCGCTGCCGCCGGCAATTCCACCGTGGTCGCCGACATGGCGGGCCTGCGTCTGCCGATCGAGAGCCATGTGCTGCAGGCCTTCGTCACCGAGGGGCTGAAACCTTTCATCGACACCGTCGTCACATTTGGCGCCGGCCATTTCTACGTTTCACAGTCGGACAAGGGCGGCCTCGTTTTCGGCGGCGATATCGACGGCTACAATTCCTATGCCCAGCGCGGCAATCTCGCCACTGTCGAGCACGTCGCCGAAGCCGGCGTGGCAATGATCCCATCGCTGACGCGGGTCAGATATCTGCGCAGCTGGGGCGGCGTCATGGACATGAGCATGGACGGCTCGCCGATCATCGACCGCACCCATATCGACAATCTCTACCTGAATGCCGGCTGGTGTTACGGCGGCTTCAAGGCCACACCTGCCTCCGGCTATTGCTACGCCCATCTGATCGCCCGCAACGAGCCGCACGAGACGGCGCGGGAACTGCGCCTCGACCGCTTCCGGCGCGGCTACCAGATCGACGAAAAGGGCGTTGGCGCCCAGCCCAACCTGCATTGAGGACATGACGCCATGGCAAGCCTGATTTCCTGCCCGCATTGCGGCATCCGTCCCAAGGAGGAATTCACCATCCGTGGCGATGCAAGCCTCACCCGGCCGGCAGCCGATGCCGGCGCTGACGCCTGGTACGACTACGTCTATCTGCGGGACAATCCGAGGGGACGGCACAAGGAGTACTGGCACCATTCCTCCGGCTGCCGGCGCTGGCTGGTTGTCGAACGCGACACTGTCACCCACGCCGTTCACACCGTCAGCGATGCCGCGATTGCCAAGCTCGGAGGTGCGGCATGACGAGTTCGCGGCTTCCCGGCGGTGGGCGGATCGACCGATCGAGCACGCTGAACTTTACCTTCGATGGCAGACAACTGGCCGGCCATCCCGGCGATACGCTCGCTTCCGCCCTTCTTGCCAACGGCATCCAGCTCGTCGGCCGCAGCTTCAAGTATCACCGGCCGCGCGGCATCCTGACGGCGGGCGCGGCTGAGCCCAACGCGCTCGTCACGACGGGCACTGGCGGCCGCACGGAGGCCAATACACGTGCCACGATGATCGAACTCCATGACGGGCTCATCGCCCGCAGCCAGAACCGCTGGCCCTCGCTCGGCTTCGACATTGGCGCCATCAACGGCTTGCTGTCGCCCTTCCTGAGCGCCGGCTTCTACTACAAGACCTTCATGTGGCCGGCCGCCCTCTGGGAAAAGCTCTACGAGCCGCTGATCCGCAAAGCCGCCGGTCTCGGCAAGGCGTCCTACGAGCCCGATCCGGATTCCTACGAGAAATGCTGGGCTCACTGCGACCTGCTCGTCATCGGCGCGGGGCCTGCCGGCCTTGCAGCGGCGCTGACGGCTGGACGCGCTGGTGCCCGCGTCATCGTCGCCGACGAAGGTTTCGCGCTCGGCGGCAGCCTGCTCCTCGAAAGCGGCACCGCGCTGCAGGACATGCTCAATGAACTCGAGGGTCTGCCGAACGTCCGTCTCCTGCCACGTACCACGGCCGTCGGCTGGTACGACGACAATGTCTTCGGCGCTGTCGAGCGCGTGCAAAAACATGTGGCACTACCCGATCCGCATCGGCCCATCGAGCGCCTCTGGCGCATCATCGCCAAACAGGCGATCCTCGCCTCGGGCGCCGAAGAGCGGCCGCTCGTCTTCGGCGGCAACGATATTCCAGGCGTGATGATGGCTGGTGCTATGCACAGCTATCTCGGCCGCCAGGCGGTGACGCCCGGCGCCCGCACCGTGATCTTCACCAGTAGTGCGTCCGGCTATCGCACGGCGGGCGCGCTCGAAGCCGCCGGTGTCGATGTCGCCGCCATCGTCGACAGCCGTGATGCGGCCGACAATACCTGGTCCGGACGCGCCCGCGTGCTGAACGGCAGCCGGGTGCGCGACGCGCATGGTGGCAAACGCCTGCGCCATGTCACGATCGAGACCGCTTCGGCAACACAGCGCATCGAGGCGGACGCGCTTGCCATGTCCGGCGGCTGGAGCCCGATCATCCACCTTGCCTGCCATCGCCGCGCCAGGCCGGTCTGGTCGGAGGAAAGGGCAGCCTTCCTGGCGCCGGAACGCCAGCAGGGCCTGTCGATCGCCGGCTCCGCGGCCGGGCTCGGCTCGACGGAGGCCTGCCTCGGCGATGGTGCGGCCAAGGCCGTCGAGGCACTGCAGGCGATCGGCTTCGCAAAGGTCGTGGCCGCCTTCGCGCCTGTCGAGGAAACCGCGGCATCATCGAAGCCGCTCTGGTCCGTCAAGGGCGGAAAGGGCAAGGCCTTCGTCGATTATCAGAACGACGTACACCTCAAAGATCTTGGCCTTGCCGTTCGCGAGGGATATGGGCATGTCGAACTCGCCAAACGCTATACGACCAGCGGCATGGCAACCGACCAGGGCAAGCTTTCCAATATCAATGCCATCGGCATCCTGGCCGAGGCCCGCGGCATGTCGCCTGCCGAAGTCGGCACCACCACATTCCGTCCCTTCTATACGCCGGTCTCCTTCGGCGCGCTGACGGGCGGCTCGCGCGGTCGTCATTTCCAGCCGGTGCGCAGGTCACCACTACATGGCTGGGCCAAGAAGAATGGCGCCGTCTTCGTCGAGACCGGGCTGTGGTACCGCTCCTCCTGGTTTCCACGTGCGGGAGAGACGAGCTGGCGAGAGAGCGTCGATCGCGAGGTTCTGAACATCCGGCAGAATGCCGGCATTTGCGACGTCTCCACCCTCGGCAAGATCGAGGTCTTCGGCAGGGATGCCGCTGCCTTCCTCGATCGCGTCTACTGCAACGGCTTTGCCAAGCTGCCGGTCGGCCGGGCGCGCTACGGCATCATGCTGCGCGAGGACGGCATGATCTACGACGACGGCACGACGAGCCGCTTCGCCGAGGACCATTTCTTCATGACGACGACGACGGCGCTTGCCGCCGGCGTGCTGACCCATCTCGAATTCTGCGCGCAGACGCTCTGGCCGGAGCTCGACGTCCGTTTTGCCTCCTCGACCGACCAATGGGCGCAGATGGCGGTCGCCGGCCCGAAATCGCGCGCGATCCTTTCCAAGATCGTCGACGAGGATATTTCCGATGCCGCCTTCCCCTTCATGAGTGCTCGCGTGGTCTCGCTCCTCGGCGGCTCGCTCGAAGGACGACTCTTCCGGATCTCCTTCTCCGGCGAACTCGCCTATGAACTTGCCGTGCCCGCCGGCTACGGCGAATGGGTCGCCGACCAGATCATGCGGGCAGGTAAGACGCACAGCATCTGCCCGTATGGTACCGAGGCGCTCGGGGTCATGCGCATCGAGAAGGGCCATGTCACCCATGCCGAGATCAACGGAACGGTGACGCCAGGCGATCTCGGCTTCGCCCGCATGGTTTCGGCCACCAAGCCCGACTTCATCGGCAGGGCGATGCTCGCCCGCGAAGGTTTGCAGGCCGAGGACCGCCCCCGCCTCGTCGGCGTCAAGCCGCTTGATCCCGCGACGAGCTTCCGCACCGGTTCTCACATCCTTGCCGAACATGCCGCCGCCACTCTTGAAAACGACCAGGGCTATGTGACCTCGAGTGCTTTTTCGCCGAGTCTTGGCCATACGATCGGCCTTGCGCTCGTCAAGCACGGGCCGGAGCGAATAGGCGAAAAGGTCTTAATCTGGAATGGCCTGAGAAACGAATTCACCGAGGCGGTGCTCTGCAGTCCCGTTTTCATCGATCCCGATAACGAGAAGCTCCATGCCTGAACGTCCCGAACACAAGCCGGCCCTCACGGGCAAGGAGACAGTTGAAGGCTCCGGCATTCGGCTGGAGCCGCTGCCGGAGGGCCACCTCCTGCATGTCATGGGCGCAATCGATGGCGATAGCCTCATCAACGCGCTCTCTGCCGCTGGACTGGCAACGAGCGCTGTGCGGCAGGCCGGTTATCAGCAATGGTACATAACGGGCGAGGAAAGCCTGCCACCCTCGCATATCACGCTCCTTGCCGATCATTTGAGAGGCAGAGGCTTTGTCTGCGACCAGAGCCATGGCCGCATCCGCATCGCTCTTTCCGGTCCCCGCGCTGCGGACGTGCTCGCTCGGGGAACGGCAGTCGATCTCGATCGCGCCGCCTTCCCCGTCGGCCAATCGGCCGTCACACTTTTCGGACATGTCTCCGTCCAGCTGACGCGCACGCAGGCGATGCGCTTCGAGCTCACGGTGCTGCGCAGCTTTGCTGAGGATCTGTATGAGATGTTCGAACGCGTCGTCGCAGCCTGAGCGCGAGCTCGTTGCCGATCTGGGTTCGCCGTTGGACAAGAAAGTCCCGCGTACGGTGCAGGGCAAGGATCGATGAACATGCTTCGGTCTTAGCCGATGCAGGCTATCGTAACCGCAAGCGCGATGGCAAGCGCCGAGAAACCTTAGGAAAATGCCGATACCGTGTCGTGGCCGAGTGCAGCAGCTCGCGTTGGGCGAAGGTCAATGGCGTGTCCGTTCCCGAAGAGCTGTCCATCGTGGGCTGTGACAACATCGAGTTCGGAGAGTTCTCTGATACGACTCTCACCAGCGTTCGCAACAACGGCGCAACGTTGGCCAAAGCGGCTGTCGAACGCTGATCACACTCATGGAGACGCACGGTCCCTTGCCCCCTCCGACCCTGACGCTCCTTCCGGGCGCACTCGTCATCCGCGAAAGCTCGTCCTTGCTCCGCGGCGAACGTCCAGCCCCGATTAAAATGATGGACCATGAAGAACGGCAAAGATTGATGCTACCGGACGCCAAAGCGTCCGGTAGCTGTTGTCTTATTCCACTTTGGTGTTCTCGATGCTGAGGCCCGACTGGAACGTCAGGAAGCCCGGCATATTCGTAAAGCCKGTCACGCCTTTCTTCACTGCGTAGTTCTGTTCGCGCCACATGAAATAGACGAGCGGCGACAGTTCAAGCGCTCTGTCGACGAAGGCGTCATAGACCTTCGCTCTTTCGTCCTTGTCGACGGTCGCCCTGCCCTTGTCGAGCAGCTCATYGATTTGCGGATCGTTGAAATATGGAGAATTGTTGGTCCGAACGAGCTTGTCGCCACCATAGTAGTAGTTGCTCAGCCAATCGGCGTCAGTGATCTCGCCGAGGCTGCCGAGCACCGTAAAATCGTAATCGGCAGAGGTTGCCTTGGACATGCGGCTAGCCCAGTCCGGCAAATCGAGCTTGACCTTGATGCCGATTTTGGCGAGCTCCGACTGAATGGCGATCGCTGTATTTTGGTGGAAACTATATTGAGAGGATGCGAGCAATCGCGCCTCGAAGCCATTCGGATATCCAGCCTTGGCGAGCAGTGCTTTTGCTTTCTCGATATCGTGTGAAAAATAGTTCGCCTTGGATTCGGAATAGCCCATATAGCCCTTTGGAATGGCGATGCCGTAAATCGGGCTACCGAGGCCGTTGAAGGCAGTATTGATGATCACGTTGCGGTCCACGGCATAGGCGATGGCCTGACGAACTTCTGGTTTTGAAAACGGTTCAAATTTTGTATTGAACTGAAGCCCCATGAAGGGACCCGTGTTTCTCAAAAGCTCAGTATCGGGGCCTTTTTCGAGATCCGCTGCATCCTTAGCCGGAACATAGTCGATAATGTCGACGTCACCCGATTTCAGGGCGTTCACACGGGTATTTTCGTCGCTGTAGAAGACGTAGTGGACTTCGTCGAGATCCGGCTTTCCTGGCTTGTAGTAGTCGTCGAATTTCTTGACGACGATCTCCCGTCCGCGCGTCCAACCTGCGAATTTGAAGGGACCGGCGCCGATCGGCGAGGCGGTCGGATTGTCGGCATTCTTGGCAAGCCAGGCCGCCGGCACAATGACGGATTCCGGCAGCGCCAGATAGTCGACAAGCGCAACCGATGGGCTCGACAGGGTCAGTTTTACGGTCTTTTCATCTGGGGTTTCAATCTTCGATATGATCGAAAGCTCATTGCGGAACGCCGCCTTTCCCTTTGGATCGAGAATTCTTTCCAGCGATGCCTTCACATCTGTAGCTGTCACCGGCGAACCATCGTGAAACTTGGCCTGACGGAGATGGAAAGTGAACTCCTTCGCGTCGGGGCTGATGTCGTAGCTTTCGGCAAGCTCCGGCGTGATCTTTCCATCGACGCCATAATTAACAAGTCCGCGATGGATGGCGAGCTTGACGGTGCGGCCGGATGTACCGGGCTGAATGACCGTATCGAGGGTCGAAGGCTCTCCCGAAAGCCCGAAATAGAGGGTGCCGCCGGCGAGGGCACTTGTCGCGGTCAAGCCCAGAAGGCCTGCAACGAGAGCCATTTGGAGAATTCTCTTCATGATGTTCCCTTTCTTTGTTGATGACTGTCAGTTTTCGCGAAGTCTCGGATCGAGATGGTCACGAAGCGCGTCGCCGAGGACGTTGATGGCGAGGACGGTGACCGCAAGGCAGAGGGAGGGCCAGACGACATACATCGGATTCTGGCTGAGATAACCACGCGCCGTGCCGATCATCTGGCCCCATGAGGGTTCGGGTGGCACGATGCCGAGACCGAGAAAACTCAGGCCGGATTCGAGCAGGATCGCCGCTGCGATCGTCAATGTGGCCTGAACGACCAATGGCGAGAGAATGTTGGGCAGGATCGCCCGCAAGACGACCCGAAGATAGCGCGCTCCCATTGCGTGTTCGGCTTCGACGAACTCTTGTCTGATCACCTGAAGGGCGGCCGATTGCGCAACGCGGGCAAATTGCGGGATGAAAATGATGCCGATGACGACACTGAGGCTGACGACGCCGCTGCGCCAGAAACCGACGGCAAGCAAGGCCAGCAGGATTGCCGGAAAGCTCAGCATGATATCGACGCCGCGCATGACGAAAAAGGCCAACACCGGCCGACTGTAGGCGCCGACGATGCCGCAAGCCGTGCCGCCGATGGCGGCGATTATGGTTGAAATGACGGCTACCAGGATGGTCGGGCGGATGCCGACCAGAAGACGCGATAGGATATCGCGACCGAACTCGTCGGTGCCGAGCAGATATTGCGTCGAACTCGCCTGGTTGACCGCATTCTGGTTGATGGCGAGGGGATCGTGGGGGGCGAGCAGAGGACCGGCCGCTGCTATCGCGAGCACCGCCACCACGACAATGAGACTGGATGCGACCAGCGGTCGGCGAAAGAGGATGTTCGTCATCAGGCGCGCTTCCGGCGGATTCGTGGATCGAGCAGGCTGTAGAGGATGTCGACACACAGATTGATCAGGATGAACAGGGCCGCGATGGTCAGGATGCTGCCCTGCACCAGGGGATAGTTGCGGTTGGAGACGGCTGTGACGAGAAGGGTACTCAGCCCGGGCCAATTGTAGAGAGCTTCGACGAGCACCGTGCCGCCCATCAGATTGCCAAGCTGCAGGCCGATGATCGTCACGATCGGGATCGCTGCATTGCGCAGAACATGGAGCCAGATGACGCGCCGTTCGCGCATGCCTCTCGCCCGAAGCGACCGCACGAAATCGCGCCCCAGGATTTCCAGCATGGACGAGCGCGTCATGCGGGCGATTGAGGCAGCGAGACCGAGGCCGAGTGTGAGCGCCGGTAGGATCAGTTTCTGGAAATGCAGGAAGGCGTTGCGCGAAATGTCCGTATAGCCGCTCGAGGGAAGCCAACCGAGCTTGAGGCTCAGCAGCAAAATGAGAAGCGACCCGAGAATATAGACCGGCACCGAAATGCCGAGAGTCGAAAGCGATGTCAGAAGACCGTCGAGGAATCGGCCGCGCCGCAGGGCGGCAGCGATGCCGACGGGCACTCCGATGATGGCGGCAAGGACGATTGCAGCGCTCGCAAGTTCCATAGTCTTTGGAAGACTGGAGGACACATATTCCATGACGGAAACGCCGTCGAGAGAATTGCCGAGATCGCCGGTTGCCGCATTGCCGAGCCATTTGAAATATTGGGACAGGACTGGCTGGTCGAGACCGAGCTGATGGCGCATGGCGGCAACAGTTTCAGGCGAAGGATTGCTCTCCGGCCCGAGCAGCAGCAAGACCGGGTCCCCCGGCATGATGTACATGATGGAGAAGACGAGCGTCGCGATGACCCAGAGCTGGATCAGCGCCGTGACGAGCCTCGATCCGAGCGTGATGACGAATGTCGACAGGGTTTCCATCAGCGCGCCTCCAGAGCATTTGGTAGGGTCGCGCCGATCTTGGGCACGGCATTGAGAAGCGTGCGGGTATAGTCGGCCCTGGGATTGTCGAAGACATCTGCGGCAGGGCCTGTCTCGACGATCCTGCCTTTCTGCATCACGGCAATCGTATCGCTGACATGGCGCACGACCGACATGTCGTGGGAAATGAACAGATAGGTCAGATCGAATTCTTCCTGAAGATCCTGAAGCAAGTTGAGGACCTGTGCCTGAACGGACACGTCGAGCGCGGAGACCGCCTCGTCGCAGATGAGAAGTTTCGGATTGAGGGCAAGAGCCCGGGCAATGACGATACGCTGGCGCTGTCCCCCCGAAAACTCGTGCGGATAGCGACGCATGGCATCGCGCGGCAGCCCCACGGCATCCAGCAGCCTTGCGACCGTCGCCTGGCGATTGCGCCCCTTCTCGTGGATGTCGATCGGCGCGGCGACAAGGTCCATGACAGTCTGGCGCGGATTAAGCGAGCCATATGGGTTCTGGAAGACGAGCGCAAAGTCGCGCCGTGCAGCGCGTAGCCGGTCGCGGTCGAGCGAGGCGAGATCGCGTCCATCGAATTCGATCGCACCGCTGTCGGGCTGCATCAAGCGCATGACCAGCCGGGAGAGCGTCGATTTCCCGCAACCGGATTCGCCGACAAGTCCGAGCGTGGAGCGCGCCGGAATAACAAGGCTGACAGCATCGACGGCCCGGAAGGGTTGGGGCGGCGACAGCGCGCTCTCGCGTGTCCAGAATGTCTTCGTCAGATTGCGGATATTGAGGAGTATGCCGTTTTCCGGTCCCGGCGCCCGCAGCTTGCGTTCGGCAGGTCGCGCTGCCACAACGCTCGCGATCGCACCGCTTGCGTCTCTTCCGATGACCGGTAGCCGGCTCTTCGGCGCGGAAACCGACGGCATCGAGGCTATCAGCGCCTTGGTATAAGGACTGCCGGGTGCTGCAAAGAGGTTGCCGGTGACGGCTTCCTCCATGAGATCGCCGCGATAGATAACGGCAACGCGGTCGGCGACCTCGTAGATGACGCCTAGATCATGCGTGATGAGCAGGACAGCGGCGCCGATCTCCCTGTTGAGGTCGCGCAACAGACCGAGCACCTGCTTTTGGACAGTAACGTCAAGTGCTGTCGTCGGCTCGTCAGCGATGATAACGTCCGGTTTGCAGGCCACCGCCATGGCGATCATGACGCGCTGGCATTGACCGCCGGAAAGCTCGTGTGGATAGGAGCGCATGCAGCGCGCTGGATCGACGATCCCGACCCTTGCGAGCAGATCGGCGGCGCACTCGCCAGCCTGGCGACGGCTCATCCGCTCATGCAAAAGGATCGCCTCGATGATCTGACTTCCGCATGAAAAGACCGGATCCAGCGAGGCCATCGGATCCTGAAAGATCATCGAGATGCGCTTGCCGCGCAGCTTTCGCAGGATGTCCGGACGAGCCGTCAGTAGGTTTTCGCCGTCGAACTCGACGCGTCCGCCTGTGACGACGGCATTGGGCGGCAGAAGCCCCATTGCCGCAAGCGACAGAATGGTTTTCCCGCTACCGCTTTCGCCGACAAGACCCAGGATCTCACCCGCGACCAGCGAAAGCGACACGCCATTGACCGCAGCGCGCAGGCCCTCGCCCGTCTGGAAGGCGACGGAAAGATTGTCGATTTTCAGAATTTCCCTACCCGGCATACCGCACATCCGATCTGCGATTTCTGCCCACCGTTATCGGCGGACCCGTTCCCGTAGTTTTTGAGCGCTTATGCGCATATTTTGGAGTATTAAGGCACAAAGCGCCAAACTCCGTCAAGCACACGTTTGTATTTTGGTAGAAACTTTCTATTGATGATAGTTTTTGAAGCTTTTTTTGGAATTTCTATCAAATACCGGCTTGTCAGAAACCGAAAGCGCGCATACCGTTCATGCAAACGAATGCGTGACCACGCAGTCGCGACAGGGGAATGGACAATGACAACGCAACAACATTCACGCGTGGTGCTGATTTCGGGCGCAAGCCGCGGCATTGGTCTGGCGATCGCCCGCGAACTCATCGGGCACGGCTACCGTCTCAGCCTCGGCGCGCGCAACATCCAGGCGCTCGAAGCCGAGCTCGGCCCTGAGAGCGGCAGGTTACATTATGCGCATTTCGACGCTTTTGAACCGGCCACATCGGAGCGATGGGTGGCTGCAGCTGCCGAAAAGTTCCAGAGGATCGATGCTCTCGTGAACAATGCCGGCCTCGGCGAGCATGTCTCGCTGATGGACGACAATGACGAGGCCCTTGACCGGCTCTGGGCCGTCAATGTGAAGGCTCCCTTGCGCCTCACGCGCCTTTGCATGCCTCATCTCGAACAGACAGGCGCGGGGCGCATCGTCAACATAGCCTCGCTGTCGGGAAAACGGGTCAGGAACGCCTTCGTCGGCTACAACATGACCAAGTTTGCGGTGATGGGGCTGACCCACACGACCCGTCATGTCGCTTGGGAAAAGGGCGTTCGTGCAACGGCCATATGTCCGAGCTTCGTGCGCACGGAGATGAGCTCCTACACCAACAAGGTCAAGCCCGAGGACATGATCCAGCCGGAGACGCTTGCATCTCTCGTGCGCACCGCCATCGAACTTCCCAACAATGCGGCCATGGCCGAGATGCTGGTAAATTGCCGGCTCGAAGACACGCTCTGATCAATGCCGGCGAGATAGAACCATGTCACGTATCATTCCCGACGCCGTCCCTTCCACGCAGGCCCTGCCGGCAAAGGTGGATGTCGTCGTCATCGGCKGMGGAATCGTCGGCATATCGACAGCACTGGAGCTTGCCGAACGCGGCATCTCGGTTGCGGTTTGCGAAAAGGGACTGATCGCTGGCGAGCAGTCAGGCCGAAACTGGGGCTGGGTGCGGCAGATGGGCCGCGACCCCTCGGAACTGCCGCTCGCGATGGAAAGCCTGTCACTCTGGAAGGGCATGAACACGCGTATTGGCGAGGAAACCGGTTTTCGACAGACCGGTATCGCCTATCTGTGCCGCAATGCACGCCAGGAGGCCGAATATGAGGCCTGGCTGGTGCACGCCCGCGAATTCGGCCTCGATTCCCGGCTGCTGCGAAGCGAGGAATTGCGCCAGCACCTTCCGGGCATGACCGGTGGGTTTACGGCCGCCCTGCACACGTCCACCGACGGCCGTGCCGAACCGTTCAAGGCCGCCCCGGCAATTGCCCGTGGCGCCATCCGCGCCGGAGCCCACGTAATAACGGGATGTGCGGTTCGGTCTATTGAACGCTCCGCAGGTGCCGTCAGCGGCGTGATCACCGAACGCGGGCGCATTGCCTGCTCCTCCGTCGTGCTTGCCGGCGGCGCCTGGTCGCGTCTCTTMAGCGGAAACATCGGCGTTGATTTTCCCCAGCTGAAGATCCTCGGTTCCGTGGCGCGCGCGACATCGGTCAACGGCGTGCCCGAGCTACCGGTCGGTGCGGACAATTTCTCATTCCGGCGACGGCTGGACGGCAGTTTCTCGATCGCCATGCGCAATGCCAATATTGCGCCCATCGTGCCAGACAGCTTCCGCCTCTTTGCCGATTTCGTTCCGACCTTCATCAAAAGCTGGCGCGAACTGAAATTGCGGGTCGGCAACCGCTTCATCCAGGAATGGCGAACGCCGAGCTCCTGGGCAGCAGATGCCATCTCTCCGTTCGAGCAGGTGCGCATTCTCGATCCCGTCCCCTTTGAACGCTTCAACCGCGAGGGCCTTGCGCATCTCGTCAAGGCCTTTCCTGCCTTTGCAGAAAGCCGCATCACGCAAAGCTGGGCCGGCCTGATCGACGTGACGCCGGACGCAGTTCCCGTCATCGGTGCGGCCGGCGGCATTCCCGGTTTCTTCATTGCCAGCGGCTTTTCCGGCCATGGCTTCGGCATCGGTCCCGGCGCTGGAAAGCTGATGGCCGATCTCGTAACCGGCGCGCAGCCGAGCGTGGATCCGGCACCATTCCGCTTCGATCGTTTCAAGAAGACCAAGGCGGCCTGATCCGCCCGCGTAAACCTTGGCCAAAGAGGGTGAAGACATGGCATTGAGAATTGGCGTAGATTCCGGCGGCACGTTCACCGACGTCTGCCTGTTCGACGAAGAAACCGGCAAGCTCGACATCTGGAAGGTGCCGTCGACCCCCGACGACCCTTCGCGTGGCATTTCGGACGGTGTTTCCGAAGGACTTGCCACCGTCGGCAGCACCTCGGCCCATGTCGTCTTCCTTGGCCATGGAACGACGGTCGCCACCAATGCGCTCATCGAGCTGAAGGGTGTCGCGACAGGCTTAATCACAACCGACGGCTTCCGCGACCTCCTGGAAATCGGCCGCCAGAAGCGCCCAAGCCTCTATGACATGAATGCCGAAAAGCCGGAAACGCTGGTCAGCCGAGACCGGCGCCAGGAAGTTCCCGAACGCCTCAAATGCGATGGGTCGGCGGATCGCGGGCTCGACGAGGAGAAGCTGCGAGAGGCCGTGCGCAAGCTTGCAGAGGAAGACGTCAAGGCAATTGCCGTTTGCTTCCTCTATGGGTTTTTAAACAGCGCCCACGAACAGCGCGTGATCGAGATCCTTCGTGAAGAAATGCCCGATGTCTTCGTCAGCGCCTCGCATCTGGTGGCGCCGGAATTTCGCGAATATGAGCGCATGTCGACGACCGTCGTCAATGCCTATCTCGGTCCGGTCATGCAGCGGTATATCGACCGGCTCAAGCTGCGCCTGAGCGAACTCGGCGTGCCGGTCGCCCCGCAACTGACGCAGTCGAATGGCGGCGTGATTGGCTTTGACATGGCCGCACAGCTTCCGGTTCGCACCGTGCTATCCGGTCCGAGCACCGGGGTCGTTGCGGCCCAGGCGGTCGGACGACTGGCCGGCTTCGACAATATCATCACCTTCGATGTCGGCGGCACCTCGAGCGACGTGGCGCTGCTGCAGGGCGGCATCTGCAAGCTGACCGGAGAAGCCAATGTCCACGGTTATCCGATCAAGGCGCCGATGCTCGACATTCATACGGTCGGCGCCGGCGGCGGCTCGATCGCCTTCGTCGACAGCGGTGGTCTCCTGAAGGTCGGTCCACGTTCGGCGGGCGCTGATCCCGGCCCGGTCTGCTATGGGCGTGGCAATACGGAGGCGACGGTCACCGACGCCAACATCGTCCTGCAGACACTCAACCCGGTCGAAATCCTCGGCGGACGCATGAAGGTGCGCCGCGACCTCGCAATCGAAGCCGTCCAGCGCCTTGCCGATCAGCTCGGCCTCGGCCTGATGGAAACGGCCCAGGGCATCATTTCGGTCGTAACCGCAAACATGGCAAAGGCCATCCGCCTGATCAGCGTTCAACGCGGACACGATCCGCGCGACTACGCGCTGATGGCATTCGGCGGTGCAGGACCCCTCCACGCTGCCCGGCTCGCCAAGGAACTTGATATGAGCCGCATCATCGTGCCGCTCACACCCGGCACGCTCTGCGCGCTCGGCCTGCTTTTGACCGACCTTCGCTCCGACTTCGCCATATCCCGATTGATGAAGGTCGACGAAGGCGCCGTCGAGCCAATGGTCAACGGTTTCCAGACGCTCGAAGCGCAAGCTGTGGCGTGGTTCGATCAGGAGGCAATCGAGACGGATCGGCGTGTCGTCAATCGTACTGCTGACATGCGTTATGTCGGTCAGAATTACGAACTGCAGGTCCAGGCGCCTGCGGGTCCGCTGGGACCGGACAGCCTTGCTGCCTTGGTGCAGGGCTTCGAACAGGCTCACCTGCAGCGCTTCGGCTTCGTCGCCGAGGGTGAGGCAATCCAGATCGTGACCCTGCGGCTTGAGGCGGCCGGCGTCGTCAACAAGGCTGAACTCGCCTCATTGCCGGATGCTGGCCCCACCTGTGAGGAGGCCGTCATCGGCTCGCGTCAGGTCTATATGGATGAGGCAAAGGACTTCCTCTCCTGCCCGGTCTATGCCCGCGAAAAATTGAAGCCCGGCAACCGCATCGCCGGTCCGGCCATCGTCGAGCAGATGGACACAACCACCGTTATCCTCCCCGACATGCAGGCGACAGTCGACCCTTATCTCAACCTCATTCTGGAGACACGGGCATGAGCAAGATCGACCCGATCACCGTGGAAGTTATCGGCAGCGCGTTGACGTCGATCGTCGAAGAGATGGGCGAAGCGCTGGTGCGTGCCAGTTATTCCACCAATATCAAGGAGCGACGCGATTGCTCGACTGCGCTCTTCGACAGACACGGAAACACGCTTTGCCAGGCCGAGCATATTCCCATGCATCTCGGCAGTTTCATCGGTATCATCCCGCACATTAACAAGCGCTACGCCGCTGAGGATATCAAACCAGGCGACGTATTCATGGGCAACGATGCCTATGAGGGAGGTGCAACGCATCTGCCGGACATCGTATTGGCCGAACCTATTTACCATGACGAAATCATGGTCGGCTGGGCCGTCAATACGGCCCACCACGCCGACTTTGCCGATCGCGGCCACGCCCATATTTACCAGGAAGGCCTGCGCATCCCGCCGGTACGACTCTATCGACAGGGACAGCTGCAACAGGATCTGCAGGACATGTTCCTGCTGAACTGCCAGGTTCCGCACGAGCGGCTTTCGGATCTTCGCGCCCAGATGTCGGCAAACCGGCTCTGCGTCCAACGCATGCAGGATTTGTGCACGAAATACGGCGCAGACCTCGTCCTTGCCGCCGGCGATGCCCTGCAGGACTATGCGGAGCGCAAGATGCGCGCTGGGATCGCCGCAATCCCGGATGGCGTCTACAGCTTTACGGACTATTTCGACAGCAACCAGTTCGCCGATGTGATGAAATTGAACGTCGACATCACCATCAACGGCGATGCCATGCACATCGCCTTCGATGCGCCGCCGCAGGTGCCTGCCGGGCTGAACGTCATCTATACCGCGCTTCTGGCGACCTGCTACTACGCAGTCAAGGCCGTCATCGATCCGACGATCCTACCGAACGCCGGCCTGTCGCGCCCCATCAGCGTCGAAGCACCGTACGGATCGCTGCTCAATTGCAAGCATCCTGCCGCCGTCGACGGGCGCATCGCCGCCTGCCAGCGCGTTGCCGACCTTGTCCAGGGCGCACTCGCAAAGGCGCTACCGGGCCGGGTGACGGCTGCTGGCAACGGTGCGTGCACCGGTGCCCTGTTTACCGGCACGCGCGAGGACGGTTCGCTCTGGGTCTATCTCGAGACCATTGGCGGCGGGGGCGGTGCGCGCCCGACGGCTGACGGCCTCAGCGGCGTGCACGTCCACATGACGAATACGTCCAACCTTCCGGTCGAAGCGCTCGAGCTCGAATATCCTCTGACGCTCCTGCGCTATGAACTCGTCAACGGCTCGGCCGGCGCCGGCACCTGGCGCGGCGGCATGGGCTTGAGGCGCGTCTATCGGATCGAGGCCGATTGCCGCTTCAGCGTCGAGGGCGGAAGGCTGTCGGTCTACCCCTGGGGGCTCGAGGGCGGTCTGCAGGCGAGCGGGTCACATTTCGATTTCGGCAACGGCGAGCACAACTTGCCGGGAACCGTGCAGTTGAAGGCGGGGCAGGTGGTCGAGCTCGTGACACCGGGCGGCGGCGGCTACGGCTTGCCTTCCGGCCGCTCTCTGGAAGCCATCCGCCGAGACGTCAAGGAGGAGCGTATCACGGCCGAATTCGCCGAACGAGTCTACGGCCTCGGCGCCACACAATCGAATCTGGCGGCAACCGCCTGATCGCTCAAACCCACATCAAAGGAAGGATATTGTCCGTGGTAAAGGTAACGAAAGTCAAATCCGGCAGCCTCTACGAGGAAAAGGAAAGCTATTCGCGCGTGGTCGCGGTCGACAACTGGGTGTTCGTGTCAAATACCGCCGGACGCAACTACAAGACCCGCGAAATGTCGACCGATCCAGTCGAGCAGGCCAAGCAGTGCTTTCACAATATCGAAGGCGCTCTCGCAGCCGTTGGCGCAACGCTTGCAGATGTCGTGCGTTCGCGCGTCGTCATACCGAACGTTGCTGACGCTCCGGCGGTCATGGCCTATGTCGGGGAAAAATTCCGCGGCGTCGATCCCTGCAGCACGGTGACGTGCCCGCCGCTCGGTGGCCCGGATTTCCGTGTCGAGATCGAGGTGACTGCGTATAAGGGCGTAGGCGCGGCTGGCTCGGAATATATCAACGTCAGCCTCTAGAAACTATCCCGGCCGCCCGGTACGACCGGGCGGCCGATCACACGCGGCGAGGCATTGCCTCTGCTTTCAGTTTTGCTGCTGTTTCTGTAAGGTCGCGCTCCATTGAGAAAGAAAGAGGGTCTGCTCTTGGCTGAGACGGAAACACCGCAATCAGAAGACTTCTTGCCCGCCGAGCGGCGCGAGAAAATCATGGAATGGTTTTCGTCCAATCAGGTCGCATCGAGCCAGGATCTCGCCAAGCGTCTCAACACCTCCATCTCGACGATCCGTCGCGATCTCGATTTCCTCGCATCCCAGGGTGTCGTGAGAAGGACCCATGGCGGTGCCGTGCGCGTTCGTCGCAATACGACATTCGAACAGCTGGTCGACGAAGCGCGCCAGACGGCTGTCGAGGAGAAAAGGGCGATCGCAGTCGCGGCCGCAAAACTACTTCAACCTGAGCAGAGCATCTTCATCGATTCCCGCTCGACGCTTCACCAATTCGCCTATGTGATCGCAGAACTGACGACGCCGCTGACCGTCGTGACGAACGACGTGCATGTGGCCGATGTTCTCGTCAATAAAGACCATATCAAACTTGTAGTGCCGGGCGGGATCTGTCGTCCGGGCGCCTATTCCCTGCTTGGGGAAACCGCGATCAATTTCGTTCGCGAGTTGCGCTGCGACCATCTGTTCCTGTCTTCGCAGGCAGTGGATACGGAATGTGCCAGCGACACGTCGCTGGAGTTGGTCCAACTGCAGCGCGCCATGATCGACGCGTCAGTCGAAACAACCCTCATGATCGACAGCAGTCGATTTGGCAGCCGGGCAATCTACCGAACGACGCCGATCGAAAGGATCAATCGCATCATTACCGATGAGGGTCTGAATGCCGACGAGAGGGCAAAATACGCCGCTGTCGTGGCTGACTTGATCATCGCACCTTATGTCGATGTGGTTCAGGAGGAGCCCGAATGAGTTCGCGAGGTCGTCAGGAAAGCGCTCGTTTTCTTTCAAACGGCAGCGCTGGCTGCTCGTGACGAGAGAAAAGTCGACAGGACAGGCAGCGCGATCGACTTTGAACGTCACGATCGTCGATATTGCCAGGCTCGCAGGCGTCAATCCGTCGACAGTCAGTCGAGCCCTTTCGGGGTCATCGGCCGTGACGGCGCAGACGCGCGCGCGGATCGCAGACATTGCCAGGGAAAACGGCTATGTCGCAAATCATAATGCCCGCATGCTGCGCTCGCGCAAAGCCGGCCAGATCCTGGTCATCGTCCCCAACATAGCCGCCTTCTCCCATCCCGATGTCATATTAGGMATCGAGGAGGCTCTCGAAGAGCACAATATTGGCGTCATCGTCGGCAGCACCAAAGGAAGCAAAGAAAGGGAGATCGCCCTCGCCCGGCAATTGATCACAGGTACAGCCGACGGACTCATCCTGCTTAACGGCCACCTGCCGACAGAATTGGGAGAGCTGTCGCACTACAATCGCAGAATCGTTGCGATCTCCAGGCCGGTAGAAAACCCTGGGATCGCCTTCGTCGGCATAGATAATAAAAAGGCAGCCATTGAAGCCACACAATATCTGCTGTCACTTGGCCGTGGTCGGATCGTGCATATCGGCGGTCCGGAACAGAGCCCGATTTTCGCTGCCCGCGCGCTAGGCTATCGAATGGCGATGCAGCAGGCGGGCCTCGGAGAACGCGCCGACGTGCAACATCTCTGCTCCTTCGATATTGCGGCAGGGCGTGATGCCATGCGCACAATCCTCGGCAGACGTGATCTACCCGATGCAATTCTGTGCGCCAGCGACGAGCTTGCCTTCGGCGCCATCCAGGTCTCCAGGGAACACGGGATAAAGGTGCCCGACCAAGTCGCCTTTATGGGCTTCGACAACCATCCGGTTGGCGAAGCCTTCAGTCCGGCGTTGACGACGATTTCCGTGCCACGCCGGCGGCTCGGATTCCTGGGAGCACAAACGCTGCTGCGCCAGATGAGCGACGATCACGAAGTCTCTGGGCCTCAGCTCGTRCCATATGAATTTCTCGTCCGGGCGAGCTGTGGGAGAAACAATGTCACGTCCTAACCCTGTTCAGGCGACCACATCTTTCCAGATCCAAGTCCTGAAGAACCGGGACGATGGCGGCCCATGCGAATGTGGCCGCGACCTGGGGGATCGTGTTCACGAGTGCTTGCATTTCATCTCGCTTCGAAATGAGGCTGAGCAAACGCCTCGACGACTCCGGCATGTTCAACGTCAATCTTTCTAACTTGAACAAGGCAGGTTTGCGCGCTGCAACCCTGTGATAGTGATGATGACGGTGTATCCAGGGTCAAGGCATTGGGATTGCCGTGCCGCTCCAGATCGCGCTCGTGATCCATGTCGAACCATGCGCCTGTCGACAGCCTCACAACACCTGGCATGATCGCGTCAGAAATCACCACACCAGAGATTACCCGCCCGCGCTTATTGTGGATCTCGACGAGATCACCTCCGATAATTCCTCGGGCCTGCGCGTCCTCCGAATTCATGAAGATCGGCTCACGGCCCTTGATCTTGCCTGCTTTGCTGTGCGGGCTGGCGTCCAACTGGCTGTGTAGTCGGCGCACGGGCTGATCCGAAATCATGTGCAGTTCCTGGTCGCCCCGCGAAGCCGCACCCAGCCATTCCGGTGGCTCGAACCAGGTCGGGTGACCAGGGCAATCTTCAAGTGCAAAGCTGTCAACGGTTTCAGAAAAAATCTTGATACGGCCGGAGGGGGTCGGGACGGGATTGTCGTCCGGCGCGTGGCGGAAGGCCTCCAACATCACGACCGGCTTCGCCTGCGGCGCAAGATCGACGAGGCCGGTCTCCCAAAAATCGCTGAACTCGGGCAAATCGATGCTCCTTGCGGCGGCGTTGTCGCGGCCCAGTGCATAGATGCGCTTCATCCATCCGCTTTCATCGAGACCTTCCGAGTAGTCGATGCCGAGCCGCTTGGAAAGATCGTCGAAAATATCGAAATCATTGCGTGCCTGTCCGAAAGGCTCCTGGACCTTTTTCATCGCAACGATCAGGTCTTCGCCGCCGGAGGATGCGATATCGTTGCGTTCCAGCGGAGTGGTAACAGGCAGCACAATGTCGGCAAGCTTCGCCGTCGGCGTCCAGTAGGGTTCGTTGACGACGATGGTCTCGGGCTTCTGCCAAGCCTGCAAKAGGCGATTGAGATCCTGATGATGATGGAACGGATTACCGCCTGCCCAATAGACCAGCCGGATATCGGGATAGACAAAAGCCTTGCCATTATAGGTGAAGCCGTCACCGGGCTTGAGCAGCATGTCGGTGATGCGCGCGACCGGAATGAAAATGGAAACCGGGTTCCGCCCCTGCGGAAAAGCACCGAACTTGAAGCGGGGATTGTCGTGGCCTACGGAATTCAAGGCGCCGTAGCCAACGCCAAAACCGCCGCCGGGCAGGCCGATCTGGCCCAGCATGGCCGCCAAGGTCACCGTCATCCAGAATGGCTGTTCGCCATGCACGGCGCGCTGCAGCGACCATGAGACGTTGATCATCGTCCGGCTCGTCGCCATTTCCCTCGCCAGCGAGGTGATCCGTCGGGCATCGATACCGCAGATTACGGATGCCCATTCCGGGGACTTGGCAATGCCGTCGTTCTCGCCGAGGAGATAGGGCCTGAAACGATCATAGCCGACGCAATGGCTTTGCAGGAACGAGAAATCGGCAAGTTTCTCGGCATCCAGCACATAGGCAAGCGCCAGCATCAGCGCCACGTCCGTGTTCGGGCGGATAGCCAGCCATTCGCTGTCAACCGGCATGTTATCAGACACCGGGCTGACATTGACAAAGCGCGTACCAGCCATTTTCATCGCCTTCATGCCGGCCGTCACGCGATGGCGCCCGGCGCCCCCGGCAGACATCTGGGCATTCTTCACCGGCACGCCGCCGAAGGTGAGGAACAGCTCGGTATGCTGCGCCATCACGTCGAATGACGTGTGTTGGTCGAGAAGGATCTCGGTCGATGCGATCGCGTGCGGCAGGATTACCCGCCCGGCCGCCAGACTATAATTGTCGACGCTGCCGACATAACCGCCGAACAGGTTGAGGAAACGGTGCACGTGGCTTTGCGCGTGGTGAAACCGACCGGCGCTGGCCCAGCCATAAGAGCCTCCGAAGATAGCCTCATTGCCGAAATTTTCGCGTATACGCTGAAATTCGCGCGCCAGAAGATCGAGCGCCTCGTCCCATTCCACCTCGACGAAAGGTTCGCGGCCGCGCAAATGCGGGTTGGCGCCCGGTCCACTTTGCAACCAGCTTTTGCGGATCGAAGGCTTTGCAATCCGCACCGACTTCAGCGTTTCTGATGCCATATGGAGGCCAATCGGAGACGGATCGGCATCCTCCGCCGCACCGCGGATCGACACCCCGCCGGTGACTTCGGGCGTGATCTCGTAGACGCCCCAGTGGGCAGCAGTACGGATCTTGATGTTGGAGCTTTTTGCGTGGTCCATCATCTCGCCGCCGCTAATGGCGCTTCGCGCTGCCTCAATGCTTCTATGACGATCCGCGCACCGTCGGAGATCGCATGTTCGATCGCGGCGCGGGCCGCCTCTGCGCTCTTCTCCTGCAGAGCCTGCATCAGATCGTCATAATTGTGATGATCGTCGGAAGCGGACTGGGCTTCCGGATAGAGATAATTAAAGCCGGGGCCCGCCTTCAGCCAAAGCATTTCGATGACACCCAGAAGGGTCGRCATGCGAGCCGAGGCATAAAGTACGAAGCGAAATTCCTTGTTCAGGGCAAGGGCCAGATGCTGGTCCTTCGCCGTCTTCGCTGCCAGGTATTTTTTTAGAAGAACCCGCATCTGCGCAATCTCTTTGCCGCTGATCTGGCTTGCAGCCTTGAATGCAGCAAGGCCCTCGACCGATTTGCGGATCTCGGAAATCTCGCGATATTGCGCCACTGTCATCGTCGGCACCCGAAATGATTGCGCAGGTTCCGCCGTCAGCACGCCGGAGGCTGCGAAACGCACCAGCGCTTCACGCACCGGCGTAATGCTCATTCCKAGCGAGTCGGCCAGGTCCTTTGTGACAAGCCGTGTCCCCGGCTCCAGCCGACCTTCGATAAKAGCCATGCGGATCTCATCCTCGACATGTGTCACAAGGCTCTTTCGCGGAGCCACATTGAACAAAGCCGTACTCACATCATCCTCGCAGGTAGAAAATTTGCCCGTTTTTTACCACGGATTCGAAACTGCCTATATCTTGTCCAGATAGGATATATCATATATCGTTCACCTATCAACAGCCCTTCCCTGTAGGAAGCCTGGGGCTGAAATCGGATATGAATACGAACTCCAAAGGAAGTGAAGGCCCCATGAAAAGACTTGCTGCCCTCGCACTTGCGGCGTCCATGCTGCTGCCCCTGACCACGGCAATCGCTGCCGCTGCCGATCTCGTCGTCGGACGCGGCGCCTCCACCACGGCGATGGACCCCGGTTTCCTGCGGGAAAGCGCGACGATCGTCGACAACATCTTCGATACGCTGGTCATGCGCGACAAGGATATGAAGCTCGTCCCGGGGCTTGCGACCTCCTGGAAGGCGATCGACGACACGACCTGGGAGTTCAAGCTGCGCGAGGGCGTTAAGTTCCACAACGGCGAGGACTTCGATGCCGAAGCCGTGAAATTCACCCTCGACCGCGTTCTCGATCCGAATGCCAAGTCTCCCACGGTTTCCTATATCCGGACGATCGACAGCGTCTCGGTGGTCGATCCGCTAACCGTTCGCATCAAGACCAAGAGCGCGGATCCGCTTCTGCCGACCCGAATGAGCCGCTATCCGGCCTATATCGTGCCGCCGAAATACGTGAAGGAAGTCGGAAACGACGTCTTCGCCCGCAAGCCGGTCGGCACTGGCCCGTACAAGTTCGTCGAGTTCGTTCCCGACCAGCACGTCATTCTGGAAGCCAACAAGGATTACTGGCGTGGCGCACCGTCGATCGACAAGGTCACCTGGCGCGCCATCCCTGATGGGACTGCCCGTATCACCGCGCTGCTCACCGGTGAAGTCGACCTGATCGAAAACGTCCCTGTCGATATCGCACCGATAATCAAGGAAAGCCCGGACGCCGACCTCGTGCAGGTCAAGAACGGCGGCCTGACCATCTATCTCGGCCTCGTGATGAGCGAAAAGCCGCTCGACAACGTCAAGGTCCGCCAGGCGCTGAACGCCGCAATCGACCGCCAATCGATCGTCACCAACATCCTGCAGGGCATGGCATCGCCCCGCGGCACGCAGGTGGGTGCGGCCGACTTCGGCTACAAAGATCTGCCAGTGACCCCCTATGACCCGAAGAAGGCGAAGGCCCTGCTGGCCGAAGCTGGCTTCCCGAACGGCTTCTCGATCAAGATGCAGTCTACTCACCGTTACATGAAGGACGGCGAAGTCGCCCAGGCGATCGCCCAGCAGTTCGGCGATATCGGCGTCAAGGTCGAACAGGAAGTCCTCGACTGGTCCGTCTATGTCCAGCAGGTTCCGCGCAAGGGGCCGATCTTCATGCTGGGCTGGGGCTCGACCCAGACGCTGGATGCCGATGCGGCCGTTTACGCCATCTTCAAGACGGGTGAACCCTATTCCACGGCGTCCATTCCGGAACTCGACAAGTTGCTCGACGAAAGCCGCTCGATCGTCGATCCTGCCAAACGTGAAGCGGTCTTGGCCCAGATCCAGGATCTCGCTGCCGAACAGGCTCCGGTGATCCCGCTTTACCAAGAAGACGCGCTGTACGGTAAGGCGAAGTCGGTTACCTTCGAAGGGCGCCCCGATGCCCGTATCCCAGTCTTCGACATCAGGAAGCAGTAAGTMAAGCATGACACGGTTCTGGAATGTCCGGAACAATGCGGATGCCCTGTTCGCAACGTTCCTTCTGGTCGCGGTTCTGGTGCTCTGCGTCTTCGTGCCGCTCCTCTGGCCGGTCGACGCAGTACGGGGAACCTTGACTGCGACATTCAAGCCGCCACTTTCGGTTATCGGCGGGCAATTCCATCCGCTCGGAACCGACCAGCTCGGGCGAGACCTTCTCGCCCGGCTCGGCCTCGGTACAGCCATCTCTCTATCGATCGTCGTCGCTGCATCGGTGATCTCCGTCGTGCTCGGCACGACGCTCGGCATGATCGCCGGTTATTATCGCGGCTGGTTCGACATCATCATCATGCGCGCTGTCGACGTGCAGCTCGCCATTCCCTTCATTCTTCTCATCCTGTTGATCGTTGCGGTGATCGGCCCGAGCATGGGCAATCTCGTCGTCGTGCTTGGCGTCACCGGCTGGGCGGTCTTCGCCCGCGTCGCCCGCGCCAAGACGCTGGAAATCCGCGAGCTGGAATATATCGATGCCTCGCGATCGATCGGCCTGTCCGACATGGTCATCATCTTCCGCCATGTGCTGCCGAACATCGTCGGGCCGCAGACGGTGCTGATGACGCTCGACCTGCCGAGGTTGGTCATCCTGGAAGCCTCCGTCGGCTTTCTCGGCCTTGGCGTGCAGCCACCCACCCCGACCCTCGGCAACCTGATCGGCGAAGGCCGCTCCTATATCCTGCTTGCCAATTGGCTGGTGCTTTATCCGGGCCTCGTCATTGGCGCATTGGTGGTCGGCTGCAATCTTATTGGCGACTGGCTCGTGCGACGTGCCGACAGCAGGAACGCTTGAAGACCATGAAGACCTTGAGTTTCATCACCGGACGAGTGCTTCAGGGCATCGTCGTCATGTTCGGCGTCTCGGCGATCGTCTTCTTTGCCTTGTTCCTCACCGGCGATCCGGCTGCGCTGATGATGTCGCCGGACGCGTCGCGTGAAGAAATCGAGGCCTTCCGCCAGGCGATGGGCTTCAACGATCCGATTTGGGTCCAGTATGGTCGCTTCCTTGCAAGTGCCGTGACGGGAGAGCTGGGCAGCTCGCTGCGCTTTCATCGCCCGGCGCTCGATCTCCTTATCGAACGCCTGCCGGCCACCGCGTTGCTTGCCTGCGTGGCTCTCGTCTGGAGTTCGCTGCTCGGCTTCCTGCTCGGAACCATCGCTGCCATCCGCAAGAACAGCGCCATCGATTTCGCAATCCGCATCATTTCGCTGCTCGGCCAAGCGATCCCGGTCTTCTGGCTGGCACTGCTGCTGATCATCTTCTTTTCGCTAAAGCTTCGCTGGCTGCCGTCGAGCGGCATCGGCAGCGCCGCCCAGTTGATCATGCCATCGATCGCGCTCGGCGCCTATTATCTGAGTGCCATCACCCGGCTCGTGCGCGCCAGCCTCATCGAAGTGCTGGGCGAGAACTACATTCGCACCGCCCGCGCCAAGGGCATCTCCTCCTGGCGCATCATCGTCCACCATGCGCTGCGCAACGCGCTGATCCCTGTTATCACTGTTCAGGGTATGTATTTCGCCTCGCTGCTCGGCGGCGCTCTGATCACCGAGATCATTTTCGCCTGGCCTGGCATCGGACGGCTTGCCGTCGAAGCCATCCAGAACCGCGACTTTCCCGTCGTGCAGGCCGTCGTGCTGTTTGCCGCTGCCGTCTTCGTGGTCGTCAACTTCCTGGTCGACCTTACCTATGTCTGGCTTAACCCGAGGATAAGGCTATGATCGACGACTGGACTGTCGACGAGGCGCTGCAACTGACGCAGGACTGGTGCGCCATCCCTTCGGTCAAGGGCGACGACAGGGCACTGCGCGCCCAGGCCGACGAAATCCGCTGCTGGCTGCAGCACCAGCTCGGCGCCGAGATCATCTGCTCCAACCCGTCGGGGAACCGACCGCCGGTGATCCACGCCCGCGTCGATGTCGGCGCCAAGGCCTCGGTCATTCTCTACAACATGTATGACGTGATGCCGGCGACGCCGGCAGGCTGGTCGGTCGATCCGTTCAGCGGCGGCATCGTCGATCTGCCCGGCATCGGTGAGAGCTTCGTCGCCCGCGGGGCCGAGAACAACAAGGGTCCGCTCGCCGGCATGCTTCTGGCCGTCAAGGCGCTGGCCGATGCGGGAAAACTTCGGGTCAATGTCGAAATCCTTGTTGATGGCGAAGAGGAAAGCGGCAGCGGCGCGATGCGTGACTATCTCGCCGACACCGCCTGCCCGATAAGGCCGAGCGTGTCGGCAATCTTTCCGTCCTTCTGCGAATATGGCGGTGGAGCGCCGCGCATCTATCTCGGCTTCTCCGGCATCGCAAAGGGCGAAATAAAGGTGGAATCCGGTGCCTGGGGCGGGCCGAAGGCTGCAATCCACTCCAGCAACGCGCCCTGGATCGCCAATCCCGCCAGCCGATTGATCGAGGTGCTTTCGCTGATCGGCAAGCCGCCGACCGGCGAACTTGCAAGGATCGTGATAGACGAGGAGGCGATGGCTGTCGTCGCGATACTGGCCTCGACCTTCGATCCTGCGGGCGAGCTGCGCTTCCGCAGAACGGAAAGCTTCGCGCTGGAAGGCGATGGCCGCACCTTGCTCGAGCACGTCCTTTCGACCGCTTCCCTCAATATTTCCAGCCTTGAAAGCATGCCTCTGGGCTCCGACGGCGTCATACCTTACGGTGCCCGAGCCAGTTTCGAGCTCCGTGCCCCACCGTCTCTCGACCCCGCCGATTTTCTTGCCCGGTATCGGGAGATAATCGACGCGGTCCCCGGCGCGGTCCTGACGGTCGCCGACAGCTATCCCGGTTCCCGCTTCGCGGCCGATGCGCGAGGTGTCGGGCCGCTTCTGAAGAGTTACGAAAAGACGGCGTTTGCACGCCCGCAGATCTGGCCCTGGGCAATCGGCGCAGCACCGGCCTACGCCTTTGCCCGCCATGCGAAATCTTTCCTGCTGGCCGGTGCTGGCCGTGGCGGCAATGCCCATGGCATCGATGAGTTCATGACACTCGAGGGCTTCCGCCGCTTCATCGACTCTATCGCCTTGTGGCTCGATCTGGTTGCCGACGAAGCCGAGGAGACTACGCCGTGAATACCATCCTCCACCTTTCCCGCGCGGACGCGATCAAGGCCGGCGCCCTGGACTGGGCGGCAGCCGTCGAGGACGTCGAGGCAACGATCAGGCTCCTGCGCGACGGACAGGCGGGCATGGTTGCCGAAAGTGTCATGCCGCTTGGCGCCGATCCCCGCAACAAGGCCTATAGCCTGCCGGCCTTCGTCGGTGGCCGCTACGATGCAGCCGGCCTGAAATGGACGGTCCATCGAGCAGAGCCGACAGGCGACCTGCCGAGCATCAGCAGCACTACGATCATAAACCGGCTCTCGGACGGCGCGCCTGTCGGCAGCGTCGAAAGCGCGCTTCTGACCCGCATGCGCACGGCAGCCGTTTCCGCCATCGCCATGCGGGCGCTGAAACCGGGCGGGATAACGTCCGTCACACTGCTCGGCGCCGGCGCCCATGCCGAAACCCATCTGGACATGCTGCTGCAGCTGTACCCTTTCCTCCGGGAGATCCATCTCTGGAACCGCACGAAAGCCCATCTCGACCGGTTGCTGGATCAGGTGACACCGGGTGCCACGCGTATCCTCGCACATGACGATCTCGACGAGGCGCTGGGCGAGGCTGACGTTGTGATCTCCTGCACCTCGGCGCCAACCCCCTTCATCGGTGCGTCGGCAGTCCGGCCCGGCCGGCTGATCATGCAGATCGGCTTCCATGAGGTTCTGTTCGAAACGATCGCGGCGAYGGATATCGTCGCCGTCGATCTCTGGGGCGACTTTGCCGAGAAGAGCGCCAAGAGCCTGTTTCAAATGTATCGMGCGGGGGAGTTCAGCCCCCACAGCGTGGCAGCAGATCTGCCAGCTATCCTTCTGGACGGCTGGCAACCATCTGCCGGCGCGTCGCTCTATTTTTCCAGCTTCGGCCTCAACGTCTTCGACATCGCCTTCGCCGCCCGCCTGCTGCACCGTGCGGCCGACTTGAATATAGGCGCCGTGCTGCCTTCCGTCTGATACGCATTCCCTGAAAGGATCCGGCCATGATCATCACTGCCGCGGAACTCATGTCGCAATTGCCGCAAGGAAAACTCGTGCCGGTGGACGTCCGCCCGGAGGCGGACTGGCGCGAGGAGACGCTGCCGGGGGCAGTGAGCCTCAACGTCTACGACTACTTCATACCCGAGAGCGACGAAGCCGGTATTGCCGGCATGGCCGCCGGCGGGCGCGGCGCTTTCGAACGGCTCGGCCTCGGCAAGAACTGCTTCCCGGTGTTCTTCGAAGAACAGACCGGCATGATCTCGCCGCGTGGCCTCTGGTTCCACGAACTCGTCGGTCTGGAAGGTGGGCTGATCCTCGACGGCGGCATCCAGGCCTGGAAAGCCGCCGGCGGCGAGACCGCGCCGGGAACCGGCGCTGCGGATGCGATCCGCCAGGCCAAACCATCGGCTATACCGTTCCGCCGCGAGCTCGTCGCGTCCACGGAGCAGGTCCTGGCCCATGAGGCCGATGGCGCCGACGTCTTCGACACGCGCCGCCGCACCGAGTTCGAAGGCACTTTCGTCCATCCCTGCTGCGCCAGGCCCGGCCGCATCCCGCATTCGCATTTCGCCTTCTACGAGGATCTATTGCAGGACGGCAGATACCGTTCCGCCGCCGAGATCCGTGCGATTGCCAAAGCAGCGGGGCTTTCGCCGGAACGCGAGGTCATCACCTATTGTCATCGTGGCGCCCGCGCCGCCACGGCGCTTTATGGCCTCAGGCTCGCCGGCTACGACAAGGTGAAGATCTATACCGGTTCCTGGCACGAATGGGCCGGCAATGCGGCGCTGCCGATCGAGATCGGCCAGGCCGAGGAGGTCTGAGGCTAGCTTGAGGCCAGTCCTGGACCCTGATGGTTTCAACCAGTTCTGCGGCCGTTATCGCGTCAAATCCTCCGCCCGGAGAATTTACGCCGCGGTGCCCCACTMGTCGCCCCAGGCCTGTACCCGGTGCCCCGGCGAGACCTCGATATGATCGCGCTTCGGCGGCGCGTAGGAGAGCGGCCGGACAGGGCTCTTGATCTCATCGTTGCTCAGCCCGCGGCGGATGCCGCGCCGCGTCGGGTCCGGGATCGGTACGGCGGCCAGAAGTCGTTTTGTGTAGGGATGCTGCGGGTTCTCGAAGATCGCCCGGCGCAGGCCGATCTCGACGATCTCGCCGAGATACATGACCGCCACCCGATGGCTCATCCGCTCCACCACGGCCATGTCGTGGGAGATGAAGAGATAGGCGAGGCCGAGGTTTTCCTGCAGGTCGAGCATCAGGTTGATGACCTGYGCCTTGATCGACACGTCGAGTGCGGAGACCGCTTCGTCGGCGACGATGATCTGCGGCGCCATTGCGAGCGCCCGGGCGATGCAGAGGCGCTGCCGCTGGCCGCCGGAGAATTCGTGCGGGAAGCGGGAAGCCATGTCCGGCTGCAGCCCGACCTTGACCATCAGGTCGGCAACCCGCTCACGCGCGTCGCGCCTGCCCGATGCGATGCCATGCGCCAGCAGCGGTTCGGCGATCGCGTCACCCACTTCGATACGCGGATTGAGGCTGGCGAACGGGTCCTGGAATATCATCTGGATATGCCGGCGCATGTCGCGCATTTCCCGGCCGGTGAGGCCGAGGATCTCCCTGCCATCGAGCTTGACCGAGCCGGAATTGGCATCGAGCAGCCGCATGATCGTGCGGCCGGTGGTCGACTTGCCGCAGCCGCTTTCGCCGACCAGCGCCAGCGTCTCGCCGGCCTTCAGGTCAAAGGAGATGTTTTCGACGGCATGCACCCGGCCGGAGGTGGAACCCAGGAAACCGCCGCCAATGTCAAACCGTGCCACGAGATCGCGGACCTGCATCAGCGGCACCGGCTTTGCCGAAACGGTATCCTCGACCGGCGGCATCTCGACCGGAGCGCCGCTTTCCACGTCGATCAGCGGAAAGCGCGCCGGGCCGGAGGCGCCGTTCATGGACCCGAGCTTCGGTACGGCAGAGAGCAGTGCCTTGGTATAGGCGCGCTGGGGCTCGGCGAAGATGTTTTCCGTCTGGCCGCGTTCGATCGCCTCGCCCTTGTACATGACAATGGTGCGGTCGGCGATTTCCGCGACCACGCCCATGTCATGGGTGATGAAGAGCACGCCCATGTCCTCTTCCTCCTGCAGGAGCTTGATGAGTTCAAGAATCTGCGCCTGGATCGTCACATCGAGCGCCGTCGTCGGTTCGTCGGCGATCAGCAGTTTGGGACGGCAGGCAAGTGCCATCGCGATCATGATGCGCTGACGCATGCCGCCGGAAAGCTGGTGCGGATATTCCTGCATGCGCCTGGCGGCGGAGGGAATGCGCACCTTTTCCATCAGGCCGAGCGCTTCCTTCGCCGCATTCGAGAAGGAGAGGCCACGATGGGCTACCAGCACTTCGGAAATCTGGTCCCCGATCCTCAGTGACGGATTGAGGCTCGTCATCGGCTCCTGGAAGATCATCGCGATGCGATTGCCTCTGATGTCGCGCATGTTCCGTTCCGGCAGGCCGAGCAGTTCCTGGCCTTCCAGCCTGACGGAACCTTCGATGCGGCAGGCATGCCGCTCATAGAGCTGCATGATCGACATGGCGGTCACGCTCTTGCCGGAGCCGGATTCACCGACCAGCGCCACCGTCTCACCGGCGGCGACGTCGAACGAGACGTCACGCACCACCGGCAGCCACAGACCCTTCCGGCGAAAAGAGGTCTTCAGGCTGGAAACGCTGATCACTGTCTCTGCCATGCGCCGATCCTTTCGAACTCCGGAGCGGTGACACCCTCACCGCCTGCCCATGTTGCATGCCACAAATAAAAGCGCCTTGCCACCGTGGATACAGGATATATGATATATCGATGTCAGTAAATCGCCCGCGGGATTTCTGCGGGTGAGAATGGAAGAAGCGAATTCATGAAGCTTGAAGAGATCCCCCGCCTTTCCCTTGGCTTCCTGCCGACCCCGATCGAGAAACTGGAGCGCCTCAGCGCCGAGCTGGGGATCTCCCTGTCGGTCAAGCGTGACGACTTCACCGGCTTCGGCGGTGGCGGCAACAAGGTCCGCAAGCTGGAATATCTGATGGCTGATGCGGTCTCGCAGGGCATCAAGGTGCTGATCACGACCGGTGGCCACCAGTCCAACCATGCCCGCATGACGGCCGCGGCCGCCCGCAAATACGGCATGAAGCCGATCCTCGTTCTGCGCGGCAACCGCCCGGATCTCTACCAGGGCAACCTGCTTCTCGACCATCTGTTCGGCGMCGAAATCGACTTCCTGGATCCGGATGCCTATTTCACCGAGATCAATCCGCGCATGAAGTACCACGCCGACCAGGCCGAGGCGCGCAGCGAAAAGGCCTATATCATTCCGCTCGGCGGCGCCTCTGCGCTTGGCGCGATGGGTTATGTCAATGCGGTCAAGGAACTTGCCGAACAGTATCGCGCCGCCGGCACCCCGGCGCCGGACTATATCGTCGCCCCCGTCGGCTCGGGCGGCACGCTGGCCGGCCTGCATATCGGCTGCGCCATGTTCATGCCAAAGGCCGAAGTCGTCGGCATTGCGGTCACCGGCAGCGCCGTTCCCTTCAGCGAGCGTATCGCCGTCATGGCCAACGCTGGCGCCGAACTGCTGGGCTTCGACAAGCGCTGGACCGCTGACAAAATCCGCATCGAGAACGACTATATCGGCCCTGGTTATTCCATCCCGTCGGAAGCCGGCAACGCGGCGATCAAGCTCGCCGGTAACCGCGAGGGCATGCTGCTCGACCCAGTTTATACCGGCAAGGCTGTCGCCGGCATCATCGGATGCGTCGAGAACGGCTCGATCGCAAAAGGCTCACACGTCCTCTTCATTCATTGCGGCGGCTCGCCAGCGCTCTACCCCTATGCGGGCCTGCTTACAAACGATATCCAGACGAGACTATCAGGCTTATGACAGACGTCATGACCACAGCCTGATCAGAGAGACCACAGCGCGCGGCTCTTGCATACTTTGCACGAACCGTTCCAATCTCGCCGCTGCCTATGGGGGCAGCGGTAGGCAGAAGCCCAGGTCACTTGGAATGCGCGTAAGTTGGGGTCGCGCCGCCTCTCACAGGAGCGTCTTGCACTGGAAGCTAACTTAGAGAGGGTCTCGATCTCTCAGATCGAACGGAAGCAACCTCGGGATTGGCTCCCTGGGAAAGATAGCGGGCGTGCTTGGATGCAAATTTGCGAGCTTCTTTCAGAACCCGCTGAAGGAGAACAACCTCCTGCAAATTTGCTCAACTAGAGCGCCCCTCGCTCTTTTGCTGACGGACGCGAACCTCGAAGGCAGCGTATGTCGACTGCAACTCAATCTTGACCTTCGGGAGAATAGCCCAAAACGAAAAGGCCTGCCGCGGGAGGAGGTGCGGCAGGCTTTCGAAAAGAATTGAACAGCGACTGGGAGGAGGAGTGCCGCTGTTCATACAGACGACCCTGGGAGGAGGAGTGGGCCGTCTGAAACTCGAAGCTCTGCGGGAGGAGATGCATCGCTTCGATGCGGTTATCTGTACGCCGACTACGAACCACTTACTATTGCTTATGTTGCACTGCACCCATGCAAGAACGGCAAGTCGAAAAGATCGGGAAAGATCGATGGCAGGACTCGATCGCAGACAGTGGACATCGACGCAAAAACGCCCGCATCATCAGCGGGCGTCAAGCAGCTTCAAAGAGTGAATGCTGTGCGGTCAGCGGGCGATCGATGCGCGGGCGACGTTGCGGGGGCGACGTTGCGG